>MEUC01000021.1 GCA_001771545.1 candidate division WOR-1 bacterium RIFOXYB2_FULL_42_35 | reverse complement strand
GAGGGAGGTGATTTCGGTTAGGTCTTAATTGATTTAACGATATCCATTTGGGTTAGGTTCTTATATGATTTGACACGGCCTGGCCAAAACTGCCATATACTAGAACGGTATCTTCCGAAGAGGCTAAATCAAAGCGTAGGGGAGTTTCTCCATCCGGCAAGAGAATATGGAGGCCAACCCCTTTGGAATAATGAAGGTCCGATAAGCCTAAGGTATCTCCGACTTGACCGGCAGCAATAAAGCAGGCACCAGAAAAAATAGCAAAGAGTTTAAAGCGATACTCTGCCTGAAAGGCGGTCAGGCTTTTACCAACATAGCGATTGGAATATATGCCCCTCATCAAAGAGTCGGAACCGATTTTAAACATTTGTAAATATGAGGCCCTGCCACCGGAAAGGGTTCCCAGTACAGACCTAAGTACCAGGGAGTTCTCTCCAAAGGGTTTTAAATAACGCAGATCAAGTTTTAATTTCCAAATATCATCAAGGTTGGCTGAGCTATTAGCGACGCCGGGATAAAAAGTTAGAAAAGAATGTGCGTAGCTGCCACTGGTTGGATTTAGTTTTGCCCGGTCATCAAAACGGAGAGAAAACTCCAAAGCAGAAAGGGCTTCGTTGGAGACGTAGGTAATGTTGTAATTTTTTGCCAAGTCTTCTTGTCGCGCGCTGTATAAGTAGAATAGGGCCCAGGACCATTGTGGATTAAGCTCTTTTCTGATCCCCAGCTGGTAATTTATTAAAGAGCCATAAACTTCTTTTTTCGCATTTAGGGGAGTATTATTACCAAGGCCAAAATAATATTGCGGGAAACTAGAATAAGATAGATTTGTCTCCAAATCGGTTGAATCGTTAAGGGCAAAACCATAAAGTCCGGTCATGACATCAAGGCCCTTTTGTCCTAGCGCTAAATAGTTTTCAACCAGCAAGCGTTGACTGGGTGGTTGGTAAACATGGTAGCCACCAATCAGGTAGCCAGTGTCGGAGTAAGCAAAGACAGGATAGATAAAATGTTTACCCTTGATTTTAGCTTGAGTTGGAGTTGAAAGAGAACAAAAGATAGCGCTAAAAACAACTATTAAAAGTACAATTTTATTTTTCATGGGATTTATATTTTAGCATTGTTTCCTCCGCGTAGGCACCCCCCTAAGAGTGGTGCCGAGACTAAGAGGTTCGGCTACGCGTTTGAAAGGTCTTTCATCGTCTTAATAAATATAGTAAACTATTGTTTAAGTATTTGAAGAGGAGGTAAAAGTTATGGGTGCAGCAAAAGGTTCCTTGGATCGTAAATTTGTTTCTGTTAGTTGGGCGTTGTTTTTGATCATGATAGGTGGTTTGTGGCTGGTTCCGGCTCATCAAGTTCCAGAGTCTGCTTGGTTGCTTGGGGTTGGGCTAATCTTTTTGGGACTTAATGCGGCCAGACATTTTCATGGCCTTCAAGTCAGAACGATCACAGTTATTTTAGGCATCATTGCCCTAA
Source organism: candidate division WOR-1 bacterium RIFOXYB2_FULL_42_35 (assembly GCA_001771545.1). Lineage (GTDB taxonomy): Bacteria > Margulisbacteria > WOR-1 > O2-12-FULL-45-9 > O2-12-FULL-45-9 > XYD2-FULL-41-8. The sequence continues at coordinate 49,042 of MEUC01000021.1, read as the reverse complement.
CTTGTGGAATAGGTGGTCTTTTTGGCATCATCTTTCCGGTTTTCCCAATCTTGCTGATCATTCTTGGTGCCAGCATTATTCTTGATAATTTTTCTGGTAAAAGTTCTTGTGGTTGCGATTGTTCAGGAGAAGATTGTAAGTAGATAGTCGGTTAAAGGTCAAAGTAAGTAGGGCAAGGGAAAAATCCCTTGCCCTTTTAATTTAGATGGTAGAATTCGGATTCTGGATATTAAGCGTGTTTAAGGTAGGATTACTTAGGTTTTGCAGTTGTTGGGCGCTGCTATTATAAAAACTAAAGGGATCAGAGGAATTGTCATCGTCATCATTGCTGGAAAACATCAGATTGTTAAGCATGGAGCTAAAGCTTCTTTGCATTTGTAGCAGTGATTCTTCAATATCAACTGTTTGGTTAGAATTAGTAGAGAGATTTCCTGCATTTTGTTTCAATTCTTGGATTTTAGCAGTGATAGAGTAAATATCAGCAAGCCCTTCAACATAAGTAGACATTGGCAGATCCTCCTTGTCTTTGTTGTGATCTTATTTAACAACTTTTAGAGGGGATTGTCAACTGTAAAAGAGAAGAAATTTTCTACGTTATAATGCTGACGAAAAGATGAAGAAAAACAACTTGTTTTTAATAGTATTATTGCTGGTTTTTTGTTCCTCTGTTGCCTCTGCTAATGAGTTGGAAAAGATCATGTCTTTTGAAGAATATTCTCGGACTGAGGAAGTTTCTGTTTCTCTGGTAAAGTCAGCGGAAGAAAAAGCGGGTTAAAACCAATTTTTATTCTAAGTTAGGGATTACGGTTGGTTTAGGGACGGCCTTGTTTCGCAGGTAAGACTATTATGAATCGTTTAGGGGCTATTGCCGCTTTTAATGTTAGAGATGGGGAGACTTTAAGTGAGTTGGGTTTTGGACAAACAACGGCTGTAAGTATTTTACATGCTTATCAGCTTTATTGTGGGAGAGCGGTCTTCCCCGCAGAACAAGAACAAGTACTTGCCGGTTTATCTCTCTAATTAGCTTCGGAAGGGGTGGGATTCTCCCGACGGACATTATATAAATAATAATGAAATCGTCGGGATCCCGTCGGTTCCACAATTATCATAAAATAATGATCGACGGGAGAACCCATGGTTTTAATCGGAGAGAGCAGGATTCGAACCTGCGTTCCGCAGAAGCGGAAAACGGTTTTCGAGACCGCCGCTTTAAGCCACTCAGCCATCTCTCCATTTAAACCAGACTCAGCCACCCTTCCATTTATTAGTATTCTCTTTTATTAGAACTTAAGTCATTTTAGAGCTACTTACCAATCTTGGCAAGGGGTGAAATTCATTAAATTATCTGTCGATAATATACCAATAAAGGTTGCCAAGAGGAGTTTGTTGAATGATTGGTGGAGATCAGAAAATAGTTCATTCTAGGCAGCTATACCTGCCTAATGTTGGTAGAGCGTTAAGACAGGATGTCCAGGGGGTCAAATTAAGTACGGGTCTCTGGACTGATTTGCCTAGTGGAAACCATGGCTTGTCTAGAAATGCTCTCTGGGAGATAGTTGGCTTAAGTTTTGGGTCTTTCTCAAAACCAGTCTATTTTCAGGTTGATTGGCTCGGTTTTACCAAAGCTGGTTTGTCTCATGTTGCTCATAACCAATCAAATCCAGAGGTTGCGCTTAATCTACTAGTTTTTCTTGATAGAGAGTATGGTTTGGAAACTATTTATTCAAAAGCCAGACAGCTTGTCGATTCAAGTGGTTTTGGTGATGATTGCTTAAGTGCTTTTGTGGTTTTATGTTTGGTCAGTCGCAGAGATGGGCGAGGGGTCAAACTTTCTGTGGGGGCTCGCTTTGATGGTTTTGAGGGGGCAAGTGAGGCAAAGAACCGCCGGGAGTGGCGTAGAGTTAAGCCAGAGCAACGTATTATTTGTGGGCCAATATCGCTTGGGCCTCGAGATACGAGCTTTAGTCTTAATCGTTTGTCTGACCGGCATTTTGCTCTAGTTGAACAAGGCTGGGAAAATGCTACTGTCCGATATTTAAGATATGTCAAACCTTTGCTTTTAACGCAAAAAAAGTTTGGCCGATTATTACGTGATTATCAAGGCGATCGTTTTGATGGCAAATTTTTGTACAAAAAAGATATTGGATGCCTGGTGGTTTGTGAGGGGGAAATTACTCAGCATGAGCAATTAGCTAGGACAGTTGGAATTCAGGATGTTGATAAGGAAATAATTGCCGGGCATATTGGGATCGATTGGCTGGAAGCTGGACAAATTAAAATTACAATTGATGGTTTTTCACAACGTTACGTTAATATTTTGGGGAGGCCGGGAGTCGAGGCATATTCTCAGGTGGCGACGAGAATTGTTCAACTAATTAGATCTTTAGTTGATGAAGAATCCTTAGTTACTCAAAAGGATGATCAAGGGGCAGCTATAACGGCCACTCTCTTATAGAAATTCGGAGAGGGTGGGATTTGAACCCACGATACCGGTTAAAGTATACACGCTTTCCAAGCGTGCGCGATCAACCACTCTGCCACCTCTCCACAAAGAAATGCGCCTAGTGCGATTCGAACGCACGACCTCTTCCTTCGCAGGGAAGCACTCTAATCCAGCTGAGCTATAGGCGCAATCGTTATGTTATAATAACATATCATGATTAAGTTTGGAACGGATGGCTGGCGGGCAATAATCTCGGAAGAATTCACTTTTGATAACGTTAAAAAAGTCACTAGGGCAATTGCACTCTATTTAATTAACCACGGTTTTGCCAATAAACCACTCATAGTTGGCTATGACCCACGTTTTTTGGCCGACAAATTTGCGGAAACAGTTGTTAAGGTCATGGAAGAGGCCGGTATTAACTGTCTTTTAACTGAAAGAGATACTCCAACTCCTGTCGTGGCCTGGTCAGTTCAAGACAAAAAGGCTGCCGGTGCTGTGATGATAACAGCTTCCCATAATCCTGCCGAATATTGCGGCATTAAGTTTATTCCAGACTATGCCGGGCCAGCTGGCGAAGAGATTACTAAAGAGTTACAAGAAAATTCCAATAATGATCTAACCTTGCCAACTCCTAAACAAAAAGGCACCTCAGAACGTTTTGAACCGAGGGAACGCTATATTGCTTATCTGGAAACCTTTATTGATGTTGAACTAATTAAAAGAGCTAAGCTTAAAGTTGTTTATGATTCTATGCATGGTTCCGGCCGCGGTTATGTTGATAAGATTTTGCAAGGTTATAGCTGTCAGGTAGAAGCGCTGCATAGTAACCGTGATGTTTTGTTTGGTGGCAGCAATCCTGAGCCTAGTGACGAGCATTTAGGCGAACTGAAGCAGAAAGTTGTTGAACTAAAGGCTAATGTTGGTTTGGCCAATGATGGTGATGCGGATCGTTTTGGGGTGGTGGATGAAAAAGGTGGTTTTCTTCATGCCAATCAAATACTGCCGCTAATCTTTTATTATTTGATTACTGAAAAGGGCTTTACCGGTTCGGTTGTCCGTTCAGTCGCAACCTCTAATTTTGTTGATCGTATAGCGGCTCAGCATGACATTAAGGTTCATGAGACCCCTGTAGGCTTTAAATATATTGCTAAATTTATGATGAGCGAAGCTGTAATTATTGGCGGGGAAGAGAGTGGGGGGCTTTCCATTAGAGGGCATATTCCTGAAAAAGATGGGATCTTAGCCGATCTCTTGGTTGTGGAAATGATTGCTAAGTACAAAAAGCCCCTTTCTGTTATCTGGCAGGAGCTAATTGGCAGGGTTGGCGCAGTTTATAATGACAAGATTAATCTTAAGCTGACCGATGAAACAAAAAAGAAGTTAATGGACAAACTTAACGACCAAACTCCCAAAGATTTTGCCGGGGTTAAGGTTTTGAATGTAAATAAGCTGGACGGGGTCAAATTAACTTTAGCGGAAGGGAGCTGGGTTTTGGCTCGACCGTCTGGCACAGAGCCATTAGTTCGTATTTATGCTGAATCAGACAAAAAAGATAAGCTAGCAAGTTTACTTGAAGCCGCCAAAGCTCTGGTCTAAAAAGGAGGATGTTATCATGGTTAAAAAGAAGCAGACAGTTGAGAAAGTTAAGGTTGTGATGAATGATGTGGAGATGGCTCGGGCGATTCGCAGGTTGGCTAACCAGATTATTGAGTTGAATAAGGGAGCAGAAAATATTGTCTTGGTTGGTATTATTCAACGCGGGTTGCCCTTGGCGAAAAGGATAGCCGATGTAATCACTAAGCAAGAAGGGATTGAAGTTCCTGTAGGAGCCTTGGATGTATCTTTGTATCGTGATGATTTGACTCAAAAGGGTAAATATATTGAAGTACGTAAATCGGATATGCCTTTTACCGTTACCGGTAAAACAGTTGTGCTGGTTGATGACGTTATTTTTGCCGGGCGGACTGCTCGTGCAGCTTTGGATGGTTTAAAAGATTATGGCCGTTCTGCTAAGGTTCAGTTAGTTGCCTTGATTGATCGTGGTCACAGAGAGTTACCAATCCATCCTGATCTAGCCGGCAAAGTTATCCCTACTGCTAAGAAAGAAGATGTGAAAGTTGAGATTTTTGAGGTTGATGGGGTGGATAGGGTGATTATAAAGTAAGCTCAAAATTCAAAGATCAAAATTAAGGAATCATTATTACATAAAAAAAGAGCTGTCAAAACTGACAGCTCTTTTGCTTTTTAAGATATATTGTTGTTTTTAGAACATAGCCTGTTGTAGCATAATAGGTAGTTTAATCTCTGCATTGCCAACTCCAGCCATAGCACGTCCTTTCCAAGCTTTGCTTAAAGCGGAGGTGATAGCTGAATCCAAGCGAGCTCTTCCTGTTCTTTGGGCACTTACTTTAACAACTTTTGAACCTTGAATGGTAACAGAAGCTATAACTCTGCCCATTTTCGAATATTTTAATGAATTTTTTTGGGTAAATGAAGAAGCTTGAGAATTCAATAATATTGTTTTTGCTTTCTCTGTTTTAGCTATAAACACGCAAGTTTCTGCCTTTTTAATCCGATATATATTATAGAATGCCAAGCGCGTCAAAAATAACACCAAATAGAGGGCCTCAAATAAACCGTAAGGTTGACGTACGACCTCAGCAACCCAAACGGACTCCACAGGTTTCATTAGCCAAAATTGTCAGGGCTTTATCAGAGCAAGGATTTTATGATGTAACATTAGAGAATGGGAGTGAGGCTCGTTTTATTTATCAATCAGTTCATATTCCTGGAGAGAGTGGTGGAGGTTATTTAGGGTTTGCCTTAAAAGATCAAGCTAGCTCTAGATACACTGTCTATGGAAGAGTTGCCACTGATTTTGTAGGCACAGGTGTTCAGGGTGGCTATAATGTTATTAAGGGTTATAGACCTGAAGGTCAATATCAAGAATGTCAAGAATTAGCTAAAGATGCTTCTACCCCTATATTTGTTGCCAGCGGACTTAAAGAAGGCTATAAATATGTTGGCTCTACCCTTATGGGGATAGCAATGAGAATGGCAAAAAGTGAAGGGAAAAGGTTTTTTAGAATTAGTTTGTCACTTGCAGATGAATTTTACGAAACTCTTGGTTTTTCCTCTATTGGTGGATCAGCAAAACTGATGGCATCTCTGGTTGGTGATGTTCCCCTCCCCCAAGCCAAGATTAGTCCCAAAGCAGGAGTTCTTTCTGATTGGAGACCTACTGAACAGACTGATACTGTGAAACAGACTCAAGAAAAACCAGGTAAATTCGGCTGGCTATCCGGGGTGAGACAGTGGTGGCTAGGTATATTTGATCCAGTGCAAGCTGAATTAGAAGCTAGTGGTTAGATGGCGCTAGAAAATTGATTGTTGCCCTGCGACTAAAAGAGTAAAGATCAGTACCCTCTTTAGTTATTTCGCCAATTTTCATGGAATCTCTTTCTGAGATTACAATAGCTGCCCCACTCAATTCCGATCTAAAAATATTATTTTTTGCTTCATCAAATATTAATGGCTTAACCTCTGCAGGTAAACCTCGTAAAGAGCTGAGATTATGGGAAGGATCTAAAAAAAACAGCACTTTTTGAAACAGTATTGGGGGAGCAAGGAACAAAATTCTATCTGGAGTTCCTGCTTTAATTCCGCATACTTCCTTAAGCCGATCTCTTAAGGGCCTTACTTGACCCTCTTTGGTTTTGTAAAAATAAGCCTTTTTACCAAGTGGTTTTTTAGCTGTGGCTACAGTTCCAGTCTTTAGCCCTACGATGTTTAATATTGTGTTAGGTATATTGCAAAACATTAATTGTAATTTCCTTTACTATTGATTATCTGTGAAAATGATCGAAAATTTCACTTTATTTTCTGGCAAGTGTATAATTGATTAATCATGCCCAACCTCAAAACCTACGCTACTAAAGATGATATCTTAAAAGATCTTAATCCGGAGCAAAAGAAAGCAGTTACCCACGATAAAGGCCCACTTTTAGTCATTGCCGGTGCCGGCACAGGGAAAACAAGCGTTATTACCAGCCGCATTGCTTATCTGATTGCTACCAAAAAAGCTAAGCCTGGAGAAATTCTTGCTCTAACATTTACCGACAAAGCTGCCGATGAAATGGAATCAAGGGTAGATCAATTAGTGCCATATGGCTATGTTGATGTTTCGATTGCTACTTTTCACTCCTTTGGTGATCGAGTCTTGCGGGATTATGCTTTTGAGTTGGGTTTGCGACCTGACTATCGTGTCATCTCCCAAGCAGAGCAAGCCGTTTTATTGCGTGAACATATCTTTGATTTGCCACTGAAACACTATCGTTCTTTGGGAGATCCTTCCAAGCATATTGAGGCCTTGTTGTCAGCGTTCTCAAGAGCCAAGGATGAGGATATTACTCCTGAAGAATACATTAAGGGGGTTAAGGCTGTGAAGGCCTTTAAGGGAAAGAGGGCCGTAAAGGGAGAAAAGTCTGTTAGGGGATTGAGGGCAAAGGATAAAGATGGGGTTGAAGAAAAAGAAAAACAGTTGGAAGTTGCCAAGGCTTATGCTAAATATCAAGAATTAAAAGCCCAAAAGGGCTTTGTAGATTTTGGGGATCAAGTTAATCTAACTTTAAGGCTTTTCCGCGAACATCCAGCGGTTCTAAAAAGATTTCAGCAGAAATATAAATATGTCTTGGTTGACGAGTTTCAGGATACCAATTATGCCCAGTTTGAATTATTAAAACTTTTAGTTAAAAAGCATAAGAATATTACGGTGGTTGGAGATGATGACCAAGCTGTCTATAAGTGGAGGGGCGCCGCCCTTTCTAATATTCTTAATTTTGAAAAGACCTATAAAAAAGCCCAAAAAGTTGTTTTAACTAAAAACTACCGCTCCAGTCAGCAAATTCTTGATGCGGCTTATAAGCTAATTCAGCATAACAATCCCGATCGTCTAGAAATTCGCAGCAAGGTGAATAAGCGGTTGGTTAGTCAAAACCCCAGACTAAAAGTCCCTGCCTGCCGACCCGCTTCGCCGCGAGGCGAGCAGGCAGGTGGGGAATGCGGGGAGTCTGTCCTTGAACAAAAAACTTTTGATACTATTCATTCTGAAGCAGACTGGGTGGCTAAGACGATCAAGGAGAAGTTTGAGACAGGCAATTATAAGTTGAAAGACTTTGCGATTCTTTCTCGTTCCAACGCTGGGGCAGAACCTTTTAAGCAAGCTTTGAACATGGCTGGGTTAGCCCATCAATCTAAGGGTGGGGGAGGTTTATATTCTCTGCCCGAGGTGAGAATGGCAGTTTCCTTTCTCCGGGTGATTGGCGACTTGGCTGATAGTGTTAGCTTATACGATATTGCTTGTTCACCTTTATATAACATTGATGCTCTAGACTTACAAAAACTCAGCACCTTTGCCAATCGCCGCAATTACACTTTACATCATGTTTTTACTCACTTAGATGATGCTTCGGCAGAATATGAAGTGTTAAGCGATATTAAAGAACATACTCGCACAACAATACAAAGTGTCATGCAGGATATTGCCATGTATATTGATTACGCCAAGGAGCACTCAACAGGAGCGGTTCTTTATCTCTTTCTCAAAAAGAGTGGTTACTTAAAGTATCTGACACTCAAAAAAACAGCTGTCTCGGAAAAAATGATCCAGAACCTGGCCCAGTTTTTTGAAAAGGTGCGAGAATTTTATGAAGTTGCGGAAGTTGATCGAGTGTCGGAGTTTGTCAAATATTTAAATATTTTAAAAGAGGCTGGCGACGATCCAGAGTCTAGTCAACCAGACCTTGATCAGGACGCAGTTAATATTCTCACAGTTCATAAGGCCAAGGGTTTAGAGTTCCCCGTTGTTTTTCTGGTTGGACTTGTAGTTGATAAGTTTCCTCTGCGCGATAGAAAAGATCAGATTGAACTGCCAGCCGAATTAATCAAAGATATTTTGCCAACTGGTGATTTTCACTTACAAGAAGAACGGCGTCTCTTTTATGTCGCTATGACCAGGGCTAAGCAAGAGTTGTATTTAACTTCAGCCTTGGATTATGGTGGTAAGCGATCTCGCAAGCTGTCCCGCTTTGTTTTGGAAGCTTTAGATAGGCCAAAAGCGGATGTTTCTGTGGCTAAGCTTTCTCCTCTTGAGCAGATTGAGCTCTTTGCACCTGTAGAAAATATTGTTCTTCCTTCAAAAAACAAAGACAAAGTTTTGAGCTTAAGCTTTTATCATATTAATGATTATTTAAGTTGTCCCTTGAAATATAAATATGTGCATATCTTGCGCGTCCCCCTTTTGTCTAATCACCAAATTATCTATGGTTCAGCTTTGCATAAGGCAGTGCAGGCCTTTCATGTGGCCCAGAAAAATAAACAAAGGTTTTCGGCCAAGGATTTAGAACAGGTCTTTTTGGATAACTGGTCCTCAGAGGGTTTTATTTCTCGTGAACATGAAGAACGACGATTAAAGACAGGGAAGCAAGCCTTAGCTAGATTCTACAAAGAGCAGCAAAAGTTAAAACAAGTCCCCTATTATGTTGAAGAGAGTTTTACGATTCTAAAAGATGATATTCGGGTGCGGGGACGGTTTGATCGAGTAGACAAAAGGGGAGAGCAGGTTTTTATTATTGATTTTAAATCTTCAGATGTTAGGACTCAAGAAGCTGCGGACAAAAAGGCCAAAGATAGTATGCAGCTCTCTATTTATGCTCTGGCTTGGGCGCAAATGTTTCAAGTCTTACCGCATCGAGTCGAGTTACACTTCTTAGATACAGGACTAATTGGTTCTGTTCAAAAGACAGTTAAAGACTTGGATAAAGTTTGGGGTAAGATTGAAACAGTGGCAGAGGGTATTCGTGCTGATAATTACAAAGCCAAACCTTCTTCGTTTACCTGCGGCTATTGTGCCTATAGTGAGGTCTGTCCCGAAGCTATTGTTTAAGCTGTTAAACCCTTAATAGCAAAATAAACACGCCTGCGCAGATTACCAGCGTGCCAATAACATTGCAGATTGTTAAACCCTCGCCTAAAAATATCGCGGCCATAATTACAGTGACTACAAAGGTTATGGAAGAAAGAGGGAAAACCAGGCTTAGTTTAAATAAGGATAAGATATAAAACCAGAGAAAAAAGGACAAGACCATAAACAAAATACCAATCATAATCGGCCAACTGGTTAAGGCTTGTAAAAAAATCGGCCAGATATCAGACAGATGTTTGCTGTTTAATTTGCCCAATTGGTTAATCCCGCTTTTCAAGGCAACTTGACTGGATCCCAAGATTAATGAATAGATAATAATTAAAAAAAATAAGAGCCGCATTTTTATGTCTCCAATAGTGGGGCGGCGTCTGTTTCTTCCAAAGACTCAAGTTTGCCGCCAAAACGACTGATGCGTTTATCCGTATTTTCATAGGCGGCATTTAAGTTTTTTATGTGGGTACCAATTTTAGAAAAATCCTCAACTACTTTGTTGAAATCCCCAGCTAATCTGGCGAGATTTCTTAAAATATCCTGAGCCTGTGCCTCAATCTTCATTCCTCTTAAACCTAAAAGGATGGTTTGGAGATAGGCATAAAAAGAGTTGGGGGAGGTGGGCAAAACCTTTTTACTCATTGCGTATTGGAAGATGCTTTTTTCTTCGTCAAGATTTTCATCTTTGATAATGGTTTCATAATAGACATTCTCAGCCGGGATATACATTAAGGCGAAATCAAAAGTACCTTCGTCAGGCAAGATATATTTTGAAGCAATGGCATCAATATGTTTTTTGACATCACGGATAAATTGTTTCTTGGCAGTCATTTTTTCCGCTTCATCCTTGGCGGCGATGACTTTTTTGAAATTTTCTAAAGGGAATTTTGAGTCGACTGGCACCATGCCCTCTTTTAGAATGATAACCGCATCAACGGCTTCTCGGCTTTTAAAATAGTGTTGCAGTTTGTAACGAGAAATGGGCAAAACCTGTTTTAAAAGATCAGACAAAAACAGTTCCCCAATGCCCCCGCGGATTTTTGGTGCGCGTAAGATGTCTTGTAAGGAGGAAATATCCTGACCAATATCTTCAATCCGTTTGTTGGTTTCTTGTACTTCACCAAGCTTTTGTTTGATGTCGCCAATAATTTTTGCCGCATTGTCCAGACGGGAACCGACGTTGCTTAAGCGAGAATTAACACTCTCGTCAACATTGTGGAGTTTTTGGGATAAATTTGTATCAACCTTCTGGAACATGTTTTGGTTTTCTGTGTATAGTTTGGTAATTTCCTGGTGGATGCCGTCCATTTGTTGTTGGATTAAACCGATTGCCTGGTCATTTTGACCTGTTTGGCTTGGCTGTTTCAACTTAAGTAAAATAAGACCAAGGGCAAATAGGGTTATGATCGAAACTATGATAGCGAGTATTTCCATGAATTCATTATAACAAATAGCCTTGACTTTAACCAGAGATTTGTTACGCTTTATGGCGTGATAAAAAATATATTAATCTGGTTTCTTGTTGGTGGAACAGTTGCGGTCACCACCGTTGGTGTTTACTACGTAAAAACTACTACTGCTCCAAAGGCTACTGTTGTAAAAGAAGTAGTTGTTGTTGAAAAAACTAAAGCAACTCAACCTGTAGAATCAAAGCGGTCTATTGAACCGGTAATTATTGAGAAGACAGGGCAGGGAGAGACCTCGGGAACGGAGTTGGCTGAAGCTATCGAAGAAAGCTCCTTGCTAGTAGAAGAGGATGTTTTTATCCTTGAAACGGAAAAAACAATTGCTGAAACTGTCACAGTTGATAATCCAAGCCAAGCACTCTCAACCGGGCGGAATTTGAACTTTGAGCTGGGATTTATTACTGGTTTTTATGCTGCTGCACCTGCTCTGAATATTGAAATTAGACTCCCCCTTTCCTATGTAGTCGGGCCAACGACGTCTGCTTTGCGTCTTGTTACCGGTTTATCTCAAACGGAAAGTAATTCTCGTAGATATATTCCTTTTTACCTTGATACTGTCTTCTACTTCCCTCCCGGTTATCTAACCGGAGTAGAAAACTATCTTGGTTTTGGCCTTAACTATGTTGCTTTAACTAGTGGGAGAAAGTCTGGAACTGTAGGGGGGCAGATTTTTTATGGGGTAGAGAGCGATGGTTTTACTGGTCGAGTATTTGGGGAGATCGGTTATGGCTTATTGTGTACGGGTTTCAGCCCATCTCAAAAAGGCTTAACAGTTTTGTTTGGTTTTCGCAAGAAAATTGCTTTATAATAGACTCAAACTTGCCTCAAACTTGCCTTGACAAAGCATTGGCTCATAAGTATAATTCGCAGTAAGAAAGGAGGTGAAAATAATGAAAAGAATCATCGTATTGTTTGTAATGGTAGCATTTGTTGTGACTTTGGCTGGTTTGGCTTTTGGTCGAACTCTTGATCAAGAGAAAGATGCTGTTAGGGCTTATTTAAAGGTTTTAGACGCAAAGATAATTAAGTCCCGCAGTGTTGGTGATGCTACCAAAGTCAGGCAATTGCAAGAGATTAAGGCAGCTACTTTGAGACGTTGGGCTAAGCTTAGCGCTGAAATGCAAGCTCAGGCAACACCACCGCCACCGCCGCCACCACCGCCGCCACCGCCGCCACCACCACCACGTCGTGTTGCTCCAGCGCCTGTACCAATGGTTATAAAGGTTGCTCCTGCAACAAAGGGCTTGTTTGGTTGGAATGTTAATACTGGTTACAGCATTGGTTACATTGCTGGAAATTCAGTAATTACTGGTCGTGCAGATATTATCTTGGATGATCTAACAGGGATTGGTCCTATGTTGGGTCTTTCTAAGAAAGCTGTGACCTGGAAAATTGGGGTAGGTGGAGCGTCTGGAAAAGATTATAGTGATAACACTAGGACAGCTGTCCCCGTGTTTGTCGATGGTATTTTGGCAATCCCTGCTGATGTAATGGGTGGAATCAACTCGTACATTGGTGGTGGATTAAACTATGCTGTTTATGGTACAGGCCAAACCTCCGGATCCGTTGGTGGCCAAGTTTATTATGGCATCAAGGGTGATATTGGTTTGGGTGGAAATTCATATGCTGAGATTGGATATTCTATGATCCGATCTGGCAATAATGGATCTAGCACTTACTCGATGAAGGGCATATCTGTTAACTTCGGAACCGAATTGTTACTGTAAATTGAGTTGAGCCCTTTTTTTTCTAAAGGAAACTAGGTTACTTTAGAGGGAGAGGGCTCTCTCTGTATGTGGACCTCACTAATTTAATTATTGTTCGTACTCGTAGTTAATCATGCTAAGCATGGCTAGGCCGGCAGTTTCTGTGCGTAGAATTCTGGGGCCGAGGGAGATTGTTGTAAAACCTGCTCTTTTGGCAAGTTCAACCTCTTGCTGAGAAAAACCACCCTCCGGGCCGATCAAAATAATAATATTGGCTGGTTTCTTGCAGGACAATGCCTGTTTTAGCTGAAGATCTTTTTCTAGTTCCCATGGTAGCAGGGCTAGGTCACATGGTCCTTTTAGTTTCAGGACATCTGCAAAAGACCTTAGTGGTGTAATTTCTGGAATTGTTGTCCGGCCACATTGCTTGGTTGCTTCTTTGGCAATCTTTTGCCAACGTTCAACTTTTTCCCCTTTAGCAATGCATCTTTCAGTCAACATCGGGATTATCCTGGCAACTCCTAGTTCGGTGCATTTTTGAATAATTAGATCCATTTTTTTGGCTTTTGGGATTGCTTGAGCAATGGTTATCTGAAATTTTTGTTCCACAGCAGGGCTAGCAGTCTTAATAATCTCACAACTAATTTGTTCCATCTTTAGTTGAGTAATCTTAACGGAGTAAATTAGGCCAGTCCCGTCTAAAAGTTCTAAATGATCTCCAACTTTAAGTCGTAGGACGTTTTTGATATAGTGAGCATCCGAACCTGTGATTGTGGGGATCTGATCGTGGGCAACAAAAACTCTATGCATCTTTAAATTTCTTTAACAGTTCCGCTTGTTGGCTGGAAACTTTTTTGGGGATTTCTATCTCAACCAGGACATAAAGATCACCACGATCTCGTCGTTGCAGCACAGGCATCCCTTTGCCCTTAAGCCGAAAATTTGTGTTGGGCTGTGTTCCGGCCGGGATTTTTAGTGTAGCTTTTCCTTCAAGGGTGGGAACTTCTATTTCATCACCTAAGATTGCTTGAGTAAAAGAGATTTTGGTGCGATGAAAAAGGTTTTCAGCTTCGCGATTAAAATTAATATGTGGTTCAACGTTGATAAAAACGTATAAATCACCGGGAGTGGCTCCTTTAGGCCCTGCATCTCCTGCTCCAGCTACGCGTAGGCGATGGCCGGTATCAATTCCAGCCGGGATCTTAACTTTTATTTTGTGGCTCTTCTTTATGCGGCCTTCGCCATGACAAGTTGAGCAGGGGGTAGAAATAACCGAACCAGTGCCGCGACAGTTTGAACAGGGCATAGCCTGTGTAAAGCTACCCAAGATAGTTCTTTGTGTTTTTTTGATTTGTCCAGAACCGTTACAGGCCGAACATTTTTTAGGGGTGGTGCCTGGTTTGGCGCCGCTCCCTTTACAGGTTTCACAAGGGACGAAATGGGGGAGGGTAATTTCTTTCTCTAAACCTTTAGCCGCATCCTCTAGATTTAAACGCAGATCAAAGCGCAAGTCAGCCCCACGTTCTTGTTGCGGACGCCTGCCTCTGCCACCGCCGCCGAAAAAGACATCGAAGATATCACCAAATTCACCAAAACCTTCAAAGCCCTGGAATCCACCGCCGAAATCACCAAAACCTCCGGCTCCTGGTCCGGCTCCGGCACCTGCACCAGCTTTACCATAATAATCATATTGAGAGCGCTTGTTGGGATCAGACAAGGTTTGGTAGGCTTCGTTGATCTCTTTGAATTTATCGGCCGCACCAGTTTCTTTGTTGACGTCCGGATGAAATTCTCTCGCTAACTTGCGGTAAGCCCTCTTAATCTCATCAGCAGAAGCGGTCTTGGAAACTCCCAAAACTTCGTAATAGTCACGGTTGCTTGCCATTAGAGATTATTTCTTGTCATCTTTAATTTCAGCTTCAGCATCAACAGTTGGTCCTGTTCCTTGTTCTGTTCCTGGTTGTCCTGGAGCGCCTGGTTGACCGGGTTGAGGTTCAGCTGCCTTGTAGATTTTTGCCGAAACCTCGTAAATGTCTTTTTGCAGGGTTTCCAGGTTTGATTTGATTGCTTCAGTATTATTATCTTTCAGCGCTTGTCTGACAGCAGCAATCTCTTTTTCGATTTTATCTTTGTCTGCCTGATCGACTTTGTCACCGGCTTCTTTAATGGTTTTTTCTGCAGTGTAGGCTAAGCCATCAGCCTGGTTACGTGTATCAATTTCTTCTTTACGTTTTTTATCTTCCCCTTCATGAGCTTCAGCTTCTTTTTTCATCTTTTCGATCTCTTCTTTGCTTAAGCCGGAAGATGCTGTGATAGTAATCTTTTGTTCTTTGCCAGTGCCTTTGTCTTTGGCGTGGACATTTAATATTCCGTTGGCATCAATATCAAAGGTTACCTCGATTTGGGGGATGCCGCGTGGAGCAGGGGGAATGCCGTCAAGATGAAATTTACCCAGACTTCTGTTATCGGCGGCCATGGGGCGTTCGCCTTGAAGGATGTGGACCTCTACGGAAGTTTGACCGTCTCCAGCTGTGGAGAAAACCTGACTCTTGGAGGTTGGGATGGTGGTGTTTCTCTCGATTAAAGGGGTAGCTACACTGCCTAAGGTTTCAATGCCTAAGGTTAATGGAGTTACATCGAGGAGCACCATTTCCTTAACTTCACCAGCCAAGATTCCACCCTGTAGGGCAGCTCCTAAGGCTACCACTTCGTCCGGGTTAACACCTTTATGTGGTTCTTTACCAAAGAAGTTTTTAACTGCTTCCTGAACCATTGGCATTCTGGTTTGGCCGCCAACTAAAATTACTTCATTGATATCTTTCGCAGATAGCCCAGCGTCACTTAAAGCTTTGCGACAGGGCTCTAGGGATCTTTCAACGAGATCGCCAACTAATTGTTCCAATTTAGCTCGTGATAATTTCACAACTAAGTGTTTTGGCCCGGATTGGTCAGCAGTAATAAAAGGCAGGTTAATTTCTGTTTCAGACACAGTGGAAAGCTCACACTTAGCTTTTTCTGCGGCTTCTTTTAGCCGTTGTTTGGCCATTTTATCTTTAGATAAATCAACACCCTGGTCCTTTTTGAATTCATCGGCTAGCCAGTGAATGATCTTTTCGTCAAAATCATCGCCGCCAAGGTGGGTGTCTCCGTTAGTAGCCAGAACTTCAACGGAATTTTCCATAATATCAAGAATGGAGACATCAAAGGTTCCGCCACCAAGATCAAAGACAGCCACTTTTTCTTCTTTTTTCTTTTCAATGCCGTAGGCTAGGGATGCAGCGGTCGGTTCGTTGATAATCCTTAAGACTTCCAAGCCAGCAATTGTGCCGGCATCTTTGGTGGCCTGGCGTTGGGAGTCGTTGAAATAGGCCGGAACAGTGATAACCGCTTTCTTGACAGGTTCACTTAAGTATTCTTCAGCGGATTGTTTTAATTTCTGCAAGACCATAGCAGAGATCTCCGGCGGAGAGTAAGATTTGTCTTCAATTTTGATGCGGGCTTCGCCCTTGCCACCTTCAAAAACCTGAAAGGGGACATATTTTAATTCTTGTTGGACTTCGTTGAAACGGCGGCCCATAAAACGTTTGGCCGAAAAAACAGTGTGTTCCGGGTTGGTGATGGCTTGTCTTTTAGCTACCTGGCCAACAGACCGGCTGCCATCTTTTAAAAATGACACTACCGATGGGGTAGTTCTCCCTCCTTCAGAATTAGGGATAACAGTTGCTTCTCCTCCCACCATTACTGCTACGCAGCTGTTTGTGGTTCCTAGGTCGATTCCGATTATCTTTTCCTTGCTCATTTCGGGTCCTCCTTAATAAATTATAATTTCCAATATCTAAACTCTAAACAAATTGAAATTTTCTAAATTCAAAATTTGAATTTAGAAATCGTTTAGGATTTAGAATTTTGTGCTTCTAATTTCTTGCTTACAATCACCATCGCTGGTCTAATTAGTCTGTCGTTTAGAGTGTAGCCTTTCAACATTTCTTCAAGAACTATTCCTTCAGGACCATCAGCTTCCTTTTGGGCCATGGCTTGGTGAAAGTTAGCATCATAAGGCTTGCCTAAGGCTTCAACCTCTTTAACTCCGTGCTTAGTAAAAATAGACTCAAACTGTTTTTTTATTAAACTAAGCCCTTCGCAAATATCTCTACTCTCCTTAGCAGCTTCCAGCGCCCGACCAAAACCGTCCAATACCGGTAAAAGTTCAGTGATCAATGATTGATTAGCAAAATGGGTAAATTGTTGCCGGTCAGTCGCTGATCGCTTCTTAAAATTATCAAAGTCTGCCAAAACCCGCAAATATTTATTATTTTGTTCCTCGAGCTGTTCTTTTAATGGGTCTATCTTTTCCTCCCCAGCGCTACTATTCTCCTGCGCTAAGGTGCTATTTTCCCCCTGCGCTACTTGGCTACTCTGTTTCTTCTTTTTACTCATAGGATTTCTCCGCTGGACAACACCCTTGTTAATTCTTTGGCAACGTAGTCAACCAGGGTTGAGGCCTTACTGTAATGCATGCGGGTGGGGCCGATTAAGCCAATCCCCCCAATTATTTCATCATTTAGTTCATAGGCAGAGACGACCATGCTACATTCTTTGACGTCTTTGTGCTTATTTTCTGACCCGATATGAATAGAAAGGGCTTCTTCTCCGGTATAATCTTCAACAATTTCGCATAACGTGTTTTCTTCTTCTAAGAGATCCAGGATTCTTTCCATATGTTCTAAGTCACGAAATTCTGGTTGGTGGAGTAGGTTTGGTATGCCAGCAGAAAAGATTCGTCTATGGGAACCTAGATTAACTACAATCGCAGTGTAATCAAGGGTATGGGAAAGTATTTTAGCGGTGCGATGCAGGATTTCATCCAAATTAATAGTTTTTTGAAAGGCGCTTTTAACGGTTTGTTCTTCTCTCTGTGTTGGTCGTACAGCTTTCATTAAACGGTCAACATAAAATCGATAACCACGATCTGTTGGTATGCGTCCGGCAGAGGTGTGGGGCTGAACAATAAAACCTTCTTCTTCCAGGTCGGCCATTTCGTTTCTAATTGTGGCCGGGGATAGATCTGGGAGATAGCTTCTGGTGATGGTTCTAGAGCCGACCGCTTCGGCCGTATGTTGGTAATCTGTAATAATCGCGTTTAAGATTAGTTGTTTTCTTTCGCTTAGTTCTTGTTTGGTCATATGTTTAGCACTCTCTTTGTTTGAGTGCTAATAATAGCATGGTCAAGAGGTATGCGTCAAGAGGAGGCTATACAAATTTCTCAAAGACCAGGTTAGCGAGGAAGAGGCCTTTGCGGGTAAGCAATGGTGTTTATATGTCTATTATTTATTCTGGTCCAGATATCTTAGGCTCTGGCTGTATTTGAGTAGAAGAAGTAGAGTGACAAGTGGCTACTCCCTTTGTTATAATGTCATTTGGAGGTATTTGAAAAGTGAAAAAACATCTGTTGCCAATTATTGTTGAGAAAGACGAAGATGGTTATTATGTGGTTGAATGCCCGCTTTTTCAGAGTTGTTATAGTCAAGGCAAAACCATGGATGAAGCGGTGAAAAACATTAAAGATGTTATTGCTCTTTGCTTGGAAGAAAAACAAAACATCAAACTTTTGAAAAACTATAACCCACAAGAAGTTAGCTTTTTAACATTGTCTTATGCCTAAATTACCGACTATTTCTGGTGATAAAGCCGTTAAATGCTTTGAAAGGTTAGGCTATGAAGTTGTAAGACAAAAAGGCAGCCATAT
This sequence comes from candidate division WOR-1 bacterium RIFOXYB2_FULL_42_35, assembly GCA_001771545.1. Classification (GTDB taxonomy): domain Bacteria; phylum Margulisbacteria; class WOR-1; order O2-12-FULL-45-9; family O2-12-FULL-45-9; genus XYD2-FULL-41-8. The sequence continues at coordinate 30,705 of MEUC01000021.1, read as the reverse complement.
ACGTTTATATCATAAGCACGACAAGCAAAAAAAACGCTTACTATTCCCAGACATAAAGAATTAGGAAGGGGACTTTTAAGAAAATTACTGCGTGATGCAGAAATCGGGATTGAGCAATTAATTGAATTGTTATAGCCTGTTACACAAACCTCTCAAACACCAGGTTAGCTAAATAAAGCCCTTTTCTGGTCAGCTTATAGTTGTCCTTATCTTTAGTCAGCAGGTTGTCCCCTATTGAGTCAGCGACTTCTTGTTCAAAACCCTTGAACTTTTCGATTTCCAAACCATCAAGCAGGCGCAAACCCATGAAGATGGTTTCTTGTCGGAAGATTAAAGGGCTGGACTGGTCCTGGGGACTGGGTCGTGGGTCATGAATATAATTTTCAATGCTGTTTGGATTCGCCCATCTTTGCCCATCAACATGCGAGTGGGCGCCGGCGCCAACGCCCAGGTAATTACCGTTCCGCCAATAAAAAAGATTATGCTTACACTCAAAGCCTGGCTTGCTAAAATTCGATATCTCATAATGTTTAAAGCCGGCGCTTGTTAGGCTCTCGATTGTGTCTTCGTACATAGCCAATTCAAGGTCTTCTTGTGGAAGGTTTAAGGTTGAACGTTTAAGGTGGAAAGGGGTCCCTTCCTCAATTTGCAGGTTGTAAACTGAGAGATGCTCAGGTTTAAGTTTGAGCGCAGTTTGAATATCTGCTTGCCACTCTGCTAAAGTTTGTCCGGGCAGAGCAAAGATTAAGTCTAGATTGATATTCTCAAAGCCTGCACTCCTGGCATCGTTATAGAATCTAATAATATCTTCGGCCGAGTGAATTCTACCCAAAGTTTTTAGATGCTGATTATTAAATGATTGTGCTCCAATCGACAGTCGGTTAATGCCTAGTTCTCTTAAGACTTTGAGTTTAGCTTTGTCGGCAGTGCCGGGGTTGGTTTCGATAGATATTTCGATGTCATTTTCTTTTTTACCCTCTCCCTCTGGGAGAGGGGGGGGAGTTTTATGTAGATGGGTGAGGGTCTTTAGAACCTTATCAAAATGCTTTGGAGACAAAAGTGTCGGTGTTCCGCCTCCAAAATAAATAGTCTGGTAGTCTTGCGGTCCTGCTGTCTTGATTTCTTTACACAAAGATTCCACATACTCATCTATCAGATCTTCTTTGCCTGCATACGAAACAAAGTCACAGTAGTTACATTTTTTTTTGCAGAATGGGAGATGGATATATAATGATATAACATTATTGTTAATTGTTAATTGTTTCATTGTTAATTGTTGTCGAGAGGTCATTTGTTGATACGCAGCACTGCCAAAAAAGCCTCTTGAGGAACGTCAACTCTGCCCACGCGTTTCATCTTCTTTTTACCCTCTTTTTGTTTTTCCAGCAGTTTTCTCTTCCTGGAAACGTCGCCACCGTAGCATTTGGCTAGCACATCTTTGCGGCGGGCTTTGACGGTTTCCCTGGCTACAACTTTCCCGCCAATGGCAGCTTGGATAGGGATGGCAAACATCTGCATAGGAATTTCTTCCACCAAGCGCTCGGTATATTTTTTGCCATAATAATGGGCTCGATCACGATGGACAATAAAAGAGAGCGCATCAACCAGCTCCTGGTTAATAAGAATATCTAGTTTTACTAAATCAGCTTCGCGGTAGCCAATCGGTTCGTAATCCATGGAGGCATAACCGCTGGAAACAGATTTTAACATATCGTTAAATTCAATGATCACTTCGGAAAGGGGGAGCTCATAGGTGATGATCGCTCTTTGCTGATCCAAATATTCCAGGTTTTTATAAGTGCCGCGTTTATCTGTGGCTAAAGTCATAATACTGCCAACATAAGTGGCCGGAGTAAAAATACTAACTTTCAGAAATGGTTCTTCAATCGATTCAATATAAGAGAAATCAGGGAATTTGGTCGGGTTATCAATGTAGAGTTCTTTTTTGTTATTGAGATTGATTTTGTAAATTACGTTAGGGGTAGTAGCTATTAATCCGAGATCAAATTCTCTGGTTAAGCGTTGTTGGACTATCTCTAAGTGGAGCAAACCCAAAAAGCCGCAACGAAAACCAAAGCCTAAAGCTTGCGATGTTTCCGGTTCAAAAAATAAAGCTGCATCGTTTAAACGTAATTTTTCCATGGCCTCTTTGAGCCGTTCATAATCTTCACCATTAATAGGGTAGAAGCCACAGTAAACCATCGGTTTGATCGGTTTATAGCCGGGCAGGGCTTGTTTGCTCCCGTTTTTAATGGTTGTAATGGTGTCACCAACATGGGCATCGGCAATATTTTTAACGTTGGCAATTAAATAACCTACTTCACCGGCTGATAATTTATCTTGTGGTACTAAGCCCAGTTTAAGATAGCCGATTTCCAGGGCTTCAAATTCACAACCTGTTCCCAAAAAGAGAATATTGTCGTCTTTTGTTAGTGTGCCATTAACGATTCTAATATAAACAATTACTCCCCGGTAAGCGTCATAGTGAGAGTCGAAAATCAGCGCTTGAAGTGGGGCGTCATCTGTTCCCTTTGGAGCAGGAATCCTTTCAATAATAGCGTCTAATATCCCTTCAGCGCCAGTCCCTTCTTTAGCCGAAGCCAGAATAATTTCTTCTTCTTCAAAGCCCATGGTGTGCATCAGTTCTTCTTTAACCATTTGGACTTCAGCCCCAGGTAGATCGATTTTATTAATAATAGGAATAATCTTTAAATTACTGGCAATGGCCAGATTAGCGTTGGCCAGGGTTTGAGCCTCAATCCCTTGTGTAGCGTCAACCAGTAGTAATGTTCCTTCGCAGGCTGCTAGCGAGCGTGAAACTTCATAGCTAAAATCAACATGGCCGGGTGTGTCAATTAGATTTAATTCATAACCTTTGTATTGCATGCGGATGGCTTGGGCTTTGATGGTGATACCGCGTTCCCGTTCCAGGTCCATGGTATCCAAAACTTGTTCTTTCATATTACGCTTGGAAATTGTTTTAGTAAATTCAAGTAGGCGGTCTGCCAGGGTCGATTTCCCGTGGTCAATGTGGGCAATAATAGAAAAATTTCTGATTTTGTCGGTTGACATATCTCTTATTTTAGCATAATTAGTCCTGGTTGACATTGCTATTACTGCACGGGATAATAGCAAACAAATGGAACTCAAATCCCAACTTCAAAGATCAAAGATCAAAACAAACCCCAACCTCAAAGATCAAAGATCAAAATGTTTTTGGATTTGGAAGTTTGGATTTGGGGTTTGTTTTGGATTTTGGATTTTGATCTTGGGATTTTATTCTTCGTCGGTTTTTGCCGCAGTTGACATCGGCGAGATCGGCATTGGGGCTCGTTCCCTTGGGATGGGGAGTGCTTTTGTTGGTGGCATTGATGATGCTACTGCGGTTTTTACTAATCCGGCGGCTCTGGCTTTAAATCACAATTTCAATGTTGTTAGCATGAGTGGCAATCTACTTACTGATGTCAATTATCTAATGATTGGCTGCAGCGAAAAAGCACCAATTGGCAAGGTTGGTATCGGTTATTTAAGTTCTTCGGTCTCTTCGATCCCTATTGTCTCGGTTGAAGGGACTGGTGCCGGCAGGACAATTTCTCAAATTAATTCTACCAACTATACTTCCAGTATTGTTTATTTTTCCTATGGCACACAATTAAATAAAATCCTCAAAAGTGTGGGTGTTGGCTTTGGCGACAATGTTCTTGTCGGTGGTAATCTGAAATTATTTTTCCAGGGCTTTTCCGGTGGTGGGGTAGTGATGAATGGGGCAACTGGAACTGGCATGGATGCTGATCTGGGTCTTTTGTGGCAGGTTCAGCCCTGGTCAAGATTAGGTTTAACTGTTAATAATTTTTTGCCGACAAGTTTGGGAGGGAGGTTTCTTTGGCTCAAGGGTAATGCCGTTGAAGATATTCCCTCGGCCTTGCGTTTTGGTGGAGGTTTCAATATTTTGGGCAAGTCCGCCTTGTATTATCACAAAAACCAACAGCTCAAATTTTCTCTGGATTATGAAGTTGGTCGGGGAACTAATCGTCCGGCACTTTGGCATACCGGCCTTGAGTTTTGGCCGGTAGAAACTATTGCTTTTCGTTTCGGCATTGATCAGAGAGCCAAAGCTGCTCAAGCTGGGATTGGCTCAGACAATAATCTGACTGCTGGCGTAGGACTTAAATTCCAAGGATTTACTTTTGATTACGCATACCATAAATTTGGTGATTTAGACGCTAATACGACTCATTTTCTTTCGCTTGGTTATCAAGGGGTTGATGATGAAAAAACCAGCGTAAACCAAAGAGCAAGAAGTCTTGATCTGCCCATAGCATCTGTAGTCGTTAAACCAACTCTGGTTACTTTTAATGATGTGCCGGCAAACTTGTGGTCAGCCAAGCCAATTGAATATTTGGCTACTTTAGGGATAATGAATGGGGCAGCCAATGGCAATTTTTATCCTCAAGATGGGCTGACCAGGTCTGACCTGGCCGTTATTTTGGTTAGAGCCAAAGACTTAAAGGTTGGTTCTGAAAGTCGCCAAGTTTTTTCTGATGTTAATCCTAAAAGCTGGCAGGCTGCTTATATCAGTTTGGTTGTCAAGCAGATGTATATGAACGGTTATCCTGACGGTACTTTTAGACCCGACCAATTGATCACTCTGGCAGAAACTGCTGCCATTTTGGCAAACTTTTCCGGTCTTTATATTAAGTCGCAAGTCAACCAAAAGCCTTTTGCTGATGTTCCTGTTAAGCACTGGGCAGCGCCGGCTATTGCCGCTGGTCAGCAAGTTGGTTTGTTTGAATATCTTGGTACCGGTGATTTTAAGCCCCAAGATTATTTAACTCGAGCGGAACTGGCAGAGATGCTTTCCAAGACACCGACCGTTAAGTATCGGATTAAAAAACTTATTTCGGGAGGATAAACCCTCACCCCAGACCCCTCTACCAGAGGGAGAGGGGGGACGTAAGGAGGAAAAAATAAAATGGATTGTATTTTTTGTAAAATAGTTAACAAAGAGATTCCAGCTGCAATTGTATATGAGGATGATAATATTCTGGCCTTCAATGATGTTGCGCCACAAGCGCCGGTGCATATTTTAGTTATTCCTAAAGAGCATGTTCAAGGCATTGCTGATTTTGATGATAGTCCTGTTTTGGGAATAATGTTTGCGGTGATGAAGAAATTAGCGATTGAACATGGTTTGGATAGAACTGGTTATCGCATAGTTGTAAATCAAGGACAAGATGCCGGCCAGGCAGTGCCTCATTTACACTTTCATCTTCTTGGCGGCCGTAAGATGACCTGGCCACCGGGGTAATTCTTTTCTTTGCAATAAGTATGGAGATTATATATAATTAATCGGTCTTAAGTTTGTTTCCCTGTTCCTGCTCTTGTTCCTAATTCTGCGAAGGCAGACATAATGGAATAGGCTAAGGCACAGGGCGCTTCGTTCGGAGGAGTACCCAAGTGGCTTAAGGGGACGGTTTGCTAAATCGTTAGTGGGCGCAAGCCCAGCGTGGGTTCAAATCCCACCTCCTCCGTTGGTTATTGAAAATTGAGAATTGGTCTGGAGGGATGGCAGAGTGGTTGATCGCACCTGTCTTGAAAACAGGCATGCCTTCACGGGCATCGGGGGTTCGAATCCTCCTCCCTCCGTTTCAATTGTGGGGAGGAGTTTTTATCTAATGGGAGGAGGCCTGCCTTCACGGGCATCGGGGGTTCTCCCGACGAACATTATTATATAGAATAGCGGTGGAACCGTCGGGATCCCGATGATTCCATTATTATTTTTTATAATGTCCATCGGGAGAATCCTCCTCCCTCCGTTCTGTATGGTATAATGAGACAACGCAAGGGCCCGTGGTGTAGCCTGGTTTAACACGCCTGCCTGTCACGCAGGAGACCGAGGGTTCAAATCCCTTCGGGCCCGCCAATAAATAGAAAGAGTTTAAATGCAGTATTCAGAAATCGAAGAAAAAGTTTTAATCAGAGATGTTAAAGAAAAAATCTCTTGGAGTATCTGGGTTCGTTATGTCGTTGTTGCCCTAGCTTCCTTTCTGCTTTACCTTTCTTTTTTTGATAATTCCTATCTTCAACTTAGTCTCGGCCTAATCGCTTTTGTTTTTAGCTATAATGCCCTGGCGCATATTTTCTTCTGGCTAAAAAAACGCGCCAGCCTGGTTTTTTTGCTATCTTTTAGAAATTTTCTCCTGGTGCTAGATGTCTTGGCTGTAACCATCTTGATCTATATCACCGGGGTAACAGAAAGTCCTTACTGGTTCCTTTATCTGGTCTTGATTATTATTTCCGGTTTTGGTATTTATACTCCCAGCTCGGTAACCGTTTTTATTATTGCTTTCTTTTCGACCGTTTTTTATCTAGGCATGTTGTGGCTTGTTTACCTTGGCATAATCCCGGTTTATGCGCCTGGTTTTCATCTGTCACAACAGCAGTTGTTTACCCTGATTTTTAATAAAGCTGTTTTTACCACTGTTTCCTTTTTTCTTTTTGCTACGACGATCTATTATTTTTCTCAGCTGCTACATCAGCATCGAGATGAATTGTCCCATAAAAACTCTCTTTTTCTTGCTGCCGTTGTAGAGTTGAAGGATCTTAATAAAATGAAGGATGAGTTTATCTCCACTGCTTCTCATGAATTGCGCACACCTTTGGCAATCTTGAGAGAAAACTTGTCTTTAATTGAGGATGGAGTGGTAGGGGAAGTTAATACTAAACAATCAGAACTCTTGGTTTCGGCGCGCGCAAACCTAGATCGTTTGGCGGAAATTCTTAATAATTTATTGGATATTTCTAAACTTGATGCCCATTCGTTGCAATTGAAAAAGGCCAAAACAGATCTCAGCGAGCTTGCGCGTAGTGCTGTTGAATTCCTTCAGCCGAAAGCCAGTGCTAAAAACATTGCCTTAGACGAAATTTGTCCCAAGCAGGTGTGGGTTTGGGTTGATCCCAATCAAATTTTTCGGGTTTTTGTTAATTTGATTGATAATGCCATTAAATATATTCCGGAGAACAGCAAGATTACTGTTGGGATTGAATCAGGCAAGAATGAAGTTTCTGTTTATGTCAAAGACAATGGGCCGGGAATCTCCGATCAGGATGTTTTAAAGGTTTTTCAACGTTTTGTCAGACTGGAGAAAGATCCTGCCTTAACACCGCCTAAGGGCTTTGGTTTGGGTCTTTCTATTTGTCAGGGGATTGTTGAAGTTCATGGCGGAAAACTTTGCGTGGAAAGTAAACTGGGGCAGGGGACGAAATTCATTTTCACTATCCCCAAGGCAGACTTAAATGACTGATAAAAAGAGACGGATCTTAATTGTTGAAGATGAGGTAGAAATGTTAAAGGCTCTGCAGCTGCGGCTGGAAGCAAATGGCTATGAGGTTTTAACTGCGCAAGATGGTCTAAGTGGGCTCAATAAGGCTCGTTCCGAAAAGCCGGATTTAATTTTATTGGATGTTATGTTGCCCAAGATGGACGGTTTTAAGATTTGTCGCATGCTCAAGTTTGATCAGGATTATAAAAATATTCCGGTCATTATTTTGACAGCCAAAGTTCAGGACTCTGATGTTGAACAGGGCTTGGCGATGGGTGCTGATGCCTATATGACTAAACCCTATAAAGCTGACGAATTGGTTGGTAAGATTAAAGAACTGCTGGGAGATTGACCACTTTTGGCCGCTCTTGACAGCCAATGTTTGGGCTTGACATGGCAATCCCGCCTATATATAATGTGCGCATGAATCTCAATAATCAAATGAGGAGTCTGAACCGCATGATTATATTAGGAATAGCTATCCCCATATCAATCAGGATTTCAAGATGGTTCTGAAGGTTTTGGGGGTATAAGGTCGTGGGATCTTAGAAAACAATGAATAATGAAATTTTAACCAACGATCTAAAGAATAAGATCGTTGCAGTTATTAACAAACGGCTAAGGTTGCCGCATTATAAGCTATTTATTTTCGGCTCTCACGTAGATGGTACAGCAACAGAAAGGTCAGATATTGATGTGGGCGTAGAAGCACCGGAAAAAATTCCTGTTGCTGAAAAACTGGAAATTGAGGACGAATTGTCCGATTTACCAATTTTACAGAAGATTGATTTTGTTGATTTTAACGATATTGGTGATGGCTTTAGAAGAGTTGCCTTAAAGAAAATCGAGGTGATTTATGAACGATAAATTGGCTAATTTGCTGCCGGAATTCAAGAGAGCTTCCCTTAGGTTTAAAGAAGTAATGGAAAAAGAGCCGGATGAGTTTATCCGTGATTCAGCAATCCAAAGGTTTGAATTTACTTTTGAGCTTGGTTGGAAAGCCATGAAAGCTTGTCTTGAAGAAAAGGGGCTTAAAGTCTATTCTCCTAAGGAAGCCATTCGTAGCGCTTTTCAAGAAAAGATTATTTCCAGGGAACAAGGAGAAGTTTGGCTTAAGATGCTTGAAACTGGAAACAAAACCACTCATATGTATAATGAGGCTATGGTTAAAGAAATTTATAACCAATTAGCGGCGTATGTAGAAACAGCCGGGCAATTAGTTGGCGAACTTAGTTAATTTTTGTTTGGCCGCTGTTGACCGATTTTGGATAGGCTTGACAGTGCTGATTCATCTGTTATACTTACCAGGGTCATGTGATCTTAGAGCCATAGGGTCATAGAAGACAGAGAAATGTTATACTTAGCCATAACCTTGGTTCCTGGCGCGATGTTGTTGGTGTTTACTTTTACTGGTTTGTGGAAATCCATGGTTGTGTGGCGTTTTTGATCGTTTCTATACCAAAAGGAGTAGCGTCATGATTATACAGATAAAAAAATTCGGCAAGATCCTACTTTCCCGGCCGGCTGGCAGGGATGCTTTTTTATCTGCCAAAGCTTACCTCCTGCCTCAGCTAAGCCAGGAAGAGGAAATTGTTCCGGACTTTAGCGGGGTTGATGTTTTAGCCCCGTCATGGGCTGACGAGTTTATTTCCGGCCTTAAAGAATTTTACGGCAAAAAGCCGCATTTTCTTAACACGACCAACGCATCAGTTGCCCTAACGCTGGAAACGGTTGTAAGGTCATAAAACCGGAGTGTTAGAGAAGACAAAATACATGGAAGTTGAGACTTATTTAATGTTTGCCGGGGATTTAGACCCTATGACCCTAAAGGAGTGCCTTACGTGAACCTCAATGAATCCGAAGTTTATACCTCTGAAGAGACTCAACAGCTCCTAAAGATCTCCGATTCCACTTTCCGTCGTTTGATTAAAAGGGGAGTGCTGCGTGCGGCTAAGATTGGGGGGCAGTATCGAGTTTTGGGCAGGGAAATATTGAGAATTTTGAGTCCTAGTTTGCCAGGGAAAGTTAGACAGGTTTATAAGAAGGTTTTAGAGGAGTTAAAATGAAACTAATTGACAAGATTAAGCAGAAAAAAGCCAAGGTGGGAATCATTGGTTTGGGCTATGTTGGAGGGGTAGCATGAAACTGAAAGAAAAGATAATAAGTAGAAAAGCTAATATAGGGGTTGTTGGTTTGGGTTATGTTGGTTTGCCTCTAGCTGTTGAGTTTGCTAGAGCGGGTTTTCAGGTGACTGGATTTGAGCAGAATCCAAAAAGAAAGGCAATGATTAACCGTGGTGAAAATTATATTACGGATGTTCTTGATAGTGACATTAAAGAGTTTGTATCGGCAAAAAAGTTGAAGGCTGTTACTGATTTCTCTTTGCTCAAGAGATTGGATGCTATTTGCATTTGTGTTCCAACTCCTCTAGATAAAAACAAACAACCTGACATTTCCTATGTTAAATCTGTTACCCAGCGCCTAGCTAGATTTATTAGAAAGGAACAATTAATTGTTTTAGAAAGCACTACTTATCCTGGAACAACTGAAGAAATAATCCTTCCCCAATTAAATGCTTCGGGATTAGAAGTTGGAAAGGATTTCTTTTTGGCTTTTTCCCCAGAAAGAATTGATCCGGGAAATAAAATGTTTAAAACGAAGGATGTTCCTAAGGTTGTTGGAGGGGTTACTTCAAAGTGTACTGAGATGGCTCAATTATTGTACTCTCAAATCCTGACTAAAATATTTACAGTTTCCTCTCCTCGTGTTGCTGAAATGGAAAAGCTGCTAGAGAATATTTTTCGAAGTGTAAATATTGCTTTGGTTAATGAACTGGCCATCCTTTGTAAGAAGATGAATATTGATATTTGGGAAGTTATCGAAGCAGCGAAAACGAAGCCTTATGGTTTTATGCCTTTTTATCCTGGACCAGGTTTGGGGGGGCATTGTATTCCCTTGGATCCTTTTTATTTAGCTTGGAAAGCCAAAGAATTTAATCTAACAACCCGTTTCATCGAATTGGCAGGAGAAATAAACGATCGAATGCCAGAGTATGTTGTTCAACTAGTGCAGGGTGCTTTAAATCAGAAAGGGAAAAGTTTGAAGGGAGCAAAAATTTTAGTTCTTGGAGTGGCTTATAAGAAGGACCTTGATGATTGGAGAGAGTCCCCCTCTTTAAAAGTTATGGAAATTTTAGATAAAATGAGCGCAGACGTTTCTTATAATGATCCACATGTTTCTAGGGTTAAGGCCGGCAATAAGTTTTATCCTTCCTCAGTCTTAAGCGGAAAAAGCATTAAACAATATGATTGTTGCGTAATTGCTACAGCGCACTCTGTCTATGATTATAATCTTATTGCTAAAAATGCTAAATTGATTATTGACACGCGTAATGCTTTAAAAGATGTTGTAGGAAAATATTTGGTAAAAGTAATAAGGATCTAGAGTGAGTAAACAATATAAAAAAATAGTTGTTGGACAAGTTGGGATTGGCAAATGGGGGAAGAATCTGCTTAGAAACTTTTATTCTTTGCCAAACGTTGCGGTTAAATATGCTTGCGATTCAGATTCTGTTCGTTTGAATGAATTTGTGCGATCTTTTCCTGAAATCAAGTTTGTTACTGATTATGAAAGCTTAATTCAAGACCAAGAACTTGAAGCAGTTATTATAGCAACCCCGGCTCCAGACCATTACAAAGTTGCCAAGCGGTGTCTTGAGGCTGGAAAGCATATTTTTGTTGAAAAGCCTATTACCTTAGATGTTTTTCAGGCAGAAGAACTGCTGGCTTTGGCAAAGTCTGTTAATAAGAAAATCATGGTTGGTCATCTTTTGCTTTACCATCCAGCGATTTCCAAACTCAAACAACTGATAGGGCAAGGGGAATTGGGTAAAATCTGTTATGTTTATACTCAACGGTTAAATTTAGGCAGGATAAGAAAAACAGAAAATGCTTTGTGGAGTTTGGCTCCTCACGACATATCAATAATTTTGCATCTACTTGATAAGTTTCCTAAAAGTGTTTCGGCTCTTGGTTCTTCTTTTGTTCAAAAAGGGATAGAGGATGTGGCTTTCTTGAATGTCAGATTTGCTGAAGGGGAAATTGGCCATGTCCACGTGAGTTGGTTAGACCCAACCAAAACAAGACGAACGATAGTTGTTGGGAGTAAAAAGATGGCTATTTTTGACGAAATATCTCATGGAGGTACCTTGACCATAATTGATAAAGGAGTAGAAAATATTTCTGACTTCAAAAATGTTTCCGAGTTATCTAAACTTAGATCTGGGGGGGACGAAGTTATTAAGTTGTCTCAAGATGAGCCGCTTAGTCTTGAATGTCAGCATTTTATCGACAGTGTCCGAGAGGGGAAAGAGCCTTTAAGTAACGGAGAAAACGCGCTTGCGGTTTTGAAAATATTGGCGGCTGCAGATAGGTCGTTAAAAGATGGAGGGAAACATGAACTATTTTAAACATGAAACAGTAGTAATTGATCAGCCAGTTAAAATTGGAGACGGAACAAAAATCTGGCATTTTAGTCATATTAGTTCCGGAGTAAAGATTGGTAAGAACTGCAAGTTAGGGCAAAATGTTTTTGTTCAGAATAATGTGATAATTGGCAATCATTGTAAAATTCAAAATAATGTTTCTGTTTATGGAGGGGTAGAACTTGAGGACTATGTTTTTTGTGGGCCGTCAATGGTTTTTACTAATATTTTAAATCCTCGTTGTAAGTATCCCCAAGAGACATCTGACAAATATCTGAAAACTTTAGTTAAGGAAGGTGTTTCATTAGGAGCAAATTGTACTATTGTTTGTGGCACTACTATTGGGAAAAATGCTTTTGTGGGAGCAGGTGCAGTTGTTACTAAGGATGTGCCTGCCTATGCCTTGGTTTATGGTAATCCTGCCAATATTAGAGGTTGGGTCTGTGAGTGTGGCACAAGGCTTATTTTTGATAATAATAAAGCGCAGTGTGAAAAATGCAGTCAGAACTATATAAAAGAAAGCGAGGAAGTCAATTTAATCTAATGCCTATTCCATTAATTGATTTAAAAGCCCAGTATCGCTCAATAAAACAAGAGCTAGATGAAGCTATCCAGCGAGTAATTGATGAGGCGAGATTTGTTTTGGGACCTGATGTGACAGCTTTTGAGCAAGAAATGGGGTTATATTTAGGCGTGAAGTACTCTGTTGGCGTTTCTTCTGGTACGGATGCGCTGGAAATTTCGCTTTTGGCCTTAGGAATTGGAGAAGGGGATGAGATAATAACTACACCCTTTACTTTTATTGCTACTGCAGAAGCAATCTATAACACAGGTGCAAAGCCAGTTTTCGTTGATATTGATCCAAAAACCTTTTGTCTCAATACAGCTTTAATAGAAGAAAAAATCACTAAGAATACTAGAGCAATCTTGCCAGTTCACCTTTATGGTCATCCTGCAGAAATGGGGGAAATTCTTGATCTTGCTAATAAACACAATCTAAAGGTAATAGAAGATTGTGCTCAATCTTTAGGAGCGGAATATAAGGGAAACAAAGTTGGATCAATTGGTCATGTTGGTTGTTTGAGCTTTTTCCCTGGTAAAAATCTTGGTTGTTTTGGTGATGGGGGGATGGTGGCAACCAATGACGAGAGAGTATATGAGATGGCGAAGATGCTTAGACATCATGGGTCAAAGAAGAAATATTATCATTCAGTTTCCGGATTTAATAGCCGACTTGATACACTACAAGCTGCTATCTTGAGGGTAAAATTAAAGTATTTGGACGAGTGGAATAAAAAACGAAGAGAAAAAGCAGCTCTTTATAAGGAGATGTTATGCGCCAATGGTTTAATAGGGGTTCCTTATGTTTCTCAAGAAGTTATACACTCTTTTAATTATTATACTGTTCGGATAAAGGATCGAACCGAGTTTCAGCAAAGATTAAAGCAGGCAGAAATAGGTAATATGGTTTATTATCCACTCAGCTTGCATTTGCAGGAGGTTTATCAAGGCCTTGGATATAACAGGGGAGATTTTCTTGAAGCGGAAAAAGCACAAGAAGAGGTTTTGTCTTTGCCGATGTTTGCTGAATTGTTACCAGAGCAGATTAAAGAGATTTCTGGGGTGCTTAATAAATAATGGCTAATAAAAGAAAAAAAATTATTAGTGTTGTGGGAGCGCGCCCTAATTTCATGAAGCTTGCTCCTGTGGCTAGAGAACTAGACAGACATAAAAACAAGTTACGACATTTGATTCTTCATACTGGACAACACTATGACAAAAACATGTCCAAGATATTTTTTGAGGAGCTAGATATACCAAAACCACAGATCAACTTGGGGGTTGGCTCTGGGGGGCATGGTCAGCAAACAGGGATGATAATGGCAAAATTCGAGAAGGTTTGTTATAAGGAAAAACCCGATCTAGTTTTGGTTTATGGGGATATTAATTCCACCATGGCTGCTGCCTTAGTGTCTAGAAAATTGCATATTCCTGTTGCTCATATTGAGGCAGGGTTTCGGGCCCACGATTTAACTATTCCCGAAGAAGTGAATAGATTGGTAACAGATGTTGTTTCTGACTATTTGTTTTCCATTTCTGCTGAGGAAACGAAGAATTTGCGATTAGAGGGGATTGGCCGGGATAAGATTTTTGAGGTGGGAGATATTATGGCTGACAGCCTTTTGTTTTTTAAACGGAAAGCGTTAACTTTACAAACCTGGGCTTCATTAGGGCTAAAACAAAGGGGCTATGCCTTGTTAACACTGCATCGTCCTAGTAATGTGGATGATCGAAATGTTTTAAAGAATATCTTTGCAGCGATAAAAAAAATTGCTCAAAAAATACCGGTCGTTTTTCCCGTCCATCCTCGAACAAGGAAAATGATCCAACAATTTGATCTTGATGGCGTAAAAAACATCAAGTTCATTCCTCCTTTAGGGTATCTTGACTTTTTAAGTTTATTAATGAGTTCTGGCTTTGTTTTGACTGATTCTGGCGGGGTTCAACTTGAGGCGAGTGTGCTCAATCTGCCTTGTTTAACCTTGCGGAAGGTTGTGGAAAGGAAATCAACTCTAGCGTCCGGTACAAATGTTTTGGTAGGTAATAATGCGAGTAAAATTGTTGGGGAGGCAGGGAAAATCATTATCGACTTTGGGAAGCGGAAGCCAGTTAAAAAACTTCCTTGGATTTGGGATGGTAAAACAGCCCAAAGGATTGTTAGGATACTGATCGAAAAAAAATTATAAAGGAGTATATCATGGCAGATATTTTTAAAAATAAAATAGTTCTAATTACTGGAGGGACTGGATCTTTTGGAAAGAAAATGACCGAGGTGCTGTTGCGTGATTTTTCTCCAACTAAGATCATTATTTACAGCCGTGATGAATACAAACAATACGAAATGCAAAAACAATTTGCCCATTTTAGCGACAAATTACGTTTCTTTATTGGTGATGTTCGGGACAAGGTTCGTCTTAACAGGGCTCTTAATGGCGTCGATTTTGTTGTTCATGCGGCTGCATTAAAACAGGTTCCTGCCATGGAATATAATCCAGCAGAAGCTATCAAAACTAATGTTATAGGCGCCATGAATTTAATTGATTGTTGTATTGAGCGTCAAGTGAAAAGGATAATTGCCTTAAGTACTGATAAGGCGTGTAATCCCATTAATTTGTACGGGGCTTCCAAGCTTTGTTCTGATAAGCTTTTTGTGGCAGGGAACCATTATGTTGGCTCTGGTGATACCAGATTTTCTGTAGTGCGTTATGGCAACGTAATTGGGAGCCGAGGTAGTGTGGTGCCTTTTTTTATGGAAAAGAAAAAAACAGGTCTTTTGCCCATTACCGATGACAGGATGACTAGATTTTGGATCACACTTGATCAGGGAGTTAGCTTTGTGATTAATAATTTTTCCAGGATGTTTGGGGGAGAAATCTTTGTGCCTAAGATACCTAGTATGAATATAATGGATTTAGCCAGGGCAATTGCTCCTGAATGTAAAACTGAAATAGTTGGTATCAGACCAGGCGAGAAAATCCATGAAACAATGATTTCAGAAGATGATGCTAGACATACGGTTGAACTTGATGATTGTTACATAATCCAACCCGCTTTTCATGGATGGGGAAAAGGAAATCACGTACAAGCCAAGGCGGTTCCAACAGAATTTCGCTATAGCAGTGAAACAAATTCGCAATGGTTGAGTGAGCAGCAATTAAAGGATGTATTGACTCAATGGCAAAAAAGCTAATTCCTTATGCGACCCAATGGGTAGATGAAGATGATATTGCTGCAGTTGTGGCAGCATTAGGTTCCAGTAATTTAACACAGGGACCACGGGTTCTAGAGTTTGAAGAAAAAATGGCAGCCTATTGTGGAGCGAAGTATGCTGTGGCTGTTAACAGTGGTACCTCGGCCTTGCATTTGGCCTGTCTGGCTGCTGGAATTTCTTTTGGGGATGAGGTTATTACTTCTCCTATCACGTTCGTAGCTTCGGCTAATTGTGTGCTCTACTGTGGGGCTAAGCCAGTTTTTGCTGATGTACAAGAGGATATAATTAATATTGATTCGGATGAGGTAAGGAAGAAAATAGGCCCCAAGACAAAGGCCCTCATTCCAGTTCATTTTTCTGGGAACCCTTGTGAAATGGAGAAAATAAATGCTCTGGCTAAAGAAAATAAATTGTTGGTTATTGAAGATGCCAGCCATGCTTTAGGTGCTAAGTATCAGGGGCAAATGATTGGCTCTGGCCAATTCTCTGATCTGACGGTCTTCAGCTTTCATGCGGTTAAACATATTGCGATTGGAGAGGGTGGCATGGTGTTGACCAATAATAAAGATTTGTATGAAAAATTATTATTGTACAGGTCACATGGTATTACTCGGGATAGAAAAGATTTGAATAATTATGAAGGAGACTGGTTTTATGAAATGCATAGCTTGGGGTACAATTTTCGATTAACAGATATTCAAAGTGCTTTAGGAATTAGCCAGCTTAATAAGCTAGATGCTTTTGTTGACAGAAGAAAAGAAATTTCTAGGCGATATCATGAAGCCTTTGCTGATTTTCAAAAGGTTAAGGTTTTGGTTGAAACTGATGGGGCAGAGTCTTCTTACCATTTGTTTGTAATCCTAGTGGAAGATCGTAAGACTGTTTTTTATAAATTGCGTGAAGCAGGGATTATGGTTAATGTTCATTATTTGCCGATTTATTTGCAGCCATATTATCGGCAACTTGGTTATTTGCCTGGTTTGTGTCCTGTGGCGGAGGGCTACTACAAAAAAACCTTATCACTGCCAATGTATCCAAAATTGTCTGATCAAGAAGTTGATTTTGTTATTGATACTGTAAAAGATATTTTGCTTAAGGAGAGAATGGCATGAAAGTTTGTGTGATTGGCAGTGGATATGTTGGCTTAGTAACTGGGGCTTGTTTGGCTGATTTTGGTAATCAGGTTGTTTGTGTTGATAAGGACAAAAAAAAAGTTTGTAACCTAAAAAGAGCCGAAATTGATTTCTATGAATTGGGTTTGCAGGAGATGGTTAAGAGAAATATCAAGGCTAAAAGGCTTAGTTTTGTCACTGATTTACCTGCAGGTGTTAAGTTTGCCAATATAATATTTATTGCAGTCGGGACTCCTCCTCAGCCTGATGGAAAGGCTGATTTGTCGGCCTTAGAGGCTGTTGTTGAGGGGGTTGCACACACCTTAAAAAAGACCAAAAGTTTCAGGGTTTTGGTCTTAAAGAGTACGGTGCCAGTTGGCACAGGGGATAAGGTTGTGGGGATGCTGAGGAAAAATGGAGTGAAAAGCAAATATTTTGAAGTGGTTTCTAACCCGGAGTTTTTACGGGAAGGAAAGTCTGTTTATGACTTTCTTCATCCTGATCGTATTATTGTTGGGACTGGTAGTAATAAAACAGCTAATATTATAAGTGAACTTTATCGTCCTTTAAATGCCAGGATTGTTTTTATGGATCGCCGCAGTGCCGAACTTACAAAGTATGCCGCTAATGCCTTTTTAGCTAATAAAATATCTTTTATTAACGAAGTTGCTAATATTTGTGAAAGACTTAATGCTGATGTTAAGCAAGTGGCGGAGGGGATGGGTTTTGATAAAAGAATTGGGTCGCAATTTTTAAGGGCGGGGATTGGTTATGGCGGGTCGTGTTTGTCTAAAGATGTAGCTGCTTTAACATTTCTGTCTCAACAATCTGGTTATGAGCCAGCCATGTTAAAAAGTGTCAATCTGGTTAATTTGAACCAACGCAAGTTGTTTGGCCAGCTTATTTTGCAGGTTTTACAAGGGGTCAAGGGTAAAACTATTGGAATTTGGGGCTTATCATTTAAACCCCAAACTGATGATTTAAGGGATGCACCTTCATTGACCATTATTGATTCACTTTTGAGAGCTGGCGCGAAGATTAGAGCTTATGATCCTATGACTAATAATAAGGCTCAAGGAATTATGCCCAATATAGAATATTGTGATAGCCCTTATGATGTGGCCAAGGGTTGTGAGGCTATTGTTGTTATTACTGAGTGGAATGAATTTCGTGAGGTCGATTTGGAGCGGGTAAAGCGAGTGATGAAAAAACCGATAATTATTGATGGCCGTAATATTTATGATCCTAAATTAGTCAGAAGTTTTGGCCTAAAGTATTATTGTGTTGGGAGAAATAATAAATGAAGATTCTTGTTACAGGAGCAGCTGGTTTTATCGGTTCTCATTTGGCAGAAAAATTGTTAGCACTTGGTCATGAAGTTGTTGGAATTGATGTCTTTACTTCATATTACTCAAGGAAAATTAAAGAATACAACCTAATTAATTTGAGAATAAACAGTAAATTCACTTTTATTGAAGCAGATATTGCTACTGTTGATCTTAAAACTTTGTTTCAAGGAGTAAAGATTGTTTTTCATCAGGCTGCTCAAGCAGGTGTTAGGGCAAGTTGGGGAAAGGATTTTAATGTTTATTTGAAAGATAATCTTGAAGTAACCCAGAAATTGCTTGAAGCAGCCAAAGAAGTTTCTTTGGACAATTTTGTTTATGCTTCTTCTTCTTCTGTTTATGGTGATACTGAACTTTTACCCATGTGGGAGAGAAACCTGCCTAAACCGTATTCTCCTTATGGTGTTTCCAAGCTGGCGGCTGAACATTTGTGTTATCTCTATTGGAAGAACTATGGAGTCCCAACCGTTTCTTTACGCTATTTTACTGTTTATGGTCCTAGGCAGAGGCCGGATATGGCTTTCCATAAATTTATCAGAGCGTTAATTTTTGGTAAGCCAATTGAAATTTATGGGGACGGAGAGCAGACACGAGATTTTACTTATATTTCAGATATAGTTGAAGCTAACATTGCTGTCATTGAAAAAAAAGGCATTGAGGGAGAGGTTTTCAATCTTGGTGGTGGCAGTCGTATTTTTCTTAAGGAAGCTGCGGCTTTAATTGTTGCAAGCTTTCCAGGTTCAGCGCAGGTTGTCTACGGTGGAAAACAAAAGGGTGACGTTAGACATACTGCAGCCGATTTTTCTAAAGCCAAAGAAATATTAGGCTATAACCCTAAGGTCACGATTCAAGAAGGTTTGAAAAACGAAATAGCATATCTAAAAAAGCTTTACCAAGAGGTTGTTTTACCATGAACAAAATTATGATTGGCCAAAGAGAGATTGGTGATAACAAGCCTGTCTTTGTTATTGCAGAGATTGGCTCTAACCATGATGCTGCATTAGACCGGGCTAAAGAACTGATACACGCAGCAGCCAAGGCTGGGGCTGATGCAGTTAAATTCCAATCTTTTAGTAATGAAGGATTGTTGAGTTATGATCATGAGGGTATAAAAAAGTTGGCTTTGCCTGATGAATGGCATCAGGTCTTATTTGATTATGCAGTTGAGTGTGGGGTAATGTTCTTGTCAGCTCCTTTTGAGAAAAAAAAAGCTGATTTATTAAATAATCTTGGGGTGGAAGTTTTTAAGCTTGCTTCCGGTGATTTAACCCATTTGCCTTTGTTAAAACATATTGCGCGTTTCCATAAACCGATCATCTTATCTACAGGGATGGCATATCTATCAGAAGTGGAGGAAGCGGTTCATGCGATAAAAGCAGAGGGAAATGACCAGCTAGCTCTTTTGCATTGTGTTTCGCTTTATCCGGCAGCCTATCAGGATGCTAATATCAGGGCGATGGGGACTTTGAAAAATAAATTTCAGCTTCCTGTTGGAATTTCTGACCATACTTTGGGTTTAGAGGTTGTGTTAGGAGCAGTTGCTTTGGGTGCTTCAATCGTAGAAAAGCATCTTACTTTTGACCGTAAGTTGCCAGGACCAGATCATCCCCATTCTTTGACTGTAGACGAATTTGCTCAAATGGTTCAATCTATCAGAAATTTAGAGCAGGCCTTGGGTGATGGAGAAAAGAAACCGACCAAAAATGAAATTCCAGAAAGACAGGGGGCTCGTCGGAGCATCTATGCAGCTGAGCCAATAAAAAAAGGGCAAACTATAGGGCGAGAATCTCTTAAGATTGTTAGACACAATTTAGGTCTTGAACCTAAAGAGCTTGATCAAGTTGTAGGGAAAAAAGCGCAGCAGGACATAGCTGCCAATGAGGTTTTAACGTGGCAAAAAATATCGTAGCTATCGTTCAAGCTAGAATGGGATCTACGCGCCTTCCAGGAAAAGTCTTAATGGAGGTTAGCGGTAAACCTTTGTTATGGTATCTGTTTAATCGCTTGACACATTCTAAGCGGGTGAATAAAATTATTTTAGCTACTTCGCCTCTTCCAGAGGATGAAATCTTGCTTAGCAAGGTTAAAGAATGGGGCTTTGATGATTATGCTGGTAGCCTTGATGATCTTTTGGATCGTTATTATCAAGCTGCAAAAGTTCATCAAGCAGATGCTATTGTCAGGATTACTGGGGACTGTCCTTTAATTGATCCTCAAATTGTTGATATGGTAATTGAGAAGTTTTTGGATCTTGGTAATTATGACCTGGTTGGAACTAATGATACTTTTCCTGATGGTTTAGATGCCTCTATCTTTTCTTTTAGGGCAATTGAAAAAGCCTGGCAAGAGGCCAAACTACCTTCTGAAAGGGAGCATGTAGGACCTTATATTATCAATCATCCTGAGTTGTTTAAAACTCAGCCTGTTGCCAATAAGGAGAATCTTTCTCATTTGCGGTGGACGGTTGATGAGGAGAGGGATTTTGAACTGGTAAAAGTAATTTTGGAAGGACTGTTTAAAGATGGAGAAGTTTTTTATATGAAGGATATTATTAGTTTTCTAAAACAACGCCAAGATTTACTAGAAGTTAATAAGGGAATTATTAGAAATGAAGGCTATCTCAAGTCATTAGCTGCGGATAAGGAATACCTAAGTAAGGGAAGTAAAAATTAGCATGCGTTACCGAACTCTTGGAAAAACAGGTTTAAAGGTCTCTTTGCTCTCTTTTGGCACAGTTGCTTTGGGTGTTGATTATGGTATTGAGATCCCGGCAGGTTATGGTCGGCCCACTGAGGACCAGGCACTTGGTCTCTTGCACAGTGCTGTTGACCAAGGCGTCAATTTTTTTGATACAGCCCCAGCGTATGGTGAAAGTGAAAGGCTTTTAGGCAAAGCTTTGAAAAAGCAGCCAAATTGTTATGTGGCAACTAAAGTTACAATCCCAAAAGATTCTAATGGGGAACAGCTTCGAGGAAGACAGCTTTCTCAAGCCATTGAAGATTCATTGGCTAGTAGCTTGAAACTTCTACAGCGTGATGTTTTAGATGTTGTGCAAATCCATAATGCTTCGTTGGGAACAGTTAGGCAGGGAGAGATTGCTGCTATTTTACATAAGGCTAAACAAGAAGGGAAAATTCGCAGTTTTGGTGCGTCTGTCTATACCGTTGAAGAGGCTTTAGCTGTAATTAATAATGGTAATTATGATCTGCTGCAAATTGCCTATAATATATTGGATCAACGAATGAGAGCAGAGGTTTTTCCTGCTGCTCAAAAAGCGGGGATGGGAATAATTAGTCGCTCCGCTTTTCTAAAGGGTGTTTTAACCCCAAAGGCTGAATGGTTACCCAAGGAGTTGGATAAATTAAAAGTGGCAGCGACAAATATTAAAGAACAATTAAAACAATCATGGCAAGACTTGCCGCAAGTAGCTTTGAGGTTTTGTTTTTCAATTCCTAAAATCTCCTCTGTGCTTGTTGGTGTTCAGTCGGAAAAAGAGTTGGAGAAAGCCTTAAAGGCGGAATCGTTGGGTATGCTTGATAAGGAGACAATGGAAAAGTTACTAGGTTTCTCCTTTGCTGAAGAAAAATTGCTTAATCCAGCAAATTGGTCAATCGCATGAATTTAAAAAGGAAAAAAGAAAATATAATTTTTGTTATCTCTGCTGGGGCAAAGTATGGGTTGGGACATCTGATGCGTTGTTCGGTTCTAGCCAGAGAAGCCCAGCGCAAAGGTGCATCAATTACTTTTATGTTGAGAGGAGATGAGGCGGCTATTCGGATTTTGCATGATCAGGTTCACGATATAGATATTTACGCTTGGGGTCAGCCCGATGTTTCTGCTGATGTAGTTGTTTTTGATACTCGTGAAACGATTGATCAAGAAGTCATAAAGTTTAAAAATGCAGGGGCAAAAATAGTTTTGGTTGATCGTTTGCTTCCAGAGGCTAATGTTGATCTTTTTGTCCTGCCGGTTATTTCTGCTTCTGTTCCAAAGTCTATAGAAAACCGGGTTTTGGCTGGGGCTGATTATGTTGTCTTAGCAGAGAGTTTTCTTAAAGAAAAGAGTCAAGCTATAGGAGTTAATCAAGGGAGCTACTTACTTGTTTCAATGGGGGGAAGTGATCCTCTAAATATTACTGAAAAGGTGCTGGAGGCTTGTTCTCGGTTGAGAGAATCACTGCCAAAACAAATGATCAAGGTGGTTCTTGGGCCAACTAACAAATCTGCTGAGCAACTTAATAAAAGGGCGAAAGATTTAAAAATTGATTGTATTCTGGCTCCAGATCAAGAAACTTACAGAGATCTCCTTTTGCAGAGTGCTCTGGTTGTGCTTGGTTTTGGGATCTCAGTATATGAGACGTCTTATTTAGGGATTCCCAGTTTATACATAACTCATTATCGAGAGGATTTAATCCAAGCTAAGAAGTTGGCAACGCTTGGTTTGGGTAGGCTTGTTGGCTATGGGGTAGAGCTTTCTGTTAATGACATTAAAGAGAGTTGCCTAGCTGCTTTAAATGATCCCGCTTTCATGAAAGGTGGTTTTGAAGTCAAGATTGATGGGCTTGGCAGTAAACGGATTGTTGATAACCTGTTAGGATTGATTTCTTCAGCAGTTTAAACGAAAGGAGCTAAGAAATGGGGAAAGGGCAAAAATTATATAAAAAAGCAAAAACTTTAATTCCTGGTGGAACGCAATTACTCTCAAAAAGGCCAGAAATGTTTTTACCTGATTATTGGCCAGCTTACTATTCTAAAGCTAAGGGCATTGATATTTGGGACCTTGATAATAAACACTATCTAGATATGAGTATTATGGGAGTAGGGGCTTGTATTTTGGGTTATGCTGATCCAGATGTTGACCAAGCAGTCCATAAAGCCATTGATAATGGATCCATGGCAACTCTGAACTGTCCCGAAGAGGTTGAACTAGCTGAGCTGCTTTGTCAATTGCATCCTTGGGCAGACATGGTTCGTTATGCCCGTTCAGGTGGTGAAGCAATGGCCATAGCAGTTCGCATTGCTCGTACTGCCACGGGGAGAAATAAGGTTGCAATCTGTGGCTATCATGGTTGGCATGACTGGTACATTTCTGCAAATCTTGGCAATAATTATTCCCTTGATGGATATTTGATTCCAGGGCTTTCTACCGCAGGGGTACCCCAGCAGTTGAGAGGGAGTACCTTAGCTTTCAGCTATCAGGATCGTAAATCTTTTGATGCAATTATTGCTGAGCATAAAGATGATCTGGCCGCTATAATCATGGAACCGGCTCGTGGGCATGAAGCTTCCCCAGAGTTCCTTAAATATGTTCAGAAAGAAGCTAAGCGAGTTGGAACAGTTTTTGTTTTTGATGAAATAACTTCTGGGTTTCGGATGTGTGCAGGCGGGATACATTTACGCTACGGTGTTAATCCTGATATAGCGGTTTTTGCCAAGGCGATTAGCAATGGTTATCCACTGGCAGTTGTTATTGGTAAACGAAGTGTTATGGATGAAGCCCAGCGGAGTTTTATTAGTAGTACTAATTGGACAGAGCGAATTGGGCCGACCGCTGCCATTGCAACAATTAAGAAATATCTCCAAAAAAGGGTTGATCAACATATTATTGAAGTTGGGAATGGTATGTTAGGGGTATGGAAAGTAGCAGCTCAAGAAGCCGGGTTAAAGATTCATGCCCATGGTTTACCGACATTGGGTCATTTTGACTTTGAAGGTGATAATGACTTGAAATTAAGGACTTTATTTACTCAGCTAATGTTAGAGCGTGGTTATTTGGCTTGGTGTCAATTTAAAGTGAGCTATGCTCATCAGGAAGAGCATCTTAAGAAGTATAAAGATGATTGTGCTGAGGTTTTTAGTATTTTAAAAAAGGCTCAAGAGCAAAATAGGGTAGAGGAAATGTTAAAAGGGACACCAAGTCATCAGGGTTTTAAGAGATTGGTTTCTTGATTTGGCTGAATTAATTCAAGAAAGGAATTCTTATTCTTGTGAAGAAGTTGTTACAAAAGGGGAAGGCCATTATCTGTATTTCTGCTGGAGCAGATTCCCTTCCTTTTATTATTGAAGCGCAAAAACAGGGTCTGGTGGTTATTGCGACGGATATTCGGGTGAACGCCCCTGGTTTAACCGTTGCGCAGGAGAGAATTATTGCTAGTTCCTTAGATCATAGATTAATCATAAAAAAACTAGAGAGATTACAAAAAAAATATGATTTTTGTGGGGTGATTACCAGATCTTCTCCTGGACGAGCTGCGGTAACAGCTGCTTACGTGGCTAAACATTATGGCTTGCCCTGGATTGAGCCTCAATTAGCTGAAATCTTTGTTAATAAGGGGAAATTCATTAAAAGCCTTGCTAGACATCGAATACCAGTTCCGCGCAGTGAGATTTGCACGAGTTTTAAACAAGCCAATAACTTTCTTAAGGAACTGAATGCTCCTGTCGTTATAAAGCCATCCATCCCGACGGTTTCTCGAACAGCAATTAGAAAAATTGATAATGAGCAGCAATTGAGACTCTTCTTTTCGATGTCACAGAAGATATCTTTGGATAGCAAGGTTGAGATAGAAGAGTATCTTGATGGGCCAGAACTGATTAGCATTGATTTGGTGAAAGATGGCAAGATCTATAATTTGTTGCTGATAGATGAGCTTACGACTCCACCCCCATATTTTATCAACCTTTTTTATCGGTTACCAAGTAATGCTTCTAGGTCTACTCAGAATAAAGTTTCTCAAATAGTAACGAAGATGGTTTTTGAGTTTGGAATTGAGTTTGGTATGCTCTCAACTGCTTTTAGGATTACTTCTGCTGGCCCTAAAGTGATTGAGTCACACATTGATCTGGGTGGTGATGAAATTCTTGATCGGGTTATCCCGGCCGCAACTGGCATCAATATAATTGGAGAGTTGATCAAGTTTTTTGCGGGGGGTCATTTTAAGTCCGAACCTTTTAAAATTAAGCCAGTAAAATATAGAAGAAAGGCCAAAAAGGTTTTGGTTTTAGGTTGTAATTATGATCAAATTCCTTATCTTATAGAGTTAAAAAAGAGAGGCTATTTTTTGGTGGGGACAGATCTTAATTCCCGTGCTCCTGGGATTAAGTGTCTTAATCGTTACTATAGGATTGGTTATGAAGATGAAAAAGGCTTAATCTCAGTTGGAAAAAAAGAAGGCTTTTCTTCAACTGATAAAGTCTTTACTGCGGCAGCACAATTTGCTTATATAGGTGCGAGTAAGTTTGCCAAACACTTCAAAATTGATTTTGTAGCTCCCAAAACCGTAGATATCTGCCTCAACAAGCACAAACTGTATAGTTTTTTAAAGGCGAAAAAAGTTCCCATCCCTCCCACTAAGAATATTGAAACCAAGCGAGGGCTGATAAATAATTTAGAGGAAGGTAAACAATATTTTCTTAAATCAGATTTTAGCAAGAACCCACAATATATTTATCGGCTCGCAGGTAAAAATATTCCTTCGGTAAATTGGCAGAAGGACCGTTACTTTAGAAAATATTATGTATTACAAGAAAGTATTTTAGGGCAGCATCTGCGGGTTAATTATTTTGCTGGGCAGTTTTTTTGCTTTCATAAAATAACTGATAAAAAGTCCTTTGCCTTAAGAAATTTTAAAGGGCTTGATATCTCCAAGTTAGAAAAGAGCTTGAGCGTGGTTATTGAAGAACTCAAACTAGAGAAACTCTTTGTTAAGTTTGATGTAATTGTTAGATCTGGTGTTTTTTATGTGATTGATATTGGCCTTGATCCTCCCATGAGGTATTATCTTTTGCTTAAAAAGTTGAAGTATAGTTTTGCGGAGCTTTATGTTTCTCACTATTTAGAGAATTCTTGTTCTTATCCTGATAAAAAAGATTTACTTAGAAAAAAGATAATGATTGGTAACTAGTATTATGAGAATTGTAATTTGTAGTTCTTTAGGAAATGATAGTTTAATGAGAACTCTCTTAAGTCTTTTGAGAGAGCTTCCCCCTGATATTGATATTGATATTGTTAGGGAAAGAGCTTTTAGGGAGGAGACCCTTAACTTTGCCCTATCACGCCATCAGGGAGGAGATCTTTTGATTTTGGGGGATGATGTTCTTTTTACTGAGGGATGGTATGCAACTTTGGTTAAATATCAACGAGATGACATCATCTTAGGGTTTCCAATGTTGTACCCAGACACTGAGATAATTCAGGACCATGGCTATGACTTAGTTGATATTGATGGAAAAATCTCTTTATTGCCTAGTTTGCGGGGAGAGACGAAGAAGAGAGTCGCGGTTAGAGATTGTGATGCGGTTTGTGGTTGTGCCATGTTTATTGGGGGAAAAGTTTGGCAGGCACTCCCCAAGTTTTCTTTGGAGGGAAAAAATCGTTGGGGTGAGGCCATCTATGGCTTCTTAGCTAAAAAAAAGGGCTTCTCACTTAAGGTTTTAGACCATTTCTTATACCATTTTGGTAAGAGTACCAAGAGTAATAAAGACAAGGCCTATTCTTCTGAGAGTTTTTTGTTGGAGAAAGATATCTGGGGAAAAATCGTAGATAAATATGTCCCTAAAAGTTTTGTGAAAAGAAAAATTGAGAGAAAAATATCGACAGCTTTAAAAGAATTAATGCATTCTGGACAGAAGATTTTAATTTATGGGGTTGGAAGTGTGGCGGATTTTATTGCTAAAGATAAGCTTGCTATTCTTAATAAAAGTGGTCGGATTGGGTTTTGTTCTGGATTGCCTGAAGAGGCAGGGGTTTTGTTCCATGGAAATAATATTGGCTACTATCAAGGGGTAGACTTTTCTCAATATGATCGCGTTCTCATTACTGTTTTGGGAAAAGAGCAAGAGATCTATCGCCTTTTAAAAGAACAGGTTGGCGATAGCCAAATAGATTATATTTTTGAAGAAAAGAAAGGGGATTGTTTTTATTATGACTTGCGTACTATTAAGGAGGGCTGAATTGTGATTGGTGCAGAAATAATTTCTCGGACCTTGTTTATATTAGGAATTAGAAGGGTTTATCTTTATCCAGGTGGAACAATTGCTCCTTTGCTGGAGGCTTTGATTTGTGATGGGATTGAGTATTTTTGTGCTCGTAATGAACAAGGAGCTGGTTATGCTGCTATTGGGGCTGCAAAAATGACTCAGACCCCTCAAGTGGTGATTGTTACCTCTGGTCCTGGTGCGACTAACGTTTTGAGTCCTGTGGCAGATGCTTTTTATGATTCTATACCCCTGTTAGTTTTTACTGGGCAAGTTTCGGTTAATTCGATCAACTTCGAAAAAAAAGTTAGACAGACTGGCTTTCAAGAAACTGATACGGTAAATATTTTTAAGCCGGTGACAAAACATGCTCAGGTTCTAAATTTTAAAGAAGATCCCTCTTTTGTTGTTTCAAATGCTTTTAATCTAGCAAAAGAGGGTCGACCAGGGCCGGTCTTAATTGACCTACCCATGGATGTTCAAAAAGGAGAGTTTTAATGGCAGAAGTTTTAGTTAATGATTTTGACAAGATTTTTAATCTCTTAAAGAAAGCTCAGCGGCCCTTAATTTTAATTGGGAATGGTGTCTATATCTCTCAAGCTGTGCCTGTTTTTCGAGATCTTATAGATCAATGTCAACTACCTTGCGTGAGCAGTTTGCCGGCACTGGGCGCACTGCCTTCTGATCATCCGCTAAGTTTTAGTTTTGTGGGACATACTGGTGAATTTTTCGCCAACTTGGCTTTGTTCTATTCGGATCTTCTTTTAGCCCTTGGTGTGCGGCTTGATTTAAGACAAACTGGTTCTGAGATTAAAGATTTTAAAACAAACAAGAAAGTTGTGCGGGTTGATATAGATAAGGGAGAATTAGACTTTTCTAGGATTGAAGGGGATATTAATATTCAGATGGATTTGAAAGAGTTTTTATCTAGATTCTCAGAATATTTAAAAGGGAAAAAAGAGTCTTTTTCTTATCAAAATTGGCTGGCAAAAATTAAGGGTTGGGAAAAGGAACTTAACTCTTCTCGTTTTTATCAGGGGAAGGCTCTTAATATGTACCAAGTTATAAAAGCGGTCGATGATATTACAAAAAATCGACAAGTAGTGGTGAGTAGTGGGGTGGGGACCCATCAACAATTAGTTGCTAGATGTTTTTCTTTTGATTATCCCAGGAGAATTTGGCTTACTTCTGCGGGGCACGGGACGATGGGTTTTGATATTCCGGTTAATATCGGAGCGATGTTAGAATCTAAACCTAATACCTTGGGGATCGTTTTTGTTGGGGATGGTTCTTTTCAGATGAATACTCAGGAATTAGCCACTATTGAGGAATATCGTTTGCCGATCAAAATATTTGTTTTAGATAATAGTCGTTTAGGGATTGTTTCTCAATTTCAGAAGTTGAATTGGAAACGCGATCCTAGTACTGGCAATAAGCATAATCCATCTTTTTCTGCCATTGCTAAAGCCTATGGCTTGAAAGGCTATGATATTTCTTCTTCTGAAAAAATAGTCCCCATTTTAAAAGAAGTTTTTGCGGATGATTCACCGGCTTTAGTGCATTGTAAGGTTGATTATAATGAAGATGTTTTACCGATGTTAATGGGGGGGCAGAAGCTGAATGAAATGTATCCTTTTGAGGAGGTGCCTTTATGAAAACAGCAATTGTAACTGGTGGTAGTCGGGGAATTGGCGAAGCTATTGCCTTGGCCTTGTCTGGTGAAAAGATCAAGGTTTTACTCACTTATCAAAAAATGAGCAAAAAAGCGCATTTGGTTGTAAAAACAATTAGGGCGGCTGGTGGAGAGGCAGAGGCCTTTCCATTAGATCTAACTCGAACAAAATCAGTTTATGCCTTTGCTGCCAAAATGAAGAAGGACTTTGGGCCGATTAATATTTTGATAAACAATGCGTCTTTTTGTCAGGAAAAAGAGCCCTCAAAAATTACAGATAAAGACTGGGATGAGATGTTAGCTGCAAATTTAAAGAGTCCTTTTATTCTTTCTCAGGAACTTCTCTCTGCTATGAAGAAAAAACATTGGGGACGGATTATAAATATTTCCTCAATTGGTGGGCAATTGGGGGGAGTCAGACAGGTTCATTATGCGGCTGCTAAAGCTGCCTTAATAAATCTAACTCGATCATTGGCTAAAGTATCGGCTAGTCAGGGCATTACGGTTAATGCGGTGGCTCCTGGTTTAATCAATACGGAGATGATTAAAAAAGAGTTGCATAGTAAGCTTGGGAAAAAGAAACTTGCTACTATTCCAATGGGAAGGATTGGTACTCCTCAGGAAGTTGCGAGTGCGGTTTGTTTTCTTGTTTCAAATGAGGCTGCTTATATCACTGGCCAAACTATAAATGTTAATGGGGGGCTCTATTTTGCCTAAAACCATTTTAATTATTGGAGCTGGAATAGAGCAGGTTCCTGCCATCAAACTGGCCAAAAGTATGGGGTTAAGAGTGGTGGTTACGGATGGTAACCAGTCTGCTCCTGGGTTTGAGTGGGCTGATGATTTTGCTGTTATTAGTACTTATGATTGTGTAAAAACGGTCTCTTTTGCTCGTGATTACAGTCAAAGCAAAAATAGGCTTGATGGGGTAATTACTGTTGCTAGTGATGTTCCTCTAACAGTAGCAGCTGTGGCACAAGAATTAGGGTTGCCTGGCCATTCCCTTGAAACCGCTAAAATTGCGACCCATAAATTATTAATGAAGGAAAAGTTTTCTGAATTTGGGGTTCCGATACCTTCTTTTAAGGAAATTAGGGATGTTGATGAATTGAAGGGTTTTATTAAGATTTACCAGTATCCTGTAGTTATAAAGCCAATGGATAGCCGGGGAGCTAGAGGTGTTTTAAGGCTAACAGAATCGACCGATCTTAGCTGGGCTTTTGCGGAGAGTCGGAAGGCGTCTCCTTTAGGGAGAGTAATGGTTGAGGATTTTCTAGAAGGTTTGCAGATCAGTAGTGAGTCTATCATTTATGATGGCCAGATATTTACGCCGGGGTTAGCTAATCGAAATTATGAATATTTAGAGAAATACGCGCCTTATATAATTGAAAACGGTGGGGATCTACCAGTTCTTTTGGATGAAGTTCAAAAACAAGAGTTAAACCGGGTATTATTGAAAGCGGCCGAGGCTTTAGGGATTAGTCGAGGGTCTTTAAAAGGGGACATAGTTTTAACTCGTGATGGATTTAAGATTATTGAGGTGGCGGCTCGCTTAAGTGGTGGCTGGTTTGCAACTGATGAAATTCCCTTGTCTTCAGGAGTGAATGTGGTAGAGGCAGTGATCAACATTGCTCTTGGTATAAAGTTTGATTTCTCAAAACTTAGTCCTAAATATTCTCGGGGAGTTGCTTTAAGGTATCTCTTTGTTGAACAGGGCAGAATCGATCGTATTACAGGGCTTGAAGAGGTTGAAAAAATGAGTTTTGTAAAAAAAATAGGGATAAATCTTGCTGAGGGAACCGTTATAGAAAAGATGAGTGATCATACCAAGAGATTAGGATTTGTAATTACTGAGGCAGAGACCAGACAAGCTGCAATTGATTATGCCAATCAAGCCTTAAAATCTATAAAAGTTAATATAGGTAATGCTTCACTACTGTCCCAACGTTGAGGGGGCAAAAGTGCTGTAATGCATGACAGGTAAGGGATATAGGGAAATTATGAGTGTAGTCGATTTGAAATC
>MEUC01000020.1 GCA_001771545.1 candidate division WOR-1 bacterium RIFOXYB2_FULL_42_35 | reverse complement strand
ATACTAGAAGCTTTACAATTAGCCGTTCAAGGATTGCCCCGCCTCCCCAACGCTACCCCAGCCTAAAAAATAATACCTAAATAGTTACAAATAAGCTGAAATTTCTCCTCAAAAGTGTCGATATATATATAGAAGGGATGGAGGTCCTATCAACATGACAGGCACACGTATACCAGAGAAAAAACCGCCTCAACCAAAACCACCCCAAACAGGGACTGGTTTTCCTTCACAATTCACAAACCTTAAACAAGCCATCCTAGCCAACTCATCTCCGCTCAGACAAACAAGTGTACCTTTGCCTAAACCAGGCTCAACTCAACCCTCATCCGTGGACCTTAGGACCTCCATCCATTTGGATCCCACTATGGGGGTTAAAGTTGAGCCTGCGGCTACAGATGCCGCAGAAGTAGAAAAGATTTTTACTGCTGCTGATAATGCCCAGGATTTTCCGGTTGGCACCGGCAATGCCAAACAGGAGAATACGGTTAAAATTGCTTTTGCTGTTGGCATGGTAGCACTAGCCGGTGTTTGTATTGCCACTGGCCACTGGTATGTCGTACTTTCAATTGGTTTATCTGCCGCCAAAATGGGAGTTACCGCATATGAAAAACACTCTGGAGAAAACAAGGCCCTCAGATATTCTGTCTATGTTCTAAGTGCCTTATCTGTCGTTGGCTTTGCCGGGTTCCACCTCTGGAATGCGGGCGAAGCCTTTTTTGGTTCCGGCCTGGAAAATGGCCCATCAAGATCCCCAATTGTTGGCGCCCTATTATTTATCTTGGGTGCCACTCATTTTATGTACACCTGCTATAAGATTGGTTCGGAATCTTTAAAAGTCAGACGGGACACCGACTTCCAAGAAGATCGGAAAACTATCAAAGATATTATATTAACAACCGGCTTATCCGGCATGGCGAAATCTTCAACCCTGGTTTATGTCCTTTACCGCACTTACTATACTTTCTTCCAGTCACCAGGTGGAACCCCAGCTCTTTTTGAAGAGGGGTATGGCGTAGCAGGTTTAGCTTTAGGCTTACTGATCGGTAAATATCTCCATGGTAGAGGAAAGCTTAGAGAAGGTTATCTTTTCTCCGGTAAATCATTGGTGCTGGCTGCTGTTCTAGGAACCATTGGTCGCGCCTATTTTACCTGCACAACTCTTATGCCTAGCGCAGAAGTTGGGGTTGGTAATGTTTGGGACATGCTGCCAAACGGCTTTAGTTTACCCTTAATGCTTTTCGTTTACTGGGGAGAAACTTTGCACGCCGCAGTCCACTCTTTTGGTTATCATGACATCCAGTTAAACACCCTTAGGCATGATCTCAAGCACTTACCTCGTGTTTCCAGTGAAGAAAAAGATCGGATCTGCAGCAACGAAGGACCTAAAGTTATAATTGAGCGACCCACGGTTAGTCCTTTCACCTGGCCGGTTGCCCACATATGTACCGCCCTGCAAGAAAGGTCCGGCAACCGGAAACAAACCTTACTTGAACTTGGCCGCTATTCCCCATACGAGCCTGGCTCAGACCAAAATGCAACTATTTTAAAAGTTGATGATTATCACGATTTAGTTACGGAAGATCTGGCGGTTTTCTACAATTTTGTCCGTGAGCGTTATTTACATAATTTCCGGGCCAGGGCTGCCACTCTAAGCCCGCTAGAAGCTCACCGGGAATATATCACTATGCTAAGAGAGCTGGCCAACCTTTATGATCATTTGGCTGGCGGTCGTGGGGTTGAAGGCCCTCGAGGTGTTGTCCAAAGATATCAAGAAGAATTTCGTCAGGGTTATCCCGCTGCCAAAGAAAAAGACCTGGGCTGGTCTGAATACGAAGAACAGTATTGTTTGGATTTGGCCCGAACAGCCACAGACATTAGAACAGATGCGGCAATGTTGGAAGATATACTTGGCAGATATGAAGCCGACGGTCAAACAGAATTATTGGGCCATTGTACTCTGGAAACACTTTACTGTAATTTACTGAACCAGTTTGAAACCAATCAAGACGGCCGGCCAAAACAGGCTTATTATTTGATTGTTCCTAAAAAATATCGCTCTTACGAAAAGGTTCAATCAAAAGAACCGATGCAGATGAAGGGTAAAGAGATGATCGGCTTAGCCAATTATGAAATCACCTTTGCGGGGGAAGACGGAGAGTTTTGCGAAATCATCCCTGCCCGACTCTGCTATCGCTCCAACCCCGCTTGGGACCATGTGGAAGAAAAAACCGCCTATGCCGAAACCTATGCTGAAGCAGGCGAAGCCATGGCCAAAGATCATAGCATCAGCGGCTGCTGGACCCCAATAGAACAAGATGCCAAATTGCTTGATCGGGCTATTAAAACATCCCGCTATGTCCCCCGTGATTCAGACACAGAAGAACACAAACCCTTCCTTTTTATGCTCAATGACCGCGCCGGCGCCCCCATCGGAGTTGAATTAAAAGATGGCAGTGTGGTTTATTTCCCTGGCCGGGAACAAGCAGTCAGATCTCTTTACCCGGGTAAAAAGAAATATATCAGCTTAAAACAATATAACAGCAACGCGAAAACCACAGAAAAAATTCTCCAGGTTTCCACTCTCGATCGCAGTAAACCATTGCAATTTACTCCCCAAGGGGAAGTTTGTACCGAGGGTAAAAGCTGCGTTACCAATCCTGTTTTCCAGCGCACTCAAACGATTGTCCTGGATACTAAGGTTAGACACGAAGACATGAGCGCGATTGAGTTTAACCTGGACGAAGAACACACTGGCTGCGGTCTAGTCCGCGAAGGGGCCTCACAATTAACCGAAGCTACCAGACATAAAAAACTGGGCTTACGTTTTTCCGAAAAAGTACCTATGGTCTGTCATTACGAGAACCCTGATTTTCCTGCCCCGGAAGAGATTGAAGACGCTGCTATTAGATGGGCTCACTTTGATATTACTTACCGAACTGATGGCAAAAAGTTTGATGTCCCCTTTGGTATTGAAAAATTCTTCCTTGATCACTGGAACGAAGTTACCACCGCCGGAGGGAAAAAACCCAAACTGGTTCCTACCGGCAAAATTAGGGTTGGCAGAGATGATCGAGACAGGGCAACCTTTGAAGTTGAGTGCGAAAGCAAAAGAAGGGGTGAAGAAGGTCAGACTGAATGGATTATGTTCTATGAAGAGGGCCAGGTTGGTGTGCCGGCTTATCCCCCTTGTTTGCCCCCGCCGGAACAGCTTGACCAAGATTCGGTTAAAATTAGAATTTATCCCAAAAGGGTTGGTAAGCTAGCCTATCTTAGATATGCCTATTGGGCTGATACGTTAAATGATGTCCCTGCTGATCTTCGGGCCGGACATGATGGCGGCACTTATACCAAGAGAGAAAGGCCAAATGGCACAGTTTATTATGAATATTATCGTTATGCCAGGATTGAAAACTGGGATAAAAATCCCTTCCCTTGGATAGACGAGCGATCTGTTGATCTGTCAGCTGGATTTAAAATAAAAGGGATCCCGGGCAAAAAAGGGGGCCGAGTGGTTCTAACAGCTTATAATTTCTACGGAAAAACATTTGACTGGAATGCCGGCTTTGTTGACCCCGGCCCAATGAATGCTCCAACTCATGAAGCTGTGGAACTGGTTGATCCAAAGGCAGAATGGAACGGCAATTCCACCGTCCTTTGTTTGCGGGGAGAAAACGCAGACGGCTCAGTAGTTAGGGTAGACGGTCAACCGGTTTTAGAAACCGTTGGCATTCCTAAGGCTCCGGTCAAAGGCAATTTAATTGAATGCCGCTTGGAAGGCGATCAATTAACTTACGTTGGTCATCGCGACACGGTTTATGCCACTTCTCCAGAAATGATTGAAAATATCCCACTAGGCAAAATGCAATGGGTTGATTTTATCCATATCTTTGAAGGGGGCAGGATCAGGGTCTACTTCCATAACAAAAAAGATAATCTGGCTTGGTTTGAAGAATTTACTGTTTCTGACTTAATTAACCTGCGCCAGAGTGATCTCTATCAAGACAGTTTAGTGGCAGAAAAACAACACCGCCTGGAAGAACTCTATACTGATCTTAACCAAACCACCAGCCCTAGACACCTAACAGACCAAGAGCTTGCCGAAGTAGCCGCCTTAAGAAGGGATTTATCAGAATATCATCCTAAACTGGAAACCCATGAAAAGAAATGTGTCCCTGAGGGGGGTGATCATCGCAAGGATTTTCGCCCAGTCAAACGTCCCTACTTAAAATTAACGAAAAAAGGTAAAACCGCTTCTGTTGCTGCCCCGGCAAGGGTAGTTGAATTAGCCAGAAGAGTCCCTCGCTTAAGAATCAGTAGTGTTGAGGCCAAAAGCGCTGTGCGCGTCAGAGAAAAGGAAACCGGCCATGAAATTGTTGTCCCTCTGACAGAAAAGATTCCTGCTAAACATCTGGTTGTCACTGATAAGTTTTTCGAAGGTAAATACGAAAGAAGATTAGAACGTCGTCCAGAAGTTGTCGAGGCCCTAAGAGCCGATACGGTTCCTCAACTCCTGGATGGCAATGTTTTAATGCAAGTTTTTCCTCAGCACATCAAGGGCCAGAAGAAACACACCCTCTCTGAAAGAGAACACCCGGGTGCTGCCACTGGGGAAGCAGAACAAACCACTTTTTATAATCCGGATCCAAGTGATGGCGATTATGCCGGACCAAAGCTCACGCCCTACGCCAGAGCAATGAAAGGGAGCGGCGGCGGCATTCAAGCCGGCAGCTTATTCCACGAAGTAGTAATTAACTCGGGAACCCCGGTTGGCCGCGTAGTTGATATGATGTTTAAATCTATTCTAGAAAAAGAAAATGTTGACCATCCGGGCGGCACTAATTTTATTGCTTACCCTAACCCGGATGATATTACCGAAGACTTTAAAGAATCTCGGATGATTTATATGACTAAGGGGTACGTGGCTCTTTATTCGACCAAGATAGTGGCTAAGGCTGACGGGGTAACCACTGTACAGCTCTTTGTGCAAAGACGACGCTGGTCTTCATCAGTTGCCATTGGTAAGATTTGGATTAGGCCGTTCTTGTGGAGGCAAGTCAAAGCTAAAGCTGTAGCAGCTATTGGCTTGAGAACCAGAACTGCCCCTATATATACCTGGCATCAAATTCTCTATGAGTTAAATCGCTGTACCTGGTATTTCTGCGGACCAGCCAATGTCAGCCGCCAGATTTCACCTTTTGCCTACCAATACTTTGGCATGAACCCCTTTATGGCTGAAGACGAATATTTCCCATATGTTTGGGGAACCAACTTCTTATCCGGATATTTTGCTTTTATCCACAGCAAGCAAAAAGCCGGTAGAACCACCTGGGAATCTTTTGGCCAAGAACCAGCTATCTTTAACGTTATGACTCCAATGTATTGCGAGATGCTCTTCAATATCATGGATGAACACAAAGGTCCTTTTGCTGCCACTACCCTGGGCGGCGGCCGAGTCCAAGCCAGATATTTGCGCTGGGCCATGTACATGACAGTTCTCAATATTATGGCCGGTACCCGAGGACTGAGTAAGATGGGAGACATGTATGCCGATAGAGCCGGAGACTTCCACGAATTTGGCAACACCATGAACACTGTTTGGCCAATTTGGAATGCCGCCTTTACTCTCTATGGCCTGCAGATGGCTTACAAGGCCCAAATGGTAGAACAAAGGGATCAAATGGTAGCAGTGGAAAAGATGATGTTAGAAGAAAGAGACCAGCTAAGTAGTGGGGAACTTTCTCGGATTAACAAAATCATCGCTGTAGGCAGAATCCTGGAATGCACCAAGAAACTTGATTTAACAAACAGGAACATTAAGCCGGAAAGTGACCAGGAAATAGAATGGGGTCAAGATATGTTTGCCAAACTAAAAAAATTGCGGCTCCAACACCAGGCTGAACTGAAACAGAATAAAGCTGCCAATGATAATGTTGCAACAGAAAAAGCCGTAGAGTTTGACCAAGCAGCCCTTGATCAATTGGCTAATGACGCTATGGCAATTAGTGATCGCTGGCTGGCTGGACGGCAAAAAGATCTTACTTTAAGACAGAACATAAAAGCCAACATCAGCGAAGCAGCCAAATTGTTATCGGCAGAAGATCGGCTTGAAGTAGCCAAATATACTGTTGCCAAACACTTTGGCTGGGCCGGCAAACTAGCTCAATTCGCCAGGTATTCGGACCTTTCCCCTTATGCCAGATTCTTTGGCAAAGACATTAGTGTAGCTGGCAAAGCAGTGCGACTAACCTGGAATGCAGCAATTTCAACTGTCTATATCCCTTGGCTAGCCATCAGAAGAGTTGGGCTATCTGTTGCCAGTGGTTTTAAATATAACCAAATCAAACAAATGCAGCCTATTGTCAGGGATATCAGTTTAATTGAAAAAGCCCTGGCCGAGAAGAAGCCGGTTGACGAGTCCAGTATCAAACTTGTAGAAGATCAAGTTTTGGCTTACTCTGAAACGTCAACCGGGCCGGCCTCCTTGGCCCGTTTTGTCAAACATGAAGCCAGCGACCAGGTCAGGGACTTTGTCCAATGGGAAGTTATGGGGGGACTAAAACTATTAAGAAGAATAGTTCCGGTGCCCGATAAAGCCGAACGGGAATTCAGAAAAACTCAAAGAGCTAAAGATCAAGAGAGGTTAGCAGCATGAGTGGCATTTTAGATTCAATCTGGGGATCTATTTCTTCTTGGGGAAGCAGTTCAAACGCTTCTTCTCAAGGCAACAGTAGTGAGAAACAACCTGTTGATTTTAGCCAAGATTTCGTTATTGAAGACGGCAAGGTTAACCTGGGCCTTTATTCTAACGAAGGAGCCCCTCTGCGCATCACCCAGCGCAAGGTATCAGCCACTTTTGAAAAATCAACCTTAGCAGCAATAGTCGGTGCAAAATCGGTTGATAAAACCTGGCAAGCTTTACGTGACCTGGGAGTTATTGGAGCCTTATCAACAGAGACAAAAGGCCTAATCACCTTTAACTTTTATGAAGATGAAGACATCGCCAAATTTTTCTATTTTGCCAAACAAAGACTTAATTTATCCAAGCCAAAACTTGATAAATTGTTTTCACACCTTAAAGATGCTGCCACACTAGAAGAAGGTGATCGAGAAGTAGTTGAACGCCAGTTTGAAATTGGTCGAACTTTTTCAACCATGGCCTGGTTTCAAAAATTTGAACCTGGCTACAATATAAACTGGGAATCACTAGAAGCGGCCAGGATTAACGGCTCAACACCACTGATTACCTTTGAGCCCGACCCCAATGGTTTAGCTATCTTAAATTCTGACGGCAGTTATAACGAGGCAAGTTTTGTTCGTCGGATAAACAAGATCGCCAAACACCGCAGCCTTTTAAAAGAAATTTATGCTGCCAAGCTGGCAGGACGGCAAGTTGTAATCCCCAACAACTTGGCCGACTCTTACACTCTTTACAGTTATATTAGAAGAAATGCTGAAACCGAAAAGACTTGGACCGATAAGTATCAACGCAAGGCAATTAACCGTCTACTGCAAGAAATGAACCTAAAGTATAACCCTTTTCCCTGGTATGGGGTCCCAGGACAATACAAGCTAGCCTTTATCACTTTATGGAAAATCTGGCATGAAGATGTTGGTGCCGATCGCGTACTCTTTGCCTGGTCACCGAATGCTGACCCCTATGACAATATGCTGCAATATTATCCTGGCGGGTCTGCGGAGCAAGATTACTGGACTATTTTTGATGGTAATGATCAAAAAACCAGCCAAGCTATTCAGGCTGCCCTCTTAAAAATTGGCTGTATAGATCAACAAGGGAAAATCTTACGCGGCTATGCCGGCAAAAAAGCTGCTTTCGTAAAAGAAATAGCCAAGCAGACTAATTTGAACCAGGCACAAATTGACGAAATCTTTACCACCCTAAAACAACTCTTTGAGCATAAATACGTCGATATAGTTGGAACCGACGCTTATAATAGGGTACACGCTCTAGTTCCCAAGAAAGACTTTGATACCGCACTCGAGGCCTATACTCAAAGATATTACCTCAAGCAAGTTACAATTACAGCCACCACCCTGGCCAAACTTAAACTGACTTATAAAGATTTAGATGGATACTTGGATAAAAACGGCCGTCTTGGCCCTTTATTCGATGGCAAGCTGGAGAATTTTAACCCTACTGCCCTAGCCAAGGAAAGTGAATCACGAAAAAAATGGCTCTTCGAAAAATTAAATACTGCTTACTTAGCCCAAAGGAAGATTGGAAACCAATGGCTGTCGTTATTTAGAAAAACTCCTAACGACGATTTCCTGGCCTTCAAAAAACCTTATCGCGAAAAAGTGTTGCGCAAAGTTGGCGGTCAAGAACTCTACAATGTTTGGAAAGCCTCTTTTATCTGGAAATCACCCGAAGAGCTGTTAGATCCGTCTTTGGCAATTTTACAAGGCCGCGTCTCACAATATCACTTGAGCGCTATTGGCCGATTGGCAATAGCAAAAGAAGCTTTAGCAGGTGTTTTGGCTGAAGACGATAAGGCCTTTAAGGAAATTTTCACGCCGCCTACTGATAATTCCGAGTACATTTATTTTCGTCCCAACGCCGTGGCTAGAATCAAAGCCTCCAGACTCAGCGCCGAGACTAAAGATAAACTGCTTTCCTTATCTCGAGCCAATCAAAATCAAAGACGTCAGCTGCTTTGGCAATCACTGAGAAGCAAAGGCTATCTTGATAAAGCTGGCTACGCCACTAAAAAGTTTGACGGCAACGAAGCCAAGTTCATTAAACAATTTAAGTCTTGGGTTTATCTAAACAAAGAAGATAAAGTCAAGATTTTTGCCATCATTAAACGCTCCCGGAACAGCCCGATCAGATCAGCCATGCTTAACGCCAAGAAAAAAATGGGTTTGGCTGTTTTCGAGTTTGGTTGTGAAGACCTGGTTGAGCCCCCACCCTTCCCGGAATTTCGCGATGCCGAGTACAAAGGCGCTGCTGCCCTGGAGGGGGGTCAAACTGATTACATGCGTAAAAGTCTCTATGGAGACTATGAGGCCAAATCAGCCTGGCTCAACGGATCTTACAAGTATTTCCCCAAAACTGACGTCCACCTGGCAGCTTTATACGAAAGAAATAAGATGGAACGCGAAGGCCAGCTTTCCTTCTGGGGACTTAATTCTGATTCCAACAAACAGGCCTTAAGATCAGTCACTAGGACTGACAAGTTCATAAAATCAAGCCAGGGGCCAACTGTTTCCCGCAAACAAATTGCCGACGAGCTGCTCAATACCCCCTTGAATATGGATCAAGACCTGCAAAAATATTTTTCACCTCGCTTAGACTGGAATGCTTTTGTCGATAAAATGTTTAGGTTTGCCGGGATGGTGGGATTATTCCCAAAAGACAAGCTCCTGCTGCAACGTGATGCCTTTGCCAAAGCACATTACCCTTACAAGCAAACCAGGCTTTCTGGGGAACATTTTTCGGAATTCGGCGCTAACAAGCAATGGGGCATCTGGCTCAGCTTAACCCAAGCAAACTATGTCGACGAAGAGGGGAACCCTTTGCCTGATCTTCCCAGCAGCCGAGCACAATTTATTCGCCAATATAAACCAGCATATTCTTTTGTTGGCACCCCCACTGTTCCTGTCCCTTTAACAGCTCAAGAAAAAGGCCGGATTTACGATATCATCAAATTCCCCCACACAACCTTTGCCCAGATAGTAGAAAGAACCAAACAAAGGACTTTCCAGTCCAATTTGTTTTATCAGCAAATTGATCCGGATATTTTACAACGTCACGCTGATTGGTACCATGTCGCCAACACAATCTTACAAAAGTTCAGACAAAATAAACATAGTAGCCGTGACTGGCTCAACGATCCAATTAGCAATCACACTGACCCGCGCTATGACGAATACACTAAAGATCTAAACAGGTTAGCTCTAAATTTAACCAAAATTGGCCGCTATGATTTAGCCATTAAAGCCTATTCCCTAGTTCCTGCCCGCAGAGGTATGGAAGGCCAGCGCAAAATTGCCCTCTTGGGCGAAGCTAATGCTCGTATTTATCGTCTAAAAAGCGGCGACTGGGGCACCGGGTTGGGCATCTTCCACCATCTTAAAGATTATCTGGAAAATCACTGGGGTGAAGGCCGTGATCCTTATTTCCCCAACTGGAAACGCGATAAGGTTGGCAGTGCCATTGAAAAAAGCATTCAAGCCCTCTTAGACGAAGAAAGAATTGTTAAGCACGATCAACAAGTTGTGGCTGAGCTTGAC
This sequence comes from candidate division WOR-1 bacterium RIFOXYB2_FULL_42_35, assembly GCA_001771545.1. Lineage (GTDB taxonomy): Bacteria > Margulisbacteria > WOR-1 > O2-12-FULL-45-9 > O2-12-FULL-45-9 > XYD2-FULL-41-8. The sequence continues at coordinate 40,715 of MEUC01000020.1, read as the reverse complement.
TTAGCACAAGAAAGAGCTTCTCTTTTTCAACACTTAATTGAACTACGCTCCTTTTATCACAAAAAGCTTTCCCTAGCAAAACAGCTCAACGATCAAACCAAGGTGAGACAAGCTACGCAAGCCATTGCCGGTTTAGAAAGGCAATATCCAAAACTAGCTAGCGCCAAGATAAGACCTATCACTATTCCAGGAACTCATGCTAGTGTCCAAGTAGCCTTGTCTGCTTTGGAAGATCTTGTTGATAATAAGCTCGACGAAGTTAACGCAGCAGAAAATAGTGTCGACAAACTAGAAGATAATATTAAAAGATTCCCTGGAACCGAGCTGGAAGAGGTCAATGTTGAATCGCCAATCTTTGTTAAGTATAAACTTAACAAAGATATGCTAACCATGGCCAGGGTAGAGCTTGGCCTCGGTCTAGCTTACTCTTTCATGAACACTGACTGGGAAACTCGTCGACGCTATACCCTACCCCACATTATTGCTGCTTATCGCTACTGGGAATCAACCGGTGGGGCAGTTCGTAATCAACAACTAGTTGATTTAGCCGCTAAACGCGAGGCGATTCAACAACAACGATTAGTTATTGACGAAGCTAAAGAAGTTTTCCGTAAAGCAGAAAGAGAAAAGGCAAGTGCTAAAATAACCACCTCCAAAGCTAGAGTAACGGTAGAACTTAATAAATTAGAAGCTCTGGAAGCTGAGGCCCAAGCTTTAGAGGTAGCTGCTAACAGTTTCAGCAGTTTTATTCGCGAATATCGTGAAGCCATTGCTGCTGAAGCATATTTAGCTTGGGAAAGTCTCTGGCTCTATTATAAGATCGACTATGTTGCCTGGGATAAAATTAAGGGCTTTCATGAAAAGGTCTTCGCCATGAAAAAACCCTTTGAAAACTTTGTCGGAGTTGCAGGCCAAAGCCATGTTTTGTGGAAAACTATCCGCGGTAAAGAAGCTCAGGAAAAAACGATCTTCCCTCAACACATTCCGCCAGTTAATGACTTAGCATTGGCCGAAATTCTTTCTTCTTTTACGGGGGATATCAAGCTGGTCGACAGCGCTGAGGATATCCTTAGAAATAAAGTTGCCCCCAGAACCCTGGTTGAGGCCCATTTGGTCAGGCGTTTCAGCATTAGCGCTATAATTGCCTTTGCCCAAGACAGATACGAAGAAGCCATTGAAACAAGTCAGCATGTTATTGACCTGCTTAAAGATCGGCCCCATACTTATCCACCAAAACTTTATGCTTTTCTAACTATCGCCAATTGCTGGCGTGCACTTGGTACTGATGAGCATAATTTGGCTAAAGCTATTAAATATTATGAGTTTATTTTAAGAACACTAAAAGATGCCCCAGGCACAAACCAGGTACTTTTCTTGGCTAAGCTTAATTACGCTAAGACCAAAGGCAAATCGGATTACGAAAGAATGAACATGGAGGCTTTTCTCCCTCTACTAAGAGATGGGATTAGTAATATGTCCAATTCAAAACCTTACCTAACAGAATTAAACATGGTTAAAACTTTTACTGATTTAAAGGAATTCATGGATAAGTATGGCAAACAAATTCCTTTGGGACATAATGTTCGCAAAAATTGGCAGACAATTATCGACTCGGAGGATGTTAATCCAATTAAAACAATTACCAATGATTCAAACCAATCTGGCCAACAATCTGTCTCTAGTAATCCGGCACTTACTAAGCCAGACCAAACACCTGAGCCAAAGATAGACACTAGCCCCGGTGGTGCAATGGATCCGGATGCTCTTTTAAGATAGTCTTTTCCCCCACTAAAAAATAGCTGAAATTTCTCCTCAAAAGTGTCGATATATATATAGGAAGAAGGCCCAAGATGGCCCATGAAGAGTAAGAGGGCTTAATTAAATCATTAGATAGAAAAGGAATTAAGAGATGAATGCTGGACCAGGACAAATAGGTGGAAATGGCGATCCCGGTTCCTCGCTAAAATTAAACGGTCAGGGGACAACTAACCTGGGCAATAAGCCCGCTCATGATGAATTATCACTCGAACAACAACCCTATGCCCCAATTATTCCTGACAACCGTACCCTTTTGGCCCAAGCCCCAGGCCCACGCGCTACAGATGCAGGATCAGGAACAGGCCCAGGAGGAGCACCAGCTACTTCCCAGTATCGTTTAAAAGTAAAATTTGTCAAAGGGAAGATCATTTTTGGCCCTGCCGTTAATAATGGGCCCAAGGGCAGAAGCCAATACCAAGAATTCAAACAACTGGCAGGAAAAAGACCCAGCACTATTAATATCTTTCACCATTTGCAAACCTCTCGGGGATTTAATTTTAACTTCCCCACTTCTGAGGCTAATTGGATTGCCGATCAGGGAGCTATCCCTAATATCAAGATGGAAACTCGCAACCCAGACACCAATACCTTCCCGATTTCCATTGATGACCAAATAAAAGAACTCAAACAGTCTCTGGCTCCTGGAGGTAGCTCAACCCAAACTTACAGTTTATACGTCCAATGGTTCACAGGTTTACTAAATTGGCAGAAAGGCCGAAGCCACAAAGGTCAACAAGGTTATCCGATCATCATCTCCCCTGTTGGCCACGAAATGAACGTAGAAAAAACAGCTGCACGCTATTATTGGTGGGCCGGTCAAGGCAAAAAGTTTATGGAGCTACGCCATTTGGTTATCGAAGTAGCCAAAAGAATTTCTACCCCCTGGGGGGGCAACCTAGCTGATAGCATTACTTGGTCAATCAACTTCAATAACGATCCGCCCCTCTTTAGGGAATATCTAGAAGCTTACCCGGACGAATATGATTTGATCCTTATGCATGACTACAACAGTAGTTTGGCTGGCAAAAGTCGAACTGCTGAAGAAATGTTTAATAAACCTTACGGAATTCTTGTTGGGATAGTAAATGATTTAAAACGTAAGTACTCCCATTTAAAAGACAAACCGATCAATATCGGTATTGGTGAAACAGGTCACGATGCTACCAGACCCGGACAGGAAAAATGGTGGACCAGTTTACATACGTGGATCAACAAGAAAGATGTTGACATATCCTACGTTGTTCCTTTCTGGGTTGATGACTTTGAATTTGATGACGGAGCCGGCATAAGTCGTTTCTTTGAATATACAGTTAAAGAAGGGTCTCTCTCTAAAGCTTCTGTTACCAGGATGCTGGCTGGTTCCAGATATTCTTGGAATGATTTTTTTGTAGAAAAGAGCGGCCAACCTACCTTGGTTTATTTCAAGCCAGGAATAAAAGCCACAATAAACACTATTACCGATACTCGCTTAAAACAAAAATTATCAGAAAAGCTTCTTGAGGCAGAACAACGGCAAGCAGGTTGGCAAGCTGCCAGAAGTCTTTTTCAAGATGTTCGTTTCACTGGCAAGGTTGTAACCGGCAAATCGGAAATATTTGAACTGAAAGAACCACAACCAGTCATGATTATTAATTTCTTAGGCCTAGCATCAAACCCTGTCAGTACCTGGTTAAATCAAAAACTTGGGCGGGTTGCCGCAACATTAAGCAAGTGGACGACCGATTTTCAAATGGAGATAGACAGCCCTTCCGGCTTATATTACGGCCGTCTTACAGAAAGAGATCTGACCTCGGAAAAATTAAATCTTTATCTCTGGAACTGGTTAGTTAGATCTAATGAACAAGGCTATTCCAGTTGGACACTGGCTAAAGATATTGCTTTCCAAGGTAACAAATATAATAAATTCGAACTTCTGCGTCATATTATACTGCTTAAACTATCCAAACTGGCTAGTACTGCCATTGCTAGCAGGGGCATTCACTTTCCTAGAAACGCCGGAGAAAGCATGCCCGCCTTTCAAATGAGACAAGTCAAACAAGTCCTTAAATTAGAAGCCAGAAGTCTGGGTTATTTGAGCTCTCCCCTAGCACAAATTAATATGAGTTGGGCTGAAGGTTTAATGTGGAAGGTCAGCAGCAATGCCACAGCAGCAACTAAATATAAAATTTTTGACCAAGCTATTGTTCGTCTTAACGAAGCACTTGAATTCGCCAAGACCGCTGAAGATATTTTAAAAACAAAATTTAGAGCGCGCCCATTTGCTGCCGCTGCCCTAATTGCCAGAATCCATCAAGATTTGGGTGACGCGTATCTATCCAAGGCTTTGGCTGCCCAGGAAATTTGGCGCAATACCAATAACACTGCTATGTATAGCAGTGCCGAATCCTTAAAGCGCCAAGCTTTTACAGCTTATAGAGAAGCCTACAAAAGGACCCCTAAATCACCAGGACCTCAAGACTCAAAATCAACATATGCTTATGATCGTTTTAGGCCCTATGTTTTAAACCTAAGAAGTATTCAGGCAATTGCTTCAATAGAAGCCTTTAATTATCCGATGCGCAACAGCCTTGAACGCAGAGCCCTACCAGCTTTTAGTCGTTATGCTAACGTAAAACCTGGGGACAGCATCCCTGCTTTAGTTGCTAAGCTAGATAAGTTACTAAACTCTTCTGCTCCACTGGTAAGCGTGGCACGCAGCTTAAAACCTGACGAAACCCATCGCTATATTGTTGATCCTGTTGCTGGTGATAGATATCTATTAGAAAGAGAAGATTCTCCAATCGTGATCATTGATGCCTTTAAACAAGAAGTTTTAGAAACTCGGCGCATGTTAATTGAACGAAAAATCGCTTTACTTAAATGGCAATTAGAAGAAGATCCTTCAGTTAATAAGGTTACTCAGCAACAAATAATTGATGCTCTTTTTGCCCAATATAAAAGTGAAGCTGCTGCTTTAGTTAGCAAAATATATCACCAACCATTTGCTGGCACAGCTGTTAGTGTTGACGAAAGAAATAAGGCTTTGGGAATTGAAAACCCCAAAAAACGCCTGGACTTAATTAGGGCTGTTCGGCTGTCTAACGGCGGCACCCACTTGACCCTGGCAGAAGTTTATGTTGATAAAATCAACGCTGGTCTAACGGAGCTCCAAGCCGCCCTTGGAGAAGGCTATTCGGTCCCTGCCCTCTTTGCCGGCCTAACCCAAGGTTTTGCCAGGAGATTCTTTGTGGCTCGCGAAAATGCCCCTAATCCCTTGGCCCTTAATACCAATCAGGTCAGAGACAACAGCACCAAAGCCTACACCCATAAAAAAACCTACGACTATGTCGCTGCCCGTGTCTGGTATGCCAAAGCAGAAAGAACCCAGGTTGGTGACAACTGGCTCTTAAGCAGCACAGAGAAAAGGGCCCGTCTAGAAAAATTATACGACGAAATTTTAGTGCCTGCGCAAAGCACCTTACGCGGATTTGACGCGGAAGAGCTCAAGCTGACCATGGCCGACAACCTATCTGGCCGCGCTTATATTGCCAAAAACTTGGGCGATAGAGCAACCTATTTCCGTTTAGCCACACAAGCCCTGGAACTCCTTGATTCTGGCCCACTCGAATATGATCCTGACCCTAACAAATCAATGGCTCGCAGGGAGACAGCCGGTGAAGCCTATTTATTAAAAGCAAAAATTATCAAGTCTATGGTTGGGGAATTAGAATATGAAGATACTTTAAAGGAACTAAGCAAGATCTTCCAAAAAGAACGGGCCAAAGGAATGCCTGCTCCCGATATTACCAGCATCAAAACAAGCCAAGGTGTTCCTCAGGCAGAACTCGCTGCCCTTAATTATATCGAAAGAACCTACGTGCCTAAGGCCGGAGCTATGGTGAAATACGAATCCAAAAACGAAGTTGATCTTTTAGAAGGGACTTGTAAAGCCCAGCGTGCCTTTGTGATGCGTGACTTGCGCATGGGCGGTTATCGGGAACTCCTGGATCAAGCCAAATATATTATTCAACACAAAGCCATCCATGGCAATAATGGTCCCCTACTCAAAGGAGGCCGACGCTCTACTCGCGGAGAAGGTGGTCACTGGCTAGCCAAGATCACCGTCGTTAAGGTTGGGGACATGAGAATTGGGGATCTGGCCGAGGGCTTTAAAGTCACAAATGATGCCGCTATTTTGGCTAGCATACAAGAACTAAAACTAAGGGCTGAAAACCAAGTTGCTATTACTACTGGCCAAGGCCGATCAGCCACCACAAGAAAAGTTGTCTATCAAAGCGCTGAGCAGTTGGCCGGAATGTTAAAAGCCGGTGACAGGGTTAATAAAGTTATTGCCACTGATGCTGATCTGGTTGATTACCAGCTGCAAGAAATTGAATCAACTGCTCCAGATATCAATAATGTGCGTCGAGAAAAACTTTTAGTCGGCAAAGCCCTTTATGACCTTAATGCCACCGATGCTGAGATCCACTTTATCAGGGCTTCTCTCAACAAAGATAAAGGTAAAATTAAAGCTTTCCGTGCTAATGCAAAGAAAGCCTTAATCCTGCTAGCCGGCACATTAAAGATGAATAAAGGCTACAGCAATCCATTTGTCATTGAAGCAGGTAAAGATAAGTTTGCCGGCGGTGTTCCAACCGTGGTAAGGGGCTATATTACCCTGGCTAATTTTCTGGCTGCTATTTCTGGAGATAAAAGAGAGTCTGCCAAACTGCAGCCGGTCTTACAACAACATTTCTCTCAATTTGGTATCCAATTTAGTCCCAGCGATCACGAAACGACCGTTGAATATCACCTGCTCCAACATTCAACCAGGATTTCAAGACAAGCCCTGGCTTTAGGCTGGAACACTGCTACAGGGACAAAACGTGAAACCTGGATTATTGGTCGGGAAAGGGTTGCCGCAGAAAAAGATCAGGACGGCTCTGAATTGCGCTTCACCTATCTCTTCAGAGACCTCGTGATCAAGAAAAACCTCCCCACCGGCAAAGCCTTAGATAAAGCGGTTGAAAGATTGGAATTGTTTCTCTCCCCGGACGACAGAAAAGAGTTTACCGCTTTAACCAGTACAACCGAAGGAAAACAAGATCTGCTGGTAAAATACCAGAAAAAATTCCAAGGAATTTATGATGCTGCCAAAACAAGTCTGGAACACATTAGGGACGATTCTAACCGGGCTGAATTGGTTGATGAATCTAAAGTGCTCTTGGCTCAGGCATCTGCCTCTATTGCAGCTGATGTCGACGATCTTATGGCAGAAAGGGACATTTTAGATACCGAAGTTGTTAATCCATTAAGAACACTCTTACAAGGCAATAACATGCTGCGAGGCCGCAACCTGGTTGCGGCCAACCATCTATTAGGAAAAAATATCAAAACTGTCGGGTCTATTACTCAAGACATTGACGGCTACATCTGGCAGGACCCAATCACAAAAGCCAGAAGGGTTAGCCCACAAGCAGAGAGACTTTTCACCGAAGCAGTTCAACATCTACAAAGGACCGTCCAAACCTCGGCCCGTAGAGATCTGATTGCCGAAAGCCGAGTAGAAATTGGCGAAATTAAGGCTATCCGCGCCGGCAACGAGATGGACCCGGCTGTAGAAATGCAAAGGGTTAAGTCTGCTGAGGCTGAGATCAATGCCGGATTGCATCTGCGCTATATTGACGAAAAGGGCGCTCAAGTTTTGAGCGGCCGATCCCTAATCGTAGCAGAAAGCGGCAGTACCAGGATGATAATGCGACGCGGATTCTTGCGTCGGCAAATGCTGGGCCGCACAGATCAAGAAGCCCAGAAATTACTCAACGGCACCAGAATAAGATTAGCAGTAATTCTCAATTCCAGACGGGGCGATTTGGTCTTGAGCGCTATGACGGATCAGGCCTTGATGCGCTATGTTGAAGCTGCCGATGCCAACCAAAGCATTGCAACTTATGATCGTAAAAATGGGAGCTGGATCTTCCAAACAGAAATTACTGTGACCAGAAAAATTAAAAATGGTACGACTAAAGACGAAAAAGAACGTAAATTAATGGATGGGAACGATCAGGAGGTTGAACGAGCTGTCTTAAACTTACAGGTCCTGCCTGCCGTTAGGTATGTCTTAGATTCAAATCGGCAAACCGGGCGCAGTAAGTTTGAGACCAGAAAATTGTTTGGTGACACGCAAGTCCGCTTAGGCCTAGTTGGGAGAGAAATATACGGCAAAGAAGATACCCAAGAAAGGGCTCATGTTACTAGGGGCAAGAGACAGTTAGAAATTGTAGCTGCTTGCGGTATCAAGGAACTAACAGATGAAGTTGCCATTACCAGGACAAGAATTAGGCTTGTTGAGTCATCAGACCAAGAAAACGACCGCGTTGAACTTGGTTTGGTCAGCCAGGCTACACCAATCTTGATGAATAGAAATGAGGTTGCCCCTTCTGGGTTAAAGGCGGCCGCTCAACCACTGGCTGATAGTCCGAACCTTTCCAGTCGAGCCCGCCTAGACTTAAAACTGGCAAAAGTCGAGGCTTTTGGCCGCCTAAGTTTCACTTATCGGGATTTACCGGAATGGGGTGTTGGCGATAAAAAGGCCGATATTTTAAAGAGACACCTTTATCCATTAACCAGAAAACTTTATGATGCCTTGGGTGAATACCGAGCCCAAAAAGAAGAAGAACAGTCTAAACGCCTTGCCGGCCAAACCAATGGCACCCTAAAACCGGTAACCGATCGCGTTAAGCAAGCCAAGGCCAAACTTGATGCTGTTAGAGCGGAACTAGACACAGAATTGAAAGGGCAACAACTCAAACAAAAAAGAGAGTCGGCCAATTATTTCTATCTGCGCGCTTGGCAGGAAGTTCTTCCTGTTTTAACCTGTGGCCGTCGCGATTTAGAGGCTGTGGCAGATTTTTGGGTCGCCCAGCTTATCTCTGTTTTTGCCGAAGACACTAAAGATCTTCTCTTTATTGCTGAAATGTATGCCGACAAAGCCCATAAGTCAGGGGAGTTGCGAGGTTCCCAGTATATTGACTCTTTCTTTAGCGTCGCTGACGTCAAAAGCCGCCTGGCCGGTCTCTTTAACGAAAAGCCTCACTTAAAACCCTGGGAAACGGTCTATAAGGCCAATCAAGCTATCGATGCCTTATTTGCCGGCATGCAACTCATCGCCCAACGCAGCTGGATTTCAAAAAAAGACCGACAAAGTATTGGCAAATTACTAAAAAAAGACCTGAAAGATTTTATTGATCGGATTAAAGACAAAATCCCCAAACGCAATGTCTTGGTTTTAGCTTCTGCCCTCAACAAAGCTTCTGATCTTAAATCATGGGGCACCATGGGCTGGGCTCTTGATGCCACTTGGGAATACTCTGTTATCGGGGCAGGGCTACTCGACCAAGTGTCTAAGAGATTTAAAGCCACAAACCTGCCAATCGACAGTAAATTACGTCGACAATTAGGAGCAAATTGTATTACTCGCGCAGAAATGATGCGTTATAAACACGAACCATTTTGGCGCAGTTCCAGCAGCCAGGCCCACCCCGACATAGATTATGATCAAGCAGAAAAACTTTATTTACTGGCTTTGACCCATCTAGAAACTGATGCAGAAAAAGAGAGGGCTGCAAATCCAAAAGCAGAAAGCAAGGAAGAAACAGCTACTGCCTTTTCTATTTTAACCCTTAGGGCCAAGGCCCATGTTGGATTGGCCAATCTTTATGCTGATCAAGACTGGGAATCTGGCCGCAGTAGAACCAAGGCTCAAGACCATCTTGATGAAGCAGACAAAGACCTAAAGCTAATTGAACAACTCGGTTCCTGGACATCTGAGCAAGACCAGCTGAAGAGATCATATTTCCAGGCTCTAAGAATTAAGCGTAATATTTATGACGTCAGAGCCAGCTTGGCCTATTCTGCAACGCACTATGTCAGCTCCGGGGTTGATTCTCACAATCTTACCGCCAAAGTGGAAATCCCTTTCTGGAATGGCAGATTAAGGTTTAGCCCGGAGTTAAACCTGCAAAAAGTAACCGGGGTCGACGACTGGTTAGCCCAGCCAATTTTATCTTTATCCGCTCATGGTAATTTAGGCGGTTATAAAGGCGGGCTTTTTAATCTTAGTCACAGCTGGCTTATCCCTACCACAGAACAACAAGCTAATCTTGACTTCCGTACCGACATAAGCCTAAAGCTCAGGGATCACTTAACTATCCAGGCTTCTCATCATCATCAAGAATTTGATAATTACAGCAAGTGGTCTGTCTGGGCCGGTATATATACTCGACCGGCATCCTTTTTCCCTAATGCCATACACACAGCACTTAACAAGGTAGTTTTGGGTTGGGAAAATGTCGTTTATTCTTACCCTGATACTTATACTCCTCCTGAAAACCCCAGTATGCCGGAGATGCGTTCTCGACTCGGCAATACCAGCTCCGTTAGAGTGGGCATTGAAGATATTGACCTGCCTGCCTTCTGGGGTGTTTTGCCAGGTTGGACCTCCTTGTCCTGGTCAGTTAATATGCCCATTGAACCACTAACAATGCGACTTTCCGAGGACTTTAAGACCAACGAAGCTGATCCAACCTATGACAACGCCCTGTTTATGTTTGACCATCGGTTATCCATTACCCCCCCATTCAAAGACCCTTTCTTTGGCTGGCTGCTTAGGATCGATGCAACATTTAACATTGGTATTGATAAAGATCTAAATCTAAAGCAATTTGGCGGCGGAGTTCAAGCAACCATCAACTTCTAAGCTGCGAAAGGAGCAGGAATAGGAACAGGTGTAAGATTAGGGTATGTATTTATTATAACCTACTACTCCTAATCCTTCTCCTCGTCCTTTCCCCAACTGGATTCAAGATTTTAGTGAAATTTCTCCTCAAAAGTATCGATATATATGTAGGAGAACTAGCATGTCTAATGGGATCTATCCTATTGCTGTTGACGGTAAATTTGCCGGGGTTTATGATTATAAACAACAGCAGTGCCGTACCGCCACTCCACTGGAAGAAGCAGCTTATGATTTAACCGCACCGAAAATAAAAACAACTACTATTTCTTTCTCTCTGACAGCTGTCGCTACTCCTGCCAAAAGAAAACAAGAGGCTTCTATGTGGCGGAAAATTTCCCAAACATCTTTAATGATTGTGGATAAGCTTTGGAATGGTTCAACCTCTACCGCCAGAGCAACCGGTTGCGGTGGTTCAAGCGAACCTGCTCCCCTTGGTGATGCCGGTATAAATTTGCCTAGCGGCGACGCTGGAAACATTCCCGTTACTCCCATAAAACCGAGCAATCTGGAGGGTGGTCGGTTTGGCAACTCCAATGTGAACGATTTTGTTGTTGACCTTAACATTCCTGCTGTTTACTTCAAGGACGTTGTAGCTAAAGGGGGCAGTGTTTATATCGAGTTATATTCTAATCCTCAACTAATTGATCCAAAATTAATCGACCCAAAAAATCCTGGTAGTGTTAAGATTCCCTGTAAAGCAGGAGCACTGCGCTTAACATCCAAAACTAACAACACTCAAACAGATGCTCATGTTTGGCCGGCTGGTGACTCCGGTACGGCGGTTAAAGACGGTGGCAGCTCAGCCGACTTAAAATCAAGTGACGCCGGAGTTGGCGAAGCTCAAAATTCTTACGATGCCTTTAAACCGATTAGTTCTGATGCTTTTATCCCAGCTAGTCCAGACGCTGGGGTTGCGGCTGATGCCTTTGTTCCAATAAAACCAGACTCAACCCCACACACAGATCCTTTTGATAATATCAACTGGTTGCCAGTTTTAATCCAAAGCATGACCCTTTCTCATAATGGCAACGTCAACAAAAATCTCTACCCAGACCAAACAGAAAAAACCAACAATTTCCTAAGCGCTTTTTGTAAACCAAGTGACCAGCAACCAACTGTTCGCTTTAAAGTTGATCCCAAATTTTACACTCAATATTTAGATAAAGCCCAGTCGCAGGCTAAAACTCTCTCGGCTAGATTGCGTGTACCTGTAAGCCTAGATAAGAACATGTGGTATCCCAACAGTGAATATATTCTTGCCCTACAAGGGAGAATTATTACTGAGACCCACCCATAAGGGAAACAGATTGAAATGATTAAAAAATTATTTTTATCATTAATAGCCCTATTACTTCTAGCTGGCAGCTCTGTTGCCTTTGAAAACATTGCTATGCCAATTGTCATAGAAGATTTAGACATACAAAGCATCTCTCCTGTTGAACGACAAGAAACTATTAGCCCCTTATTAGAAGTTGGTACCCGAACATCGGAACTAACGTATAGCACCAAAGGCATGGGCATTCCCTCAAAAGCAATTAGTAATCCTATTAACCAGGCTATTTACGTACCAGATAATGCCTCTACTCCGGCCAGTATCAGGATGTACGTACGTGGAGAAAACTCTAGCGCAGGAATTGCCGGTTGGTATGAATATACTAACCGAGGAATACCCATAATTGAGTTAACCGGTTCACAAACCTGTTTCGGCCTGGCTGTTTCCCCAAATGGCAAGAAATTATACGTTTCGATCAATGATTTTGCCGGAGTCGCCCACAAACTAAGAAGTTATGACTTAGACCTTGATGGCCGACCCATCCTAAGTAGTTTAAAAGATTTTGGCTGGAACTGGGCCATTGAACCCTACGCTTCACCGGCTGGAATTGTTGCCCTGGATCACGTTGTTTACATGGCAGATATGGGTGCTGGCCGCATCCACATGTTCAACCCATCTTCCGGCCAACGCGAGGGGAATATTATTCTTAGCAACCAAGCAGGGCTCTTTGATGTTGCAGTTACCCCTCCGGAAGTCACCGCAAATTGGACCGGTTATTGGTTCTTTGTTTTACAAAAGGCCAATCAAGGTAAGGTTTTTGTTTATTACTCACTTTGGCCCAATGGTCAAAGCCCTACCCACACTTATGTGGGAGTAATTACCGGACTTAAAGCCCCAACCTCATTAAAAGTTTCTCCGGATGGAAAATATCTTTATATAACCGTTAATGGTGACCTTGCTGGAGATCCCGATGTAGAGGTTTATGAAGTTTCCAAAACCTTGCCTGCTCCATATTTTAAACTGACAGCCAAAATTACCAGTGGCGCAACTGGTGGTTATGGCTGGACAGGACTGGATATTAGCCCTGATAACAAGTACCTGCTTTTTACTCAGGAGCTGGTTAGCGGGAACGTTGGGCTACATCAAGTCTCTGTCAGTAGCGTTAAGACTGCTAATGGTTCAACCTTAACTGCCACAAAAATTAAAAATGTCGCCCTGCCCTATGCCGATTCTATTGTAATTTCTTCTGACGGTAAAAGATGTGCGGCTGCCAATAGCGGCAGTGGCAAGATAAAATTAGTTGAAGACCCATGGCTGACCAATAACTTACTTTATCTGCTGCCAAAAGTAACTTCAGTCACTCCCAATATCACGGCTTATGGCACAGGGGTAAACGTAACGATTAATGGTGAAAATTTCCGCCAGGGCGGGATTGCCAGTATTAATGCTTATCTTTACGCTGGTGGGACTCAGGCAACTATTCAAAACTTGAGTAATGTGAATATTGTCAATCCCAATCAGATCACAGCCAGTATTCCAGCCAACCCCATAGTTATGGCGGGAAAACATGATCTTGTCGTTGACAATCGTTACCTCAATATTGCACAAACCTACACCGGAGCACTTGTCGATGGTTTTAGCATTAACTTCACTCAAACCAGTAATTTAACCGGCGAAGCCAAAGATGTCGGAGGCGCTCCACTGCCAGCCGGTCAAGTCCGCTGGAGCTGGACTCAGCTCAACCAGGGAGAAGAAGGCTATAAGCTATACGATGCAATAACCAACAACTTGATTATAACGCTAACCAAAAATGACCTTTCTTACACGGAAATGAATTTGAGTCCCAATACTCAATACTCCCGCTATGTTGTTGCTTATAATAGCGATTTAAATAGCGCCAAATCAAAGACTTCTATGGCTCATTCAGCAGCAGCTATCCCTAGTGGAATACAAACCTCAAATATTACTGCCAGCTCGGTTGATATCAGTTGGGATGCTAACAATAATCCTGCCAACACAAAATATGTGGTTTCAAGACATATTCGTTTCTCAACCGACCCATTTATCGCTGTCGGCACTACTACCGCCACCAGTCTAACAGATAACACTAACCTGGTTGTAGGCCAGGAGTATAGTTATGTTGTTAAGGCCCTAAATAACGCCGGTCTCGAGACCCTTGACTCCCAAGCCGCCTTTGCCACAATCGGCGCCAGCACAACCACAGTTGATGTTAACAATATAAAAATCAAGCGGGATGGGGACATTGCTAATTCTTCAACTATTAGCCTGGAATGGCAGACGACTCCAACCAATAAGGCTGTTGATATTTGGTCGAAAGATACAACTTTTGCGACGACCGGCTGGACCAAGCTCTCTTCTATCGTCGCAGGCACAACAACCTATACAGATTCAGGGATTAAGGTTGGTGACGGCAAGATTAGATTTTATAAAATTCTACCTTCCGGAGCAACTTCAGTTACAACGGATGATTTAACCCAAGAGGTTTTGGTAAAATTTGACTTGGATTTGGATTCTGGCAACAATCTGGTTTCCCTTCCATTAATCCCAGAAGATACTTCAATGGATAAAGTTATCGGCGCCCAGCTAACCGGCGGCCCCTTCTCTCTTTCTGCCGATATGATCCAAAAATATACTGGCAGCGGTTATGAAAAGGCTTGGTTAAATTCAACAGGGAACAAGTGGTATACAGGAAGCAACTTAACCAGCATCAAATTTGAACCGGATCTTGGTTATATAATAACCGCTAAAAACAAACAATATGTAACTGTTGTTGGTAAAATCCCAGCTGCTAACCGCTCTATTTCAATCAACGCAAACAAACAACAAAACCTCATTGGCACAGCATACCCAATTGAAATTCATCCGGACAATTCCGGCTTAGCAGCCAAGGCAACAGCAGGCCCTTTTTCTATCCTTGCCACCACCATCCAAACCCCAAAAAAAACCGGTGGATATTATAAAGCTTGGCTTAAAGCACCCGAAAAGAAATGGTATACAGACAGTAGCCCAACTACCTTGAAATTTCAGCCTGGCAAAGGCTATTGGATCTCTGACCCTGGCACAACAAACTACATTTGGGACTACAATAAACCATATTAAATAGTTCTGATTATTTACAAATAAAGTGAAATCACAGGCAAAATATGTCGATATATACGTAGAGAGGTAGTGTAATATGGTTCCAATTTCACCGCTAGGTTCCTTATTGATTGTTGGTTTTGGAGGGAAAAACACCCCTTCAACCAACGACCTTGTAAGTATATACGATACGGAACTCTTAGCCGCATTAGATAAATATGATATTCAAGATTCTTGCTATCTCCATCCTGCTCACGGACAACGAATCTTCAATCTTCCCTTGGATACGCAGCTCGACTCGAAAGACCGTCTAGCAGATGCCATTGCCAAATTTTTATTGGGAAAGCAACCGGAATATCTTGCCCTGATTCCGACTAAACAAGAAGAAGCCGCTAAAAGCTTAGCTCTAAAACTTATCACCGCCAGTAAAGGCCGGACATTGGTTAGCCTTGCTACCAACGGAAGCAAGTTGGGTTACAATGGCCATTGTTATGCAAAAGATAGAAACTATCCATTCAAGTTGTATTTTGGCAACTATCCGAGCAAATTTAATTTGGGGATTAAGTATTCTGATATTAGCAATGTTATTACGGCAGCAGCTAGGCCAAAAACCACTCCGCCGACAGCTTCCCCACCCCCTTCCACAACCCCTCCCGCCACATTAATCCCAAATACTGGACTAATAATACAGCAAGGAAGAGAAGGAACGCTTAGGGTTTATGCAGACAAAGCAATCTTTTCAGATCTGAACAAAAACACATATTTAGTTGAATTTTCAAATGGGGTAACTGGTAAAATAACAAACATAGAGGAAATGACCAGCGATTTTATTATTGATAGAATCACAATTGATAAAGGAAAAGTCGTTCTCACCATTGAAGTCTACGTAGAGACAACCGCTCCTGAAGCCTCCAGAAACCTCACAATTAAAACAAAAGATGGAAAAAAACTTACATATAACAGTAATGCCGTATCAGTTAGAAAAGTTGTCCCGACCAGACCTGCAACTAAGACTGCGGCCACACCACGACCCGATGCTGGAATGCCGCCTGCAACCAAACCTGATGCTGAACCACCACCTAGGCCAACAGCATCTGCGACAAAGCCTACGTCAAAGCCTAAAGCAAAGTCTGAAAATGGTTGCGAAGATGTTTCAGATCCAATGGCTAGAATGGCCATGGGTTGTGACTAAAAAAACAAGGGGAAAACAATAAAATGACAAGTATTGATACCGCTTTAGCAACACAAATACAAGGGTTGGATGAGAGACAAAGATTTATAGTTAGAGAAGGTCTTGTTTTCCAGGATTTGCTTGATTATTTCGTAGCTGTTGTCTTTAAAAGTGAAGTTTCCGAGCTGGCTGACGCCTTAAAAGGTAAGCCGGATAATATGGCTAAGCTATTAGACGTTAAGCCCAGTAAGGATTTAAAAGAAATCACTGGTTTACAAAAAGCTTTACTAGAGAAGATCGAGGATAATAAAGATCTTAAACCTGTTTACGATAAACTAGCAATAAAATTAACTGATCAAACCAGTTCTGCTGACTTATTAACTGTCCTTAACGAACTAAAATCTGAGGGATTAGTTTCTGATGGGGAAAAAATAGTTGCTGCAGCCCTGAGAATTAAAGATGTTATGGATTATTCTTTGGCCTTGATCTACGGCAAAAAATATCTTGTCTCAACAGAAACATGGCGAGCTGTTTTCGGCGAACCTAAATTACTAGCCGATAAAATTTTTCCTGGAGTTGGTAAATTACCCAAACTAAAAACCAGAACGGACATAATGGGCGTTCTTTTTCGCATAATTAAAAACGACCCCAAAATGAAGGGAATTCAAACCGCCCTGACCCAAAAATTAACCGCCAAGAATAGCTCCGGAGACCTGGTTGGTCTTTTGTGCGCATACAATCTAAATCCCCCCCAGAATACTTGCCTATCTGTTGCAGATACAAAAAGACAAACTGTCAGTCTCAAAACAGGAGAAAGCAAAACTATTTCTTTTGTTGTGCAAAACTTTCCTGCTGACCAGGCCAAGGTGGAATTCTTAGATGAAGATAAAGTTGTCCATAGTAAAACGGCGAAAACAACACCTAATACTGATTTAACCGGCTCAAAAAATGTTTTGATTGATGTCTCCCATGACGATCCCGCCATCATCGGCAAAACTGTCTCTGTGCGCATCTCAACAGCTGATGGCTATCTTTCCGCCTTGATTCCCGATGCATTAGAGGTAAAACTGGCTGCTCCTGAAGAAGTCGCTAAGGTCGCCACCCTAAAACCATGGTCAATTACCGTGACAACTGAGAGCTTAAAGCCCAATGGAGAGCCACAAATTCTAACTGTCTGGGCAAATGACATAAAAGATGTCCACGCCTTAGAGGTAGTGGATAGTGACGGTAAAACTGTTGGTCAAGCCACTGTCCCACCTCATGCTCGCACAAAATGGAAAGTTTTTCCTAGAATCACCCTTAAGCCTCACGCTAAAGCCGGTCCAGCTACAATTCTACTTAAAGACATTGATGGCAATGTGATTGGCACTAGGACCACAGATCCTGAAGGTTTTATTGCTCCTTTAACCAGCCAAGAACAGTGGAATCATACCATAAGATTAGGATTTGGTGGTTCTGGCTTTATTAATAATGAAAGCCCCATCCGACCAATGCAATTATCTGCCCTGGCAATCAGAGAAGATGCGCCTACGGTAGACTTTGGCTTTGGCCTAGCTCCTTTCCTTAATGGACCAAGGGGAATTGGCGGTCGCCATGGCACATCTGGCTGGCCTAATTGGGCCAAACAAGTTGTCTGGCAGCCAATGCTTGACTTTAGTGTCAAGCACTACAATGCAGGGGAAGATCAAGCTGAGGCCAGAATGACCCAACTTAATGCTGGACTGAACGCTTTCATAGAATTACCTAAAATCCCTAACACTTCTCGGGCTGATTTGGCCATCAGTTATGCTCTTTCCTGGAATAATCAGGATTTTGCGACTCCCTCTAGGTTATATTTTGACGGTCACATCGTTGAAAACAACTTATCCGTTGCAGCCAATTTTATTCTCTTCGACGGCACGTTAAGCGTCTCTCCTTTCTTAGGCTATAATAATGTGTCAGAGTTTAAAGACGTTGACCCTCCTGCTTATGAAAATACCGTCAGCTTTGGTACAGACTTGGAATTAAGGGCCAATGACACTGGCCAAGGTTATTTGCCTAATGTATATTTCCAGGCTAGTTTTGAGTTAGGCAGCCGTAGTGAAAAAGCTATCTTAACTGATTTTGAAGCTAATACCCGAACTGGCAATTATACTGAATCATTAGAACGTTATAGTTTGTCACTGAAACTTGCCTGGGAAAGATCAAGCGGCCTTAAATTGCGTCAATTGAACTCAGATCCAGCTATAGTGTATCAGTTCAAAAATCCGGACTTAAAACCAGAACTCTTCTTAAAATTCACCAGCAGTTCTAATTCTACTTGGCCAACCTTAGAAACTTTTTCTGTTGGTGGGCGAGTTAGAAGCCGCTGGGGTGATCTGCATATTTATAGCTATACCCACGAAAAAGCTAATATGTATGATCCTGTTACCAGAGAGACTCATTCATTCTTAGGATACAAAGAACCATGGTTAAAAGTTTTCACTCTTAATCCTTTATCTGTTGGCCAACTTGAAGATCTAGCTACTGGTCACCGATACACCGATTTTCGAGGTGGAATCGTTATGAAGGGTGATTTCCATTTTGAAGATGCTGCTTGGTTATTTATGAGAGCTGCAAAAGGACTTGAAAAGTTGTTTGCCGGAGACTAATCAGCTCCTGCACCAGCGCCAGCCTCACAACCTGAGGCACCGGTATCAGACACTGATGAATAGAGTGGAAAATCGTCTCCTTCTTTAATTAACTTCCACTTACCACCACCTGTTGCCTCATGAAGAAATATACACGAAACCATTGCTGGCCCCCTTAATATTTGCTATAATACTACTTTGCGTCTAAAACCTATAAATCAAGGGGGATTTCTCTGTGAAAAGAAAGCTTATGGTCCTGTCTGCTGTACTACTGACTACTGCACTACTTTTAACTGCCTGCGCCCCGAAAAAAATCGTTAACAACAGCAGCAGCAGCAGCAGCAACAACAACAACAAAGAAGTTGAAATTTGGGTTATGCCTAATTCCCTGGAACCTGTAACTGATCTGGAAAAACTCATCAAACCATTTGAAGAAGAGACCGGCATCAAAGTAAAAATCACTTCTGTTGACTGGGGTGCAGCCTGGTCTAAAATAACTACTGCAGCTACCTCTGGAGATGTTCCTGATGTTGTTCAGCTCGGTTCCACCTGGGTCTCTGCCATTTCCGGTATGGGTGCCCTTGATGTCATCTCAAAAGAAGCCATAGCAGAATTTGGTGGAGAAAAGGCCTTTTTACCGGTGGCTTGGACAACAACCGGAATTGAAAACTCCGGAAAAACTACTGCCATTCCCTGGATCGTTGATGCCAGGGCTTTATTCTTTCGCACCGATGCGTTGAGAAAGGCCGGCTTGACAGCTAACGACTTAGGCACTTGGGACTCCTTTAAAAAATCCCTGCAAAAGCTTTATGATGAGGATATTTTCATTGATGACCAAGCCATTGCACCCTTGGGCGTTTCCGGTAAAAACGATTGGAACGTTATTCATTCGCTAGCTCCCTGGATCTGGATGGCTGGAGGCGACTTCTTAGCGCCTGACCGCAAAACCTGCGTTCTGGACAGCGAAGAAGTTTTTAATGGTATTTCCTACTACATTGACCTGGTCAGAAGCTACTATGTTCCCATTGAGTACTTAGAGCTAAATACCGCTCAAGTCAGTGGTAACTTTAACAGCGGCACCTGTGCCATGTATTTTGACGGTCCCTACGAAGTAAAAACCTTAACCAGACCGGCGGCGGAAGGCGGGGCTCAAGGCTCTACTACTTCTCGCAACTTTGCTGTAACCGGTTATCCCAAAGGACCAAAAGGACATTATACCTTTATCGGTGGCTCCAGCTTAGGAATCTTTAAACAAGCTAAAAATAAAGCCGGCGCACTAGCCTTAATTAAGTTTTTAACAGCCACCAAACAACAAGTCTCCTATGCCAAAACAAGCGGCTTCTTACCCGCCCGGCAAGACGCCTTTGCCGATCCCTTCTTTAGCAATGATGTTCATCGTAAAGTTTTTAAAGAAGCAACTCGCTACGGCCGTACCTATCCGCCAATTCCATCTTGGGGCTTGCTCGAACCGATCCTAACCCGCAGATTTGGAATTATGTGGGATTATGTCACTTCCGGCGTAAAATACGATCCTGAAGACATCAAAAAACAACTCCAGCTGGCAAAGAAAGAAGTCGAAGCTATCCTTAATCAATAAATTATGTGCGGCATATTTGGGTATATTGGTGAAAAAGAAGCGGTCCCTTTTATCTTGGAAGGGCTCAAGAAGCTTGAGTACCGCGGTTACGACTCTGCTGGAATTTCTACTTTAGACCAAGGTAAATTATTCCTCTCTAAACGCGCCGGTAAAATTGCTGACCTGGAAAAACAACTCAAGAAAAAACCGATTGGCGGAGACATTGGCATTGGCCATACTCGCTGGGCCACTCACGGCCGTCCCTCACATGCAAACTCACATCCCCACGAAGACTGTCAGGGTAAGATCGTGGTTGTTCACAATGGCATCATTGAAAATTTCCTGGAACTCCGTCGTGAGTTGTCGGAAAAGGGCCATAAATTCATCTCTGCTACCGACACAGAGGTCCTGGCTCATCTGATTGAAGAAAACTTTTCCCTGCCTGCCGGCCCGCTTCGCCGCGAGGCGAGCAGGCAGGGCGGGGATCTGCATAAGGCCGTTACCAAGGCCCTAAAATTTGTGCGGGGTTCTTATGCCCTGGCAGTTATTTCCGAACATGAACCCAAAAAGATTATCATTGCCCGCAACGGCAGCCCCTTAATTGTTGGGTTTGGCGCCAAAGAATGTTTCCTTTCTTCGGATATCCCGGCCTTGCTAAAATATGTCAACATGATAATTAAACTGGAAAACGACGAAACCGGCATTATCACCCCTAACAAACTAAAGATTTTCAATTCTGAAGGCAAATTAATTAAAAGGAAGCGGGAACTTATTTCCTGGGATCCGGAATCGGCAGAAAAGGACGGCTATTCACATTTTATGCTCAAAGAAATCCATGAACAGCCTAATGCTATTCGCAAAAGTATTGAAGGGAGAATCTTTGCCGAAAGCCATAAAATCCATTTTGATGAATTAAACCTTTCCGATGAAGAGATGCGCAATATCAATCGGGTTGTCTTCACTGCCTGTGGCACCTCTTGGCATGCCGGTCTGGTTGGTGAATATTGGTTTGAACAGTTTGCCAAAATTCCAACTGAAGTGGAGTACGCAGCCGAGTTCCGCTACCGCCATCCAATTATTGACGAGAATACGCTGGTAATTGCCATTACCCAATCCGGAGAAACAGCCGACACTTTAGGCGCTGTTTGGGAAGCCAAAGCCCAAAATGCCAAGGTTATCTCTATTTGCAATGTTGTCGGCTCCTCTATTGCTCGTGAATCACACGGAGTTGTCTATACTGATGCCGGCCCGGAAATTGGCGTTGCTTCAACCAAGGCCTTTACTACACAATTGGTAATAGTTTACTTACTGGCCATTCTTTTTGGCAAAAGAAAAGGTAAAATAAGTGACCATGATGCCACCAAGTTAATTAACGATCTAATTGAGCTCCCCACTAAAATCGAGCAGGCACTTTATCAGGAAAAAGCCATTGAAAAAGTGGCGGAAAAGTTTTACAAAGCCACCAATGCCCTTTATTTGGGCCGTGGCAAAGGTTTTCCTATTGCCCTGGAAGGCGCACTTAAACTAAAAGAAGTCTCCTATATTCATGCCGAAGGCTATCCTGCCGCAGAGATGAAGCACGGGCCGATCGCCTTAATTGATAAAAACATGCCGGTGGTAGTTATCGCCTTGGCCGGTCGTCGCTACGAAAAGATTTTGGGTAATATTGAAGAGGTTAAAGCCCGCGGCGGGGTTGTTATCTGCATTGCCACCGAGGGGGACTTTTCTCTTGCCGAAAGTGCCGATGAGGTTATCTCTATTCCTAAGAGCTCTGAGGCTTTGTCGCCCATACTAGCAGTCGTTCCTCTCCAGTTACTCGCCTATTATATTGCCTTGAAGCGCGGCTGCCACGTGGATCAACCCCGTAATTTGGCTAAGTCAGTAACAGTTGAGTAGGAAAAACTAAGCCAGCGCACGTCTAACAGGAAAACCAAGAAATTCATTGCGATCGACAACTTGGTGCAAATATTTCCAGCGCTCTTTCATCCCGGATCGTATCCCAATTTGATGGTCCGGTTCTAAACGGGTAAAGTTTCTCAAATCATTAACATCAAAAAAGAGCATATTCATCAAGATCATTTCCGCTAAAGAATTTTCCTCAACGCCAACAAGAGAATAATCCGACCGGCTCATCCGTTTGAGAACAGTCTCCAGCAAACCATCAAACCGATCTGCTCCGTACATTCCCAAAGCAATAGCTACGCAGTGAGAGATCTCTTTAAGCCTAACTTTAGGGCCAGCAAAATCCCAATCAATCAGGGTTTTCATCTCTTGTCCATGCTCGTGACCGACAACCACATTAGGAGCTTTAACATCGCTATGAACAAAACCAATTGGCAGAGATTGGTATCTAGATATAAAGCCTCCATCAAAAACGAAATAACTGGCTAGCCGTTGTAAAAGACTGACTGTCTCAGGCTCAACCTCTGGAACCACCTGTTTAATCCTATCCTCAGTTAAAACTTCTCGCAATCCGGCAAGAAGTGTTGGTAAATATTCCGCCGGCTCTGCCCGAAATGTTCTTTGTTGTGAATATACGGCCGAGTCAGAGAAAACCCGAGCCAAGACATCGACAGTATCGGCAAAAGTTGTTGGTCGACTCCTCTCGATATATTCATAAAGAACAAAAACATTACCATTCATAGGCAATTTAGCAAAAACACTACTCGCTACAGAACAATGGCGAGAAAACTCAAATTGCTCACTAAACCAATCAAAGTTTTTTGCCCAGGGAGAAGTTGCCACATGGCTGACATCTTTTAAAACAACACTTAAGCCCCGAGCCTCCCAAGTAAGTAGCCAGGGATTTGAGGTGAACCCAGCTTGATATCTTTTAGCCCTAATTTCAGGATGACGACCAGCAAGGATTTGTTGTATATTAGTTCTGATAACAATTAGATCTGTATCCTGCACTCTCGCAGAATTTCGAGGCCTATAAGGTTCGGTTGCGTTCATTCCACCACACATAATTAACTCCTATATATATATCGATAAAATCGGACCAACATTTCACTTTGCCGTCAATTTAATAGCTTTAATAGCTTTGACTCTCCCCCCAAAAAACAGTAAAATATCATTGGGGACGGAAGATGGGATTTGGGGGTGGAGGCCTGTATGGAAATTGGATGTAGATAGTGGATGTTTGATTGTCTAACTTCTCCCTCCTCTTTCTAGCCTCAATACCGGCATCAAAACCCTTAACCCAACTTCTCATTTCAAAGATGAACAAAGTAAAATATCACCTATCAAACGACGACAACTTTGTAATCGACAATTACAACCAGGCCCCTACCTTTGCCAGTTTCTTACCTGGAATTGCCGGCCAATTTGGCTGCCCCATGTGGGTTTTTTACTGCAACCGCGGTCAAGCGATTAGCTCCTGCGGCATCTTGGACAAAGATAATGCCATCATGGAGTTCTTGCCAGCTAATAAGGCCATGCGCCAGACCCAGTGCCTTGGTTTTCGCACTTTTATTAAAATCAAGGGCAAAGTTTTTGAGCCGTTTAGAAACAGCGGCACTATGCTGGTTAGCTCCGACAGCTTAAAACTGATTGACGAAAACAAAGCCTTAAAAGTCAGGGTAGAAGTTACTTATTTCACAGTGGCTAACGAGGCCTTCCCTGCCCTGGCTAGAATAGTAACAGTTACAAATCTTGGGCCAGACCAAACAATGGAAATAGTTGACGGCTTACCTGTCATTATCCCGGCTGGTTTTAATGATGACCTCCTAAAGCGCATTAGCCAAACCATTTCTGCCTGGTGTCTGGTAGAAAATTTAGATAATAATGCCCCCTTGTTCCGCTTAAAAGTTAATCCGGCTGATTGCTGTGAAACAACTTGTATTGAAAAAGCCAATTTTTATCTGCCGGTTTCTTCTGTTGCTGGCCAGCTTAAAGCTATTATTGACTCTCATGTGGTTTTTGGCCCTGATACCAGCTTTGACCAACCAGTTAATTTATTAAGCAATAACAAGTTTACCGTACCCAAAAGACAACTGGCTGAAGGGATTATTCCCTCCGCCCTGGCTTACCAAAAAATAAAGCTAAAGAAAAAACAAACCTTAACCTTGTCCAGCTTATTTGGCCAGGTTGACGACATTAAACGAATCCATGATATTAAAGCTCAAGCAGAAAAACCAGGCTATTTTGAGTCAAAATTTAAAGAAAACCAGGAATTAGTCACCAACATAACTGATAACCTGGCCACCAAGAGCAGCCAGCCAACTTTTGACCTCTATGCCAGGCAAACATTTTTAGACAATGTCATGCGCGGCGGCCTGCCGGTTGAACTAGGCAATAAATTACTTTATATCTACTACCGCAAACATGGCGACATGGAACGCGATTATAATAATTTTAAGGTTATGCCTACTTACTTTTCGCAAGGCAATGGCAATTATCGTGATATTAACCAAAACAGGCGCTGTGATATCTTTTTTAATCCTCTGTCCGGCGAAGATAATATTATTAGATTCTTCAACTTAATCCAGCTGGATGGCTATAATCCTTTAGTTGTTCTAAGCAGCAAATTCCAAATAGAATCTGCCCTAAGTGCCAAAAAACTACTGGAACAGCATTTAAACAAATCAGCTGAACCCTTAATTAAGCAATTAATTAGCTCTTTTATTCTGGGCGACATATTAAAACATGTTGAATCTTTTGGCCTGGGCTTTAAAACCAGTAAAGAAGAATTTGCCAAGGCACTTTTAGCTGAAGCAAAAGTAGAAGAAGGCGCCCAGCATGGTGAAGGCTTTTGGATTGACCATGGTTTTTACAATACAGACCTCTTGGAAAGTTTTTCTGCTGTTTATCCCGATAAGATCAGTGATTTATTGTTTAACGATCGCTCGTTCACCTTCTTTGATAATGATCATATTGTTCATCCTCGCAGCCATAAATATAGCTTGCACAATGGAGCTGTAAGACAATTTGTGGCAGTGCAAGCTGACGCGGGAAAGCAGGCCCAGATTGTCTATCGAACTAAGCAAAAAAACCTGGTCAGGACCAATTATGGCCAGGGAGAAGTTTATTACACTACTTTAGCCGCAAAAATTTTATGCTTAATTGCTGGTAAAGCCGCCTCTTTTGATCCTCAAGGCATTGGCCTGGAAATGGAAGCAGAAAAACCAGACTGGTACGATGCCTTAAATGGCTTGCCCGGGCTACTAGGTTCGTCCTTATCAGAAACTTTAGAATTAAAACGGCTGTGCCAATTTATGCTAAACCACTGGCCAACCCAAAATAATTTAAAACTGCCTATTGAAGTTTTAGAATTTATCAAACGAGTCAACGGTCTTCTGGTTGAAAGCAACAATGATTTTGATTATTGGGATACAGCCACTACTGCCAAAGAAGCTTATCGTGAAAAGACCAAATTAGGGCTTAGCGGCAAAGAAATAGAGTTACCGGCTTCTGAAACCCAAGCTTTTCTGCAAAATATTGCTAAAAAATGCACTGCTGCAATAAAAAAATGCCTGAAAAAATATGGCAACTACTATACTTATTTTATTAATGAGGCCACAGATTATGAAACTATTAATAACAACAACCATCATCAGGAGATTAAAATTAAAGCCTTTAAACAAACTCCCCTGCCCTTGTTTTTAGAAGGCTTTGTTCATGCGCTCAAAGTGGAAAAAGATTTGTCTATTCCCAAGTTGGTTAAAGATAGTCCCTTGTATGACAAAAAACTAAAAATGTTTAAAGTTAACGCTCCCTTAACTGAAGCCCCGCTGGAAATTGGCCGCTGCAGGGCTTTTACACCCGGCTGGCTGGAAAACGAATCGGTTTTCATGCACATGGAATTTAAGTATTTACTCGAATTGTTAAAAGCCGGCTTATATGATGAATTTTTTAGCGCTTTAAAAACCTGTTTACCGGCTTTTCTTGATCCTAAAGTTTATAAGAGAAGCATTTTAGAAAATTCTTCTTTCTTAGTTAGCTCCGCTAACCCTAACCCAAATAATCACGGCCGCGGCTTTGTGGCTCGTCTTTCCGGCGCCTGCGCTGAGTTTATTGATATGTGGGTAATTATGACCACTGGTAAGAAGATGTTTTCTTTAGATAAAGATGGAAAACTTAACTTTAAACTCTCCCCTGTTCTACCAGCCTGGTTGTTCGATCAAAAGGGAGAATTCAGCTTTAAACTCTTAGGCTCGATTGATGTGACTTATATTAATAAGCAGAAAAAAGACACCTTTGGTAAAGGCGTGGAACCTGTTTCCTATAAATTAACACTTGAAGATGATAAAGAAGTGGAAATTAAAAAAGCCAATATTTCAGAGCCTTCCGCCAGCCTAATTAGGGATAGAAAAATTAAGCAAATTATTGTAATCCTGTCCTAAAACTGTTCAGACCCCTCAACCCCCATCGACCTTAAAATCTATACCCCCTTCTTCCTGAGGGAGCAGGGGTAAAATTTCACTGAATTTAAAAACAATCTATGGTAAAATTCTGGCATGGATTACTGGCAATATGAAAAAAAACTTAATATTAAACAATTAAGAAAAATGAGCGGGGAAAAAAGTTTTGCGGCCGGCTTTAGTCTCTTAAGAATGGCAATGAGTTTTCTTAAAAGTTCCATAATTAATGAACACCCAAAAATCAAGCCTGATGTTTTGCATAAAGAAATAAGGAAATATTTATGGTCAGCGCAAAGATAATTGACCTGGAAATAGTAACCGCTAATTTCATCAAGTTGCTCAAAAAAACTCGGGTTCCCTATATGATAGTTGGCGGCGGTGCGGTTAATTATTTTGGCGATTTCAGGTTAACTAAAGATCTTGATGTTGTTATCGCCCTTGAACCGTCTAGCGTTAACGGTTTACTCGGCTTGCTTGATAAAAACGGCTACAAATTCCACAAAAAAGAGCTGGAAATGCTGGCTAAATTAAGCAACCGCTTTGCCCTTGCTGACCCTTCTGACACCTACAGGATAGATTTGTGGATTCCAAAAACATCCTACGAAAAAAACGCCCTTGACCGCCGTCAAAACAAAAGAACAAATCATGGTTTAATTTCTTTCATCTCTCCAGAAGATCTCATTCTCTTTAAGTTGTTAGCCGGCCGTCCTCAAGACATTATTGACCTCCAGGGTGTTCTAACCCGCCAAAAAGGTAAATTGGACCGCAAATACTTAAAATTCTGGGCCATGGCACTTGATAAATATGAACAGCTTAAAAAGATTGAAAAGGAGCTCTAGATGTACCCCTTCGGCGTAACGTATTATCCGGATCAGTGGCCCAAGGAAACTTGGGATGAGACCTTCGCAGAAATTAAAGCAGCTGGCTTTAATATTGTCCGCTTTGCAGAAATGGCTTGGGACTGGGTCGAACCACAATGCAACAAGTTTAGTTTTAAAGAGCTTGATAAAGCTATGGACCTCTGCCACAGACATGGTTTGAAAGTTTTATTAGGCATTCCCACTTCTCAAGTCCCAACCTGGTTTTTTACTAAACACCCGGGCAGTCAACCAGTTGGTCACGATGGCACTAAATATCCGGAATATGGTCCGCGTCCTAATATATGTAAGGATAATCCTTATTATCGTAAATACGCTGAGCGGTTATTAAAGAAAGTCGTAGCTCGTTACAAAAGACACCCGGCCCTACTATTGTGGCAAGTTGATAATGAGCCGGTTTATCCACCATTGGATCACACCACCTCTGCTGATTTCTGCCACTGTGAACATAGTCGCAAAGCTTTTATGGAATGGGCTAGAAAAAGATATGGCAGTTTAAAGAAATTAAATCAAGTTTGGGGTGCCAAGTTCTGGACAACAACCTTTTCTAACTGGAATGATATTCAAACCCCCAAAGGCGGCATCTGGGAAGCTGTTTCTCCCCATATCTTCTTGGATTGGCTCAGATTCAAAACCGAACGGATCAGGGATTGGGTCAGCCTACTGGCTAAAGAAGTTAAGCGAATGGATCCCTTTCACAAGGTCGGCACAAATGGCTTTATCGGTATTTGTACTAGAACACCGGAACACAATCTAGTTCCCAAAGATCTTGATTGGTATGGTTTAGACATTTACCCTGCCGGCGGCAAGATGAATGGTCAAAGCTATGAAATGTTTTTAGACTTATGGAGAAGCTTCACCCGCAACAGTAAGGCTGAGTTTCACATAACCGAATTGCAAGGTGGCCAAAACGTCCGTTGGGGCAATCCTCAATACGTTAAGGGCCAGGAAATAAAAGGTTGGACAGAAGCAGCCTTAAAACATGGAGTTCAATCGATCCTCTATCATGCCTGGAGACCGCCCCTCTTTGGCGCTGAAACTGCAGGCTTTGGTATCATGAAAACAGATGGCAGCCCAACAAAAAGACTGGAAACAATCAAAGCTCTAGCAAAAAAGATAAACTCATCAGAAAAACCCGTAATGCCGACCTTTAGGTCGGCAACAACTGCCATCGCCTATCTCCGCAACAGCGAAGTCCAAACCTACCAGGAACAAGGCCCACCACGTGGTATTGCCGGGCAATGGGAAGCTGTTCGAACCGATATTGGCCTGATGCACCAAATGATGTCTGCCTATGGTGCTCATAAAGTTGTTTACAAAAAAGACCGGTGTGTTGATTTTATCTTTGATGAAGACTTGGAAGCAGGCAATCTATCATACAAAACCATATTACTACCCAACCCATATCTATTATCAATTAAACAATTTAACAATTTAACCAAGTGGGTCAAGAATGGTGGCACGCTTATTACCGAAGGTCGTTTTGGTTTAAAAGATGAGAATGGTCATTTATATCAAACTCCATTATTAGAAAGATTGCTTGATGTTACCTTTGAATTTGTTGAACCTGACCCTTGCCCCAAAGGTTTCTTCGTCGGCTTAGAAGGTAAAGCTAGAAAACAACAAATTATTACTAAGAAAATCGGCCAGGGTAAAGTTGTTTATGCTAACTTTAGCTTGTTTCTAGAAATACAAAATGGCAATAAAAAATTAGCAACGCAAATTAAAAAGGTCTTATAAAAGCTACCCCCCCCCTTCCGCGACCCCCTATTTTTATGATAAAATAGTCTTTTCGTGGTTTCTAATTAATAATTAATCAATTAATAACATTGTTGTTAATTATTAATTTGGTCATTGTTAATTAAAAAGAATTTCAGGAGGTCCCCCAAAATGAAGTACGGTCACTTTGATAAAGAAAACAAGGAATACGTTATCACCCGTCCCGATACCCCACTCCCTTGGATCAATTACTTAGGCTGTGAAGAATATTGTGGCTTAATGAGTAATACTGCCGGGGGTTATAGCTTTTACAAAGATCCTAAAGAAAGAAGACTGCTAAGATATAGATATAACAACGTCCCTATGGATCGCGGTGGCCGCTATCTCTACCTGCGTGACAATCAAAGCAAAGATTTCTGGTCAGCCTCCTGGCAACCGGTATTAAAAGACTTTGATTCATATAAATACGAATGCCGACATGGGACAGGCTACACAGTAATCTCTTCTGAATACGCTAAGATCAAAACAAAAACCACTTATTTTGTCCCTAAAGGAGAAAATCTGGAAATCTGGAAACTGGAAGCAACAAATAGCGACACCGAAACCCGTGATCTTTCTGCCTTCTCTTTTGTCGAGTTCTGCCTCTGGGACGCCTTAAACGATATGACCGACTATCAATACAATTTAAACATTGGTCAGACAGAATATAAAGACAACACTATCTATCACCTCTCCCGCTACCGCGTCAACAAAGATATTTGTGCCTATTTTGGCTGCAGCAATGTTAAAGCCGCCGGCTTTGATACCCAACGCCGCGATTTTATGGGTAACTATGGCGACTGGTCCAACCCTCGCGCGGTAATCGAAGGCAAAATGAATAGCTCAATTGCCCATGGTTGGTCCCCGGTTGGCTCACAAATGTTTAATTTAAAATTAAAACCTGGTGAAACTAAAACTCTGATTTTTATTTTAGGTTTTGTGGAAAACCCGGCTAACGTAAGTTCTAAAGTTAATAAATTCAAAGATGTTAAGGTTGTTGATCAAGCCTTAGCTGATTTGAAACAATACTGGGACGACAGCTTAAATAAATTTTCTGTGCAATCAGAAGATCCGGAATTAGATATTATGGTTAATCTCTGGAACCAATATCAGTGCCGTACCACTTTTAACTGGTCACGTTCAGCTTCCTATTATGAATCGGGCATTGGCCGCGGTATGGGTTTCCGCGATTCCAACCAAGATACTTTAGGTTTTGTGCACTTGATCCCGGAAAAAGTAAAAGAAAGAATTGTTGACCTGGCTTCAAACCAATTTGAAGACGGTTCCGCCTACCACCAATACTCACCTCTAACTAAAAAGGGCAATGGCTCTGGTTATTCTGATGACCATTTGTGGTTGTGTGTTTCAGTACCGGCTTATGTTAAAGAGACCGGAGATATCCGCTTCTTAGAAACTAACGTTCCTTTTGTTGCCGGTGAAAAAGGGACAATTTATGAACACATGGCCCGCGCTATCAACTTCAGCATAACCCACGTTGGTCCTCATGGATTGCCAAAGAGCTATTTTGCCGATTGGAACGATTGCTTAAACCTCTCACACAATAATGAAGACGCAGAATCAGTCATGGTTGCACAGATGGTGGTCTACGGCGCTCATGAAATGATTAAAATGGCAGAATTAATCGGTAAAAAAAATGATGTTAAAAAATTCACTGACATCGCCGATGAGATGAAAAAGAAGATCAACAAGGTTGCCTGGGATGGTAATTGGTATTTGCGTGCTTTTGATGAACAAAAACTCCCCATGGGCAGCAGCAAAAACAAAGAGGGTCAAATTTATCTGGAAACCCAAGCTTGGGGCGTGATGTCAGGTACTGCAGAACCAGAACAAGCTCTTAAGTGCATGGATGCCGTTAATAAACAATTGGCGACAGAACATGGCGTGATGCTCATGACCCCACCCTACAAAGAATTTATCTGGAAATATGGCTCAATCTGTGTTTATCCTCCTGGTTTAAAAGAAAACGGCGCTATTTTCTGTCATCCAAATCCTTGGGCCATGATTGCCGAATGTATGATTGGTCGTGGTGATATTGCTTATCAATATTACAAAGCTATCCAACCAGCTGCCAGAAACGAAATTGCCGATATCCACAAGACCGAACCTTATGTTTATTGTCAGATGATTGCAGGCCGTGACCACCCAGACTTTGGCGAAGGAAAAAACTCCTGGTTAACTGGGTCTGCTTGTTGGAACCTGGTTGCAGCCATGCAATGGATATTGGGAATTAGACCAGATTATAATGGTCTAATTATTGATCCTTGTATTCCTAAAGCCTGGAAGGGTTTTGAAGTTAAAAAAGTTTTCCGAGGAGCAACATATTATATAACCGTGCGAAACCCACAGAATGTTTCTAAAGGGGTTAAGTCTGTTACCTTGGATAATAAACGCTTGGAATCAAACCTAATTCCACCGGATAAAACAACCCAAGGTAAAGAACATCACGTTGAAGTGATTATGGGTTGAGGCAAGGATAGCAAACATCTTTGCGGCAATGGAAGAGAAACGAATCGCTGCGAAAAGGATCTTCCGACGGAATGTCCACATTAACCAGCTCGATATAGTTTGGCCCAGGAATTAATTCTCGGTGATATGACCCGCTTCGAAAATATTCTAATTTAGACAGATTGCGAACGGCATCGGGCAAGGAACCCCTTATTTCTATTTTTTCCTCAATAGAAACTATGGCTCGAGGCAAAATCCCACTCAGGACATAAGTAAAATCAACCAGCAGAGAAACATAAGCACTAAAAATTAGGGCAATCGGCGTTTCGTCCTGCCGCAAAAATTTAGCCCCACTAACTTTGATAGCATCATCAAGGTTTAGTAATTCATGATACAACTTAAGCGACTTCTTTTTTAATAATCCTTTTAAGATGCGCAGAGTTTGATCGTATCTTTGCAGAGAATGAACCAATTCATCGTGCACCTTGACCCTGTCAGCGAAAAGCCGCTGCATTTCAACATTCTTTTTCAAAGAAAAAACCTCGGCCGTGGCCAAAGCATCACTGAGCACCAAATAGCGATCGAGTCTGCGGTCTCGCCAAACCCCGGAGCCAATCTTGATAAATTTTTCGCTCTCGGCAACATCATTAATAACTGATTCTACCGGGGTAACATAAATTGTCGTCAACCCCTGCTCGGCAAAGGTTTTAGAAAAGGAAGTAAAGGGTCCACCAACATCCAAAATAATCGGGCTCTGCTGTTTAGAAACCTTTCTGGTCCAACTAGCTATTCTAGTCAATAAATTGTCGGTGGTTTTTAGCAACTGTTGATGATGAACAGAGGCTCGCTCGATACACAGCAATTCGTTTTCGCTTATCTCTCTTCCCGAGAAACGAAACCTAGCTGACATATCAAGCAGATGCCGCTCTAGCTCTTTTTGGGAGAGCGAAGCCAATGGCGGCAATGATTCACAATGCTCTATGACCAGCTTTTCTTCAAAGCTGTTATCGGTAATTATTTCCTTATCCATCTCTATTAACATATCGTCAATTTTCCCATAAATTTCACTTTTTTGAAAGATTTTTTGAAAAATAATTTTATTTTTTGCCAGAATGGGTTAAAAGTTGATTTTGAATCCGCCAAACTCACCAGTTGCCGGCTCCCAGGAAATCTGCTCGTCGCGGATAAAAGAGGACATTTGTGATTTTAGATCGGCGAGAAAGTTTTTGATTTCTATTTCTTGACCTTCGGCAATCAGCTCAACTTTTCTATCAGCGGTATTTTGGACCCAGCCTGTAACAGCAAATCCACGCGCACAATTAACTGCTGTGTAACGAAAGCCAACGCCTTGAACGTTTCCAGAGTATATAACATGCGCTCGTTTCATATAATCAAAACCTTATTACCCCCTCTCCCTCTGGGAGAGGGGGAGGAGAGTTTAACGTGGATGGGGGTGAGGGTTACTTAAACAACGACATAATCACCGGATGATAAACCGCAATCACCGGTCCAAACACTAAGGCAACAATCGACATCAGCTTAAGCAAAATATTAATTGATGGTCCGGAAGTATCTTTAAATGGATCGCCAATAGTATCACCAACAACTGCAGCAGCGTGTACTGGGGTTCCCTTGCCACCTAAATAACCATCTTCAATCTCTTTTTTAGCATTATCCCAAGCACCACCAGAGTTTGACATCATGATAGCTAGTAGGATACCTGTACCCAATGCTCCGGCTAAGAAACCACCCAAAGCTGTTGGCCCTAAGATTAAACCGACAACGAGAGGAACAATCACAGCTAAGGCGCCAGGAACCATCATCTCCTTAATTGCAGAGCTAGTAGCAATATCAACACAACGAGAAATATTTGGTTTAGCGGTCCCTTCCATCAAACCGGCAATATTTTTAAATTGATAGCGAACTTCTTCTACCATCGCAGAAGCAGCTCGGCCAACAGCCTGCATGGTTAAAGCAGAAAAAACAAATGGCATTAAGGCACCAATAAAGAAACCGACCACCACAGTTATTTCTAAAAGATCGATACTAGAAACACCTACTGTCTGGGTATAAGCAGCAAACAAAGCCAGCGCAGTTAGGGCCGCAGAACCAATCGCAAAACCCTTACCAATAGCAGCTGTAGTATTACCAATCGAGTCAAGTTTGTCGGTAATTTTACGGGCTTCCGGAGAACACCCTGCCATAGTACAGATACCACCAGCATTATCAGCAATTGGGCCATAAGCATCAACTGACATGATAATCCCAATGGTACCAAGCATGCCGACTGCAGCAATTGCTACACCATAAAGACCAACAAAATGATATGAAATTAGTAGAGCAACACAGATTGAAAGCATAGGCAGGACTGTGCTTTTCATGCCAACAGCTAGCCCGGCAATAATTCCTGTAGCTGGTCCACTTTGAAAACTTTTGGCTAATTCTTTAACTGTCTTGCCTGAAGTATAGTGTTCGGAAAAGAGACCAATTGCCATGCCAACCAAAATACCAGACAGAATTGCCCAGAAAACTCCAAGATTACCAGGTAATAACCAGTTAACCACAAAATATGAAGCAGCAATAAATAAACCACCGGCAACATAGGTTGAACCATTTAGAGCGGCAGCCGGATTCTTATCCCGAACAAGGTTAAGAAAAAGTGTCCCCACAAATGAACTAACGGCTCCAACGGTGATTAAAACTAATGGTAAAATCATCCACTGAAAAGTTGCGTTGGCCATTAAAACACCTAAGGCCATTGTCGCCACAACTGAGCCAACATATGATTCAAAAAGGTCAGCCCCCATTCCAGCTACGTCACCAACGTTATCACCAACGTTATCAGCAATTACAGCAGGGTTACGAGGATCATCTTCTGGAATACCGGCTTCAACCTTACCAACTAAGTCGGCACCAACGTCAGCTGATTTGGTATAAATACCACCGCCAACACGAGCAAATAAGGCAATTGAAGAAGCGCCCATAGAAAAACCCGAGACAACCAAGGCTTTAGTTTTTAAATCTGGAATTAATACCCAAATCAAACCGAGACCGATAATACCAAGACTGGCAACAGTCATCCCCATAACAGCACCACCACTAAAGGCTGTGCCAAGAGCAGCTCCAGGATTATTTTGATCAGCAGCGTGAGCTGTGCGCACATTAGCTCGAGTAGCAGCCTTCATACCGATATAGCCAGCTAACATAGAGAACAAACCACCAGCTACATAGGCTAAACCAACGTAGAGGCCGATAAAAAAGTAGATAGCCAGAAAAACAATAGCCATAAAAATGGCTAGAGTAGTATATTGCCGCTTAAGATAGGCCATCGCCCCAGTTTGAATTGCCTTAGCAATCTCTTGCATTTTTTCTGACCCCGCATCCACCTTCATAAAACTCCAGAAAATGTACAAAGCGTAACCCAAACCTAAGAAACCGACCAACAAAATCCAATTAGTCATCTTAAATCCCCTTTCGTTTAATTAATTCCACGCAAAAATAGATTATAGCATAAATTTGTAGGCTACTCATCTCCCCTTCTGTGTTCTTAAAGCTTATGTTAAAATAGAAATATGTTCATAATAACCGAGCGCCAATACAATATTATTATGCAGCAGGCTCAGGCTTGTTATCCTCAGGAAAGTGGCGGGATTTTGGGTGGCACCGACAACAAAATCATGGCAGTGCTCCCCATTGCTAATAAAAACATTTACGACCGTACCAAAGAGTTTGCCCTCTGGAAAGAAGACATTGAACGCGGTTATGCCTTTCTAGAAAAATACAACATGCAGTATCTGGGGATCTATCACACCCATCCCCAAGGGGTCCCCTATCCATCGGACCAAGACCTATCCCACGGTCAAAAATATCTTTTTATCATTGGCTTAAGAGATCGTTATAACCCGGAACTACGAGCTTGGCGTTGTGAGGGCAAAAAAGTCTATCAAGAAGATATCAAAATTATCAGTGATCAGGGGATTACTGTAATTGACGTTAAAACCGGCAAACCAAAACTTTCTCAAAACACTACCAAAGAAGAAATGGATCGTTTAGCTCTCATGATTAACGCCATGATCGAGGGGAGAGATCCTAGTTATTTGAAGCTAGCCCCATCTAAGTGGGATGCATCCTCCTTTTCCACGTTTGCGTAATCGGCGTGCTTGACAAAACTATAATTACATGTTATTTTAACCTCACTTAAATTACACACAAATACGGCAAGACAATGGACAAAGCAAAAAAAAGACTGGAATTAATAAAAGCGGGGGTTAAGCTCCCCCCTCGGGTTGCGGCCAGGGAATTGAAAGGGGAAATCACCAAATGGCTAAAACGGGAGGAAATAATTGTTATTACCGGCGCCCGCCAAACAGGGAAAAGCGTCCTGCTCTACCAATTAATCCTCAACGATATCCTGCCCAAGACCACAGCTGTCCACTATTTTAACCTGGATGTCCCTAAACACCTGGAATTTTTCCAGTCCCCGGACAAGCTAATTGCTCTGGCCAACAAGTCAAAGGGTAAAACCTATGTAATTATTGACGAGGTCCAGAGGTTAAAAGAACCAGGCCTTTTCCTCAAGGGTGTCTACGACTTGCACTTGCCGTTAAAAATAATTGTTTCTGGTTCAAGTGCCTTAGAAATCAAAAGTAAAATCCATGAAGCCTTGACTGGCAGGAAGGTCTTATTCCACCTCCACCCTTTCAATTTAAAAGAGCTTTGCTGGGCCCTTTTCCCCAAAGAAAAGTTTGAAAAAATTGTCAAGGATAAACAGAAATTTGCTTTGGCCTTGGACCATTTTTTAACCTACGGCGGATATCCAGCTGTGGTGATGGCAAAAAGCAAAAAGTTAAAGTTGGCTTTACTGGCAGAGGTGTTTCAAAGTTACCTAGAGAAAGATGTTAAAGCTTTTCTTAAAGTGGAAAACGAAACTGCTTTCATGAACCTATTAAAACTACTGGCCTCACAGGTTGGCAGCTTGACCAACAAAGAGGAACTCTCCAATTCACTGGGCATCCACAAAAACACTTTAGACAATTACCTGTTTTATCTGGAACAAACCTTTATCCTTGATTTTATCAGGCCATTTTACAAAAACCCCAGGAAAGAACTGTTAAAAAATCCCAAGGTTTATTTTAATGACCTGGGCATCAGGAATTTTGCTGTCAGCACATTTGGTAAATTTGAATACCGGCCGGACAAGGGCGTGATCTTGGAAAACTTCGCCTATCTAAGCTTAAAAAAACTGGTCAAATATGCCAATACGATCTCTTTTTGGCGGACCAAAGCAGGCGCTGAAGTTGATTTTATTCTGGTTGATAAGATGCAACCCATTCCTTTTGAAGTAAAAGCAACCAGGCTGGAAAAATTTAAAATCAGCCGCTCTTTCAGGAGTTTTCTCTTAACTTATAAGCCAACCAAGGCCTTTTGCTTAAACCTGTCCTTATCAGAAACAAAAAATGTCGGGGCAACAAAAATATCCTTTTTGACGCCGCAAGACCTGATTTTGCTCTAAAAATTAAGCCTACGCCAACTAAGTGGGATGCGTCGTCCTTCTCCACTTTCGCCTAAGCTTGTAATACAACCAGCTTAAATATTTTCGCCGATTCCAACAGCCATCCAGCAATATCTGATATTTTTTGTGCAATTCAGCCATAACCATTTTTTTCTGCTCACTAGAAAGATTAAGCTTCAACAATTTTTCCAACGCTTCCACTCTAAACCGATCCATCCCCCAATATTTATGCGACAACTGGTCGGCATGGCCGCCCCTTTTCACAATTAACTTTTCCTCAAGAAAAGCAATAGGATATTTTAAGCTCATACGCAGCCATAAGTCATAGTCTTCACACACTGGCAAAGATTCATCAAAGCCGCCCAGCTCGTGAAACACTTCCCTTTCCATTAAAATCGACGAAGCACTGACAATGCAGAGAGGTAAACACTTATCAAAAATTAACCCATGATACTTCTGGTGCTTTTTTAATTGATTAAGATGCTCTCCATTGCGTAGCCATTTCTCATTGGTGTAGCAAATTTTAAATTCTGGGTGAGCGGCAAGATAAGCCAGCTGTTTTTCTAGCTTTTTCCTGTCCCACAAATCATCAGAATCAAGAAAGGCAAGATACTTGCCAGTGGAGACAGAAACGCCAAAGTTGCGCGCGGCAGCAACGCCCTGATGTGGTCGTCTAAAATATTTTAGTCTGGTAGTCTGGTGGTCAGGCAGTCTGGCAGTCATGCCCCCACCATCCTCTACTACTATAATCTCAAAGTCCTGGAACGTTTGTGCCAATACAGACGCAATTGCCTCTTGCGTAAATTCTGGACGATTATAGGTTGGGATAATGATGGAAACAAGCATAGGATCAATTTTACCACTAATTCTCCAGCGCTGAACGCACCAAAGCAGCTAAAGCAGCCTCTGCGTGCTCTAAATACTTAGGCTCATCAAAAATAGCATCAGTTTTGGCCTGATACGCTTTAACCAAAACATGTAAATGCCGGTTAGCTAAATCACCTTTACAGCCAGAAAAACAAGCAGGCAAGACTGGCTGTGGCTTTTGGCTAACCAGGCCTAAAATTTCTAAAATGGAGTTTTGGTGTAAATTACCCCTTTTAAAAGCAGGCAAATATTTTGTTTCACAGCAAGCATAATTAAGCCCATCCGCACCTATCACTAAGGGATTGAAATCAGCATAATAACAAGAATTGTAGGTTCTCATCACATCTTCAGTTAAAAGCCGGTTAATCTTGGCAACTTTGACCTTGGGATGATTAAGGCCTAAGATAAATTGTGTTATGTCGTGATAATTGGTTGTACCAATAGAACGACTCCCATCTTCGCGCCACAGGTGCGTTGGTTTAAAACGGACCAAATCTACACCTAAATCATTTAATGTCGCAATCCTGTCAGTAATTTCTCCTTGCGGCGTATCTGGACGTATTAATAGACTGGCGACAATCTTAACAGGCAGGTCTTGATCTTTTTTATAACACACTGCTGCTTCAATATTGTCATGAATTCTGTCCAAATGGTCATAACCATGCAAGACCGGGGGAATAGAGATCCGCAACAGTTTTAAGGCCCTTAATATTTGTGGTGATATATTCCAACCCAAATATACCCCATTGGTTAGCAAGACATTTTCAAAACCAAAATAACCAGCTACGTTTAAAATCCCGATAAAATTAATAGCAATATTTTGGACGCCTGGAACATTTTTAATTTTTGCCTTTCGAGCAATGTCACGATAAATTTCATCAGGAAACGGTTCTAACGGCTCTCCCCCGCCAGAAAAGATAAGCTTTTCCACGCCTAAAGCCAGTAATTGCTGTAAAATATCTCTGGCAAAAAAATAATCCAGTCTTTCTCCCTTATTTCTTGAATGCCGATAAGTGCAATCAGCACGACAACTTGGCAAACCAGAACAACACGTGGTAACATCGATTTCTACTTCTCTTGGCCGTAGTCTTAATTCCGGTTTTCTACCGCCTGCATTCCATTTAAGCCAATCGAGTAGATCTTGGGGTTTAATATTTACCCTCATTTTTTATTCCTCCTGCTTAATTTTCGAGCACTTATACCACTAATTCCAAATAGTCTGTAAAATCAAATAGCTATCGGGTATTTTTTTACCATAATAACAACAAAAATAAGATAAAACGCACTATTAATTCTTGTAAAATTTACTACAATTATTTGTAAAAAGAGTGAAATCACTCTGGCATTACAACGATAAAGTGTATATGGGTAAAAGAAGAAAACTGGTTACAATTAAAGACATTGCTAAACAAGCCGGGGTTTCTATTTCCACGGTTTCTTTTGCTTTAAGCAATCCCGACCGTGTAGAAGCTAATACTCGCAGGCATGTGCTTCGCCTTGCCAGGGAAATGGAGTACAGCCGGGTCAGAAAACTAAAAAAGAAAGGCAACATTGGCTTAATTGCTGACGATTACTACAATCTGCTGTTTGGCGAGTTCTATGATCACGTAGTCTTTGGGATATTAGAAGAATTAAAAAAAAGAAAATTAAACGTACTGGTTGAGTCAACCGGCAAAGACCCGGAATATTTTCCCAGGATGATTACTAAAAATCTAGTTGATGGTGTTTTGTTCTTAGGCAAAAGCTCTAGAGATTTGATTTATATTGCCCAACAAAAAGGTATCCCCAGTGTTTTAGTCGGCCATCCAATCCCCGAAGTTGAACTTCATACCATTGTTGCTGATGGCCGCTCCGGCGCGTTTCAAGCAGTTAACCATTTAATTTCTTTGGGGCACAAAAAGATTGCCATTATTACAGGAGAACCATTGTTTGATCCAATTACAGCTGACCGCCTTGAAGGTTATCGTTTTGCTCTAGGCCAAGCTGGTATTATAGAGAGAAAAGAATATCTCGTCGAAGCTGATTATGGCAAGCCCGACACGGCAATTGCTGCTACTAAAAAATTGTTGGAACTTGCTGATCCACCCACAGCAATTTTCTGCACTAGCGATTCATTAGCTTATCGCGCCTACCAAGTAATTAAAAATAAAGGTTGGAAAATTCCGCAAGATATTTCCGTGGTTGGCTTTGATGAAATCTCTGCTCCAGCTTATGCCGAGCTAGCCAAGCCAGAACTTACCACTATTAGTGTTGACCGTCAGGAAATGGGCAAAGCCAGCGTAGAAATTTTACTGGACATTATTCAAAATCCCAGCAAAACCGCTTATAGATACACACAGCCAGTTAAATTGGCTATCAAAAACTCCACCACAAATATTTAATAGTTACCTATTTTTTTGGTTATTGCCTGCCGGCAGGCAGGGGTTCACCCCTTGCCGCACATACTATAAGCTGTAAACTTCTGTCAACCCAAGATAGAAATGTTACATTCCTACCAAAGTAGAAATGTTACATTTATGGGGGGGTAGGTTCAATTTTTCCTTTTGTGCA
>MEUC01000019.1 GCA_001771545.1 candidate division WOR-1 bacterium RIFOXYB2_FULL_42_35 | reverse complement strand
ATTTTTGGAGTTTTCTTAAAGACCAATTCCAGACTGGTTTACCGACGGAAAACAAAAAAACAACTTACTTTCAATTTCTTAGTTACAGATAAAGTGAAATTTCATTGAAAAGATAGCGAAATACTAATGCAAGATCATTTTTATAAAAGGTGGCTATTTTGGCAATTGAAATTATTAAAATTAGTCGATTGTACTATGCACCTCACCAGTTGCGGGGAAGTCTAATTGCTAGTTTACCCCAACGCAAACAGTCTTCAGGCTCAACTTGGTATCCTTTCTATGTTGAATACAAGGATAGCCAAGGAGCAGTGCAAGAAACTCATATTCGAGATTATGATAGCATCTACTTTAAAGATCCGTTTAGTCGCCAAGCTGCTGATCATCTTGCTCTAATTCTTAGGGCACGAAGTGGAGATGATAGTGCCCAGACAATTTTAAAAAATCAAGTTGTGGCTAATCGTCAGGCTTATGAAAGGTTTGATCCAGCTAAATTAGATTTTGGTACTAGCAGAGCTCACTTGATTGCCCCTACAGATCCTGGGGACTTATCTTTAGACGACTTGGGGACTAAAGGGTTAAGTTTACTTGAAGATGCTAGGCGTGGTCTACCTGTGCCGGTATTTTGTTTAATAAAACCTTTAGGTGATAGTCTCTTGCAGGATGGAAGAAGATTTTCTAGTGCAGGGAGAAGGCCTGATAACGTTCCCAATGTAGAAACTAGAAGATTCAGATCTGCAAGAATGGGGCAAATTGCCTCATCAAGCTTTAATCCTTTAGATTGTATTCTAGCTGATGCTGTCTCTGTTTTAGAACAGTTATCAGGCAAAAAGTATGGTGATCCAGAAAATCCCTTAGGCCTTTCCATGCGAGCTTGTTTGCCAGATAATTTGCCGGGCATGTTGCCCACATATTTAAATTTAGGCGCAATGACCAGTGTGTTGCCTGGCTTAATCGCTAGATACGGGAAAGCAGGTGCTTATGATATCAGGAGCAATTATTTGGCAACTTTATTGACGGAAACTTATCCTCATTTGTTTGCGGATAGAATTGCTGCGCTTTTTGCTGCAAATTTATCCCAGCCAGCAGAAAAATATGAAGCAATGGTTGCGTTGGAGGCAATGAGACAATCTGTTAGTCATCTTGCTTTTAGTGATCCAGCTTATTGTCTGCGATATTTGTTTAAAAGGGCTTATGCTGATATGAAAGCGAAACATGATACGATTGCGGCCTTGGCTCGCAGACCTTTTGTTGCGCCAATAATTATTCTTCAAGAAATGATTGTAGGGAAATTAGCGCATGATTCTTTTTCAGCCGTCTTGTATAGTCGTGATCCTAATGGAGGGAAGTCCCGTTTGGTAGAATATGCCCCTGGTCGTTTTGGTGAGGAAATCATGACAGCCCATGCTCAAAGAGACTCAATCCCTTATGGGATTGGTGCAAGTCAAATAGCGGGGAGTTTGCTAACCCTAGCACATTTTGAGCCGGCTATTGGAGTTACAGAAAGAGCTACTGCAGGGCCGGTCGCTTTTGAGTTAACGGTCGAACAAGGCATGTTAGCGGTTTTGCAACGTAATAGTGCTGCTTTATCCGGCTTTGCAGCTTTAAGGTCTGGGTTAGATATGTTGGGACATGGTGATATTAAGAGAAAAGATCTTTTGAGAATTGTTAGGCCGTTTCATTTAAGACAACTATTTGCTAGTCGGATTCCAGATATATATAAACTCATGCCAGTCGCAAAAGGGACTGCTGTTTTGCCCTGTGGTGATGTGAGTGGTGAAGTATATTTTTCTAAAGAAAAAGCCTTAGCAGCAAGAAGTGAAGGGAAAAGGGTTATTTTGGTTCAAGCTGATTTTGTGCCAGGTGACGCTGAAACAATGAAAGAAATGTCTGGCCTAGTCAGTTTAACGGATTTTGCTATTCATTTAACAGAGATTGCGCGGCGTTATGGGATTGTTTCTTTAGTCGGTTTGAATGGCCAAAATACCCCTCCCAAGGTGGTTGATGGTCAATTAGTTATTTTTACCCAAGAAGGTGAGATTACTATTAAAGAAGGGGACAGTGTGGTTCTTTCTAGTCAAACAGGAGGGATTTATTTAGGGAAAGTTGATGTTATGCCCTCGCCCCTTAATATGGTTTTAAGAGGGCTTTCAAGGCCAGAGGAGCTTTCTGGTGATGATTCTATAATCTGGCAAGCCTTTACTGATTTT
The DNA here is from genome assembly GCA_001771545.1 of candidate division WOR-1 bacterium RIFOXYB2_FULL_42_35. Classification (GTDB taxonomy): domain Bacteria; phylum Margulisbacteria; class WOR-1; order O2-12-FULL-45-9; family O2-12-FULL-45-9; genus XYD2-FULL-41-8. The sequence continues at coordinate 71,050 of MEUC01000019.1, read as the reverse complement.
ATTAAAGAAATTAAGGAGATTCTAAGTTGCGAAATAACAGATGCTAGTGATTTGGCTGACTTAGCTAGTATCTTTTTGTTCATAGAAGATAAAGCAGCTGCTATCCAATTTGTTGATGGTTGGGTTCATACTCACTGGAATGAAGTATTGAGTTTCTTTGCTGAGACAAGGATTGGGCAACATGCGGCCAGGTTAAATCTATTTGATTTGTTACGGTTTAGTAACCGGCTGAGACTAATTCGTAAAATGGCCAGGAACCCTGAATTAAGAAGTGTAGGGACATTTATGTTGGGCCGATTGTTGTTGGTTTATCGTGAGACTTATGGGAGAGGATCTTATGAGGCCTTAATGGCTGAGTTTGCAGAAAATTTTGGGTCAGAAGCAAGGGATGAGATGTCAAGGGTTGTAGCCCAGGCAGGTGAATATTTGGGATTTTCTCGAGTTGATCGGGCAACAGAAGGAGAGCACCCTTCAAAAGAAGCTAAGGCTGACTTGGGTGCACCAAAAAATGAAGGGATTTATAAAACAAATCGCTTTGGTAGTACGACTTTGGAGAAGGCCTTACGTAATAACTTTGGAGATGAAGCTGTGGATGCAATGAGTGATGCTGACGTGAAGGTTTGGAAGGATGGTTGGAGTCAAGAAGTTGATCCCTCTCATAAGGCAAGAAAGGGAATAGAGGCAATTATGAAAAAAAAAGGTTGGTCTTAATAAATGTCGCCTACACTTTTTGAACTCAAAACCACCCTAGGCCAAGCCTTGAGCCGGCGGCCGAGTCCCCGTTCATATGACCTAGCAGCTAGAGCAGGCTTGGTTCATGCCTTACATTATAATGATGGAGTAAGCAGGGCTCAGCGTTTTGGTTCGCTGGATGAGGTTAAAGCCCACTTGCAAAAAACCACAGTAGCTGCAGAGCGTTGCGTTGTCTTTTGGGTCCGCCATCCAGCTACCACTTACAGTGAAATCGGTAAGGCAGCCGGCTCTGCTCATGATATCGGTTTAAGTGAAACCGGAGAAACACAATTACCTTTATTAGCTAGGGCCTTAGAAGGGATTAATTTTGATCGACTTTATTCCAGCAGATTAAGACGTAGCATTGAAGCAGCTGATTTTTTGGCGGCTACACTTGGACTATCTCGTTCTGAACTGCCAGGCATAGAAGAGATTGATTATGGCAACTGGTCTGGCAAGGTTTTGCGCAGAGAAAAGGGCGGGGATGCCTCTATCGAAGCAACAGACCCGACTGGCTTTCGTTTGTTCAAAGAACAACCACATCTGTGGAATGCGCCTGAAGCAGAAACTTTCTGGCAAGCTAAAGAACGAATTGAAGCTGGAGTAGCAAAAATTGTTGAGCAAGGGTTAGGTAAAGTTGTTTTAGTGGTTGGCCATGGCTGGTCAATTAATAGTGCGTTAGCTTCTGCTTATGGAGTCCATATTGCGCACATGAAAAAGTTTCCGCTTTCAGCGCCAACAGCAATTAATGTGATTGAATATTCTCGCAGCCAAACTGATAATCGTTTGTGGTTGTGGGCGGATTCGAGTCATTTGCCAGGACAGCAAACGAGTGTGAAGGAGTATGGTTAAAAACTATCTTGACCGAGCTTATAAAGAATTTAAAATAAAGTGAAATTTCTTGAAAAAGGTGTCGAGGAAGAAGTGGAAGATATTACTATTAAGTAAAGGAGATTATTGAAATGGTTAGTGTATTACAAGCAAGAATGCCGATTGGTAAAAAAATTGATCGTGTGGCAACAAAGAAATTAACTCATGTGGTTGATTGGATGGCCAAACATAGTTTGGGCGGATTGGCGGTAACAGCATCTACTTTAACTGGGCTACTTGCTATGGGGGTTGGTTATGATTCCTGGGAAGCAGGTTCTTCCCTTCATGCAGTTGCGGAACAACGAGGCTATGATAATTATATGGGGTTGATGAATGCATACTCTAGTGTAGATGTATCATATTTGTCTGGTCAATTAGCAGTTAAAGAAGGGGCATTTTTAGAACGGGCTCATGTTATTGCTATTCATAAACTAGTTTCTTTTCACGCCGCTTTTATTTCTTCTCTTTTGAGTTTGCCTGATACTGTTTCCGGTAAAGCAGAAACCTTGAAATTTGTTTTCTTAAGTGCTGAAACTGCTATTTCCACGGCGATGACCTATTTATCCTGGCACGCTGGTATTGCGATTCACGAAATGGGGCACTATTTAACTGCGGTTAAATTAACCGCTTTAAACGATGGTTCACGTAAAGCGGCTGAAGCAGTGGTCAAACAAAAAGGGATCAGGGGGGTTGCTGGTAGGCTGGCTTGGTATACCAGAATGTTTGTTCAGATTCCTTGGGGTAAATTTGAAGGGGTAAAAAAAGAGGGAGGAAACTTTTCTCCTGATGCCCCTTATAATTTAGCTGTTGCGGCAGCAGGTCCTGTTTGGAGTGGGATTATGGCAGCTGTTGCTTTACCTGTTGCGGCGCTAAGTATTGGTTTGGGACTATATTTTGGTAGTGAAGCAGCAATTTTGGTCGGTAGATTTTTCTTGGCCCCAGGTTGTGTTGGTTTGTGCGATCGCTTTTTAGCCGATCGTGGTAAAGTGGCAGAATTTAAGGCTCGAGAAGCTGCTGCTAAAGAAGCCAGTGCTTCTGTTAGTCGTGAAGTTCGAGAAATTGTTGAGAGTTTAAAAGCTGTTAAAGCAAAATTAATTGGAACAAGGATGAAAGCTATTACTCTTCCTGATGGATCGGTTGTTTCTGCCCCTTGGCAATGGCGAAACTGTGCGATGGGGGGTTGTCACACAGAAAAGGAATATCCAGAGAGCAATATTAGTATGCAAGAAGGGATGTTTATTCCTTTATCAGCAAAATCATATGAAGAAGCCCAGGAAATGACAGTTAAATTGCAAACTAGACTAAAACAGATAATTGAAAATGCTACTGGTGGTAGGGTGATGGGCATTGGTTTGGAGGGTGGCTTGGCCCCTTATGTTGAAAAAGCCGAAGGCGATCTCGTTCCGGAGCAAAGGGTTTGGCGCATGATGAAGCAGGCTATTGAGGAATGTGGTTATGTTCCTGGAGAAGATGTAGCGATTGCCCTTGATCCGGCTGCTTCAGAATTAGAAAATGCCTACAGAACAGAGTTTGAAAAACCAGATTCCGTTGGTATGTACTTGTTTTGGAGAGATGGGGCGAAAGTTGTGATGAGTCGCGAAGAAGTTTTGGATCTTTATAAAACGGCCATTGAAAGAGATGGAGTGCCAATTGTATCAATTGAAGACGGCTTTGGCGAAAGAGACCACGAAGGTTGGGCATTATTGATGAGAAGACTCGGCGACAAGATTTTAGTTATTGGAGATGACCTGGTTACTACCAAGGATAGCAATATTGAAAAATGTGCCAAAGAGGGCATTATGAATGCCACTTTGATTAAGGCTAACCAGATTGGAACTATCTCCGAAACTATTTTGGCGATGCTAACTTCATTGGCCTATAAATGTGAATGTGTTGTTTCTCACCGTTCTAAATCGCCCAACGATTCTCTGGAAGCAGAATTTGCTGCAGCTTTTAACACTGTTGGTATGAAGGCTGGTGGTGGATCAAATACTGAACGTTTGCAAAAATATGGTCGTATCGTCCAAATCTTAGCTTTAGCCCAAGCTAGACCTGAAAGAGTGATGACACCAGGGGAGAAGACTGAAGTTTTAAGGCTGATGCAGAAATTATTAGTGGAATTAACTGGTAGGGAAGATGTTGAGTTGAAATCTGATCTTGATATCGACAAAATAAAACAATTGTTTAACAGAATGTATTCTATCGAAGCAGTGTTGGCTAACGAGGCTTCAACTAATGCCGGTATTCCAACTGTTGAAGTTACCTTGATGTTAGATTGCACAGGCACAATCCGTTATACAGGGGCAACTCCACTCGGAACCTCTGCCGGAGAAGACGAAGCTATCCATTTGGTTGATTCAGTTATTAGACCTAGTTCTTTAACTGAAGTACGTCCAGACATGTTTACTACAACAGCAGATGGAACGCTGCGCTTCAAAAAGCAAGTTAAACGAGGAGCAGTTGAACATGATGCTGACTTGTTAGCACTTTGGTCTAGAGCTCACCGTTTTGGTGGTAAAGGGTGTTTAACTGCAGTAGCCAATGTGGAACAGATTATCTCTAAGGCCTTTGAAGGAAAATTGGTTACCTCCTTGGGAGGCGTTACCGATGTTGATACTATCTTATTATCATTAGAAAGAGATCAGGCGCTAGCTGATGGAGCCCTAGCTGCTGATGCTGATTATGAACAACAAGTGCATGTGATGCAGAGAAAGGGGCATTTGGGCATGAATGCTATTCTTTCTACTTCACTTGCCTTAGGTCGTGCTATTGCTGCAAGCCAAGGTAAGGAATTATGGCAACTTATTCGTGAACGTGGTTCAGAAACTATGGCTCGTTTTATTGCTTCTAATACTACAGAGGTAGAGAAGAGGGATTGGCGGACAAATTTAGTTAATATGTCCTTGCAGAAACTTATTGCTGAAATGCAAACAGTTGCCAAGCAATTTAGTGCTGATGAAAGACAGGTTTTTGAAGCACTGAGAGCAGAAATGCCTATTTATCGGGTTCCTGAAGGAGTGGCAACTAGGTATTTATTTGCTTCACCAAAAATTGTAAGCCAACTACAAAAGGCTGATCAGGAAAAACTTACAGCCTTAGGCCAACTTTTTAAACCAGAAGGTTCAGTGACCTTTGATGTTGAAATTCGTGATGGCAAATCTTTCTTAAGGGTTAGAGAAGGGTCTAAACGAGGCTTGGGAGAAAGTTATCTATCCAGGGCTGAGAGTAAAGGTGATGGAAGAGAATTTAGTGAAGGGCGTGATGCCAAGGCCCAAACAATTATCGATGGAACAGTTTTTGTCGATGATCTTGCTGAAATTCGTCCCAATGTTACTGAGTTTGCAGGTAAACGCATTGTTTGTATTCCCCATCGCACCGGAGACAAGGGAACAATCACTGTGTTAATTGGAGAATTTAATGAATCACTGCCTGTTGATCAAAAACTGGCTATACTTGATCAATATTATGATGCGGTTAAACGGTACACTTATGGAAGACATGATAAAACACCAGAGATCAGACAAGCGATCAGAGACGTTCTTGGTGCCCTTTCAATCAGGCATGCCTTTGAGCGCAATGCTCAGCATGTTTATAAGGAACATATTTTACCAATCTTGCAAGAACGAGACCTAGCTTAATCAATAATCTTTAAGGAGGCATAAAAATGCTAAAAGATTTTCGTTGCAAATTTTGTCATCGGTTGTTGGGTAAAATTGGTGAGGGGAGCAAGATTGAAATTAAGTGCCCCAAGTGCAAAACCATGAACCTTTATCAAGACGAAACAGTTATAGTTTACGAAATTCCGGAAAACAATGTTACCCGCAAGATTCTGCAGCGTGGTGTAGTGGAATATGGGGTAGTGGAAAACTAGTTTCTATTGGCGATCTGTTTATTTAACCAGGCAAAAATCTTGAGCGGGTTATCTGTCCGACATAATCTGCGTTTTGAGGAATATCTGTTGGTAAAAGATTAGGATTTTCCCCATACCGATCTCCCATAAAGCCCTTTTCGACCTTGGTAAAAGGAAGTTTTTGCTCAGCGAAAAATTTATTTTCCTGATAGAATTCGACCCCCTTGTTGTAGAACTTCTCCAAATCAGCAAAAGCATCTTTGCAGATAACCTGAATGGCTGTTTCAGGAAATCGATAGGTTTCTGACCAAAGAGCGGTCCAACCGGATTCAATCTTCTTTAAATAATCAATCAGTTTTTGGCTGACTACGTAATAGTCCGATTCAATATGGATGATTTTATCAAAAGAATATTTTTGGGCAAGCTTTACTGAAAAGGTGAAACTTCTCCACCAACCAGGATAGGTTAGCAGTGCTGTTCTGCCTAGATTATCACGAAAGTGGATCATGTTTAAACTGCTCTCCAATGTATCAGGCAAGGGCCCTTCGGCCTTAATAACTTTTAATTTTGGATCAAGGTCAGTGATCTTACTGCCATCATCAATCAGCAAAAGCTGTTCTGCTCCCAACTCATTTATTTTAGGATAATAGTAGTTGATCCAGTTTTGATATCTTTGCGGATCATTGTCTGTATAAGAAGTACAAAAGATTAAAGTTTTCATGGGAGTAAAGATCCCATCAGTTTGACTATAAAATAAAGCAGCCAGAAAATAATCGCAAACTGGGCAAGGTCCATGATCATAAGCACGGGGACTTGCCATTTGCCGTAGTGCTTCCTGAAAAAATAGTTTCTACTCTTGCGCCAGAGATAGGCTCCGCGGAGAGAAGTTTTTAAGTCTTTCCATTGTTTGAAACTCTTGCCTTGATAGTGAACGATTTGAGCTTGAGGGGTAAAGAAGATTTTCCAGCCAGCCTTTTTGATTCGATAACACAAATCGACTTCGTCATACCAGAAAATAATATTTTCATCAAAAGCCCCGATTTTTTCTAAAATTTCTTTTCTTATTAACATAGCAGCGCCCATGATCTGATCAACATCCCTAACATCATCATGCTGCCACCAGGTCATCATGTGTTTGCCGAAAAGTCGGTTCTTGGGTAATAATCCGTCCAGGAATAATGTTGTGTATAGTTGAGTCTCTAGGGTAGGAAAGGTGCGGCAGGAGTGTTGTAGGCTCTGATCAGCGTTTAAGAGCCTAGGTCCTAATGCTCCACAGTCTGCGTGTTCTTCCATAAACTTAACCATAGTGGTCAGGGCTCCAGGCAAAACTTCTGTATCTGGATTTAAGATTAAGACATATTTACCCTGGGATTGTTCAATTGCTAAATTGTTGGCTTTGGTAAAACCAAGGTTTTCTTTGTTGGCAATTAACTTTACCTGAGGGAATTTTTCAGTGACCATGGCTTGAGAACCATCGGAAGATGCATTATCAGAGACAAAAACTTCAATATTTAAACCATCTTTGTTAGCGAAAATTGAAGTTAGGCTGGCCTCAAGAAGTTTCTTGACGTTCCAGTTGACGATGATTATTGAAAGATCAGTCATTGTAAACCCTTTTTTCCTCGCGTAGCAGAGCCTCTTAGGCTCTGCTTTTTGGCACCCCTAAGAGGGGTGCCTACGCGGAGTTTAATGTTTCCGTTGCGCCGCTCAAATAAAAATACTGTTCTAAGATATGTTGCCAAAACTTTGATTTGGGGGCCTGCTTTTCAATATATTTGAGCAACCAATGGTTATGATGAATTACCCAGTGAACCCCCAGGGCAATGGGGTTTAAACCCAAAAAGAGTTTAATTTGTAAGTTAGGATGTTTTTTATAAAAGATTCTGGCTGATTTACCCATTTTAAACATAATGTTAACAAAGTTTTCTTTGGACACAGGATGGATATGATGGTTAAGAGCAGTTGGCAGAAAACGAAGTGTTACGCCCATTTTGTGGAGACGATAACCTAATTCAATATCTTCCCAACCATATTCTTTGAAGTTTTCATCAAACAGACCTGCTTTGATAATAAGTTCTTTTCTAATTGAGAGACTACCAGTTAAAAAATATGACCAACTAATCTTTTGCAATGGTTTAAACCTAGTAGGTAATTCAGTGTCAGTAACGTGTTCGCTCCTAAGCCTAATAGTTTGGCCGGCTAAGGCAGTGTCTTTAAATTTTCTTTGGGTAGTAACGTGTTGTTCCACCCAATCCATTTCCGGAATTATATCGCCATCAGTCAAAAGAATGAATTCTCCCCGTGCTTCACGAATAGCTCGGTTGCGGGCATTAACTTTGCCCTGGTTTTCTTGTCTAATATAGTCTAATCGACAGGTAGGTTTTAAATCTTCGACCATTCGGTCGGTGCCGTCTGTGGACATGCTGTCAACTAGGATGATTTCGTACTTATCAGCAGCATAGGTTTGCTTAAAGCAAGCTTCCAGCGTGCGTTTTAAGATGTCTTTTTGATTATAAGTGCCGATTATAATACTTGCTTCTATCATATGCCCTTCCCCCCATCAACGTTTAACTTTCCTCCCCCTCTCCCAGAGGGCGAGGGGGTTATTAGAATAATGATTCTTGAAAGGCCTTTTCGTATTGGGCCAAAATATCTTGGTCAGGCTTAAAGCCTCTCACCATCACAGTTGCATTAGTAGTATAGATGCCGGATAGCAGGTTCGCAAGCCGAGTGGTTAAGAGGGCTTTTTGGCCAAGATGATGGAAGATTAAGATGTTTTCGATTTCTATTAACTTTAACAAGTATCTAATTCCCTTAACTTGTTCTGCCGGCTGTAGAACGCAGTGGTAACCTTTTTGCTCTAATTTTTGCAATAGGGCTTGAGCCTGAGCTTGGTTGGCTTGATCGTAGACAACTAAAACATTGAAAACCAGCTTGTGCCAGTCTTCAATGGTCTGACTTTGATTGTTTCTTAGCTGTTCAACCGCTGTGATGATTTTATCTACCGTTAGTTTATCAGTACAATAACTTGACTGACATTTGCCTGGATCGCAATAAATTGGGCAGGCAGCTTCAGGGTGAGGGTAGATAATCTGGTGATTAGTTTTCCACGGTCCCCAGCGCACGGCCTTAACATTTTTGGCTAAGACCAGCATGACAACCGGGGTGCCAATAGCAGCAGCTAAATGGATTGGGCCGGTGTCAACGCCGATATAGATATTAAGTCTTTTAATTAAGGCGGTTAATTCTGCCAGCGAAGTCTTCTCGACCAGATTAATGGGTTTCTTTTTACAGAGAGTGTATATTTCTGCAGCTTTCTCTCTCTCTCTTGGGCCCCCAGTGATTATCACCTTGGCCCCATATTTTTCTTGCAAAGTATCACATAACTCTGCATAGCCCTTTGAATCCCATTTACGGCTAGCCCCACAACCAGGATGAATGCCTACCAGCCAATCAGAGTCAGTAATGCCTAGTTCTGATAAGCGGATTTTAAATTGATTAATTACTTCAGGAGGGACAAAAATGTTTAAGCGTGGGTCATTGCTGTTAACACCAATTTTTTTAAGCAGCTCAAGATGAAAGTCGACCATGTGTTTGGTGTAATCTTTATATTGTAAAGTAGTTCCTAGATTGTAGAAAGGCCTGAGCATAATTCTCGATTTGTCCCCGATGCGATAGGGGATCCCGGCCAGTAACATCATTAAAGGGTAGCGATAGTCAAAACTGTAAAAATCAATAGCCAGATCAAACTTTTTAGCCTTGATTCGCCTGACGTAATTTAAATAGTCCTTTAGATTGTTGATTTTTTTATCACGAATATCATCAAGAATGACTTCGTCGATATCGGGATGGACTTTAACCAGATCTGAGGTGTACTTTTGCACCAAGATGGCAATATGGGCTTGGGGAAAATGCTGGCGCAGGGCATGAATTGCTGGGGTAATCAAAACAAGATCGCCAATTGCGTCTGGCCGCAAAATCAGGATCTTTTTAATTTTATCTTTGGATATGTTCATAGCAGATGTTTAAACTTTTCTAGGATTTCTTTGTCTTTGAGCCGATATAGTTTCTTGAGCCTTTTTCTTCTTTTAATAACTTGGCCTAACTTTAGGAGTGCCCCTAAAAAAGCTCGCCACTCTATCGGATTAGGATTAATTAGTTTAACAGTTATGGCTTCTAAGATCATCAGCAGGACGAGCCCGGGATCGGTAAAGTTTTTCCAGCGGAATAGATATTGATTACGCATATTGATTTTTTTAATTTGATTGCTCTTGCTAACACTTTTAATTGTTGTCCCGTGCAAATGATAAACTGTGCTTAATGGCTCATAAATTACTCTAAAACCACGTTTCCAGGCCTGATAGCTAAGATCAAGATCTTCAGAGTAATATGGTTTATAGAGCTCGTCAAATCCACCTAGTTCAACAAATTTATCTTTATCAACCAGCAGGGCAGCTCCACAGGCATAAAGGATTTCTAGGGGATAGTTGTATTGTTTAGTGGTGCCGATTTTTAAAATTAAATTGGATCCTCTTAACTTGGCAGTGGTGATAGCTTCATCAAAATAATTTTCTGCCGGGATAAGGATTCTGGGGGAAACAGCAAAAACATCTCGACTGCTGAAATGTTTGAGTAGTGGCTCAATAAATTCAGGGGTGACTTTAACATCAGTGTTTAAAAAGAGAATTTTTGAGTATTGAGCTAGTTTTGCACCTGTGTTGCAGGCGTGGGCAAAACCACTATTTTTAGCTAAGCGGACAACTTCTGTCTTATCTTGATTGATTTGGAGGATTTTTTCGCTACAATCGTCAACAATAATGATTTCGTAATCAATTTTAGCTTCTTTGAGGCTTTGGTTTAAATGGGGCAAATTGTCATTTAATAGTTTTGCTCCGTTATAAGCAGGAATTACGACAGATAGGCTTAAAGACACTTTTTTGCCTCGTTTTGGGTGATAGCAATAAAACTTTGCAGACATTTTTCTGTTTGCTGGGTGACTTGTTCTAAAATCTTTGGGGCCTGATCAAGGCTGGCTAAGGCTTCACTCCATTCTTCAGGAGATTCTCCCCAGGCAATCCCATTAAAGCCGAATTCAGCATTTTCCAGATCGCTTCTTTTTCTAAAACCATCTGGAATCATGACTACGGGACAACCGCAAAGGGTTGCTTCGGTGGTTAAAGCGGTTAAGTTGTCATAACTGATTAGTTTTTTACAGCGCCGCAGCATTTGGCCTAACTTGACCGGGTTGCTTGGTTTTGTCATGGTGATAATGTTTTTCTTGGGATAACCGGGGACAGCCGGATGCTTGCCGAAATAGACCAGATAGTCAATATCTCTCTTAACTTTATCATCACGGTAAAAAATATCAGTTCTTATGGCTGGGATAGTTAGGATCCTATCTTCTGTCATCCCTGGTTGCAGGAGGTGTTTCCCGTAACAGAAAAGGATTTCTGCCTGATCATAGGTCTTCTCTCCTCCTAATAGTCCGGGATTATTTAATATATACCGGGCAACAGTTTTGGCTCCTAGCGGATTGCCCGCAACAATTTCAGGATAAACAACAATAGCACCTAGTTTGATTAGTTTTTGAGCTTTTCTTTTTGATATCCTAGGGACCCTCCATTTGGGGTTAGTCTTGTTTATGTAGATAAAGGTCCTTTGGCCAGCTTTATTTAAAAGATAAGCTAACTTATGCAAAACACGAATACCGGCAGAGCGATGAAAATATGGTGGGGCCCAGATAATATAGGGTTTTCCGGATTGTGGTGGTTGATGAGTTTTTTTAGTCCATGGCCATAAAAACATTATGTTAGTGTCCCCACAATAAAATGGCTGATTTTTTCTATTGCCCCAGCTTCCCCCATGTGTTCTTGTCCAACTTTGGCCATTTCTTCCATCCTTTGAGGATTACGTAGGAGTTCCCAGACAGAGGCTGCAACACAAAGTGGTTGCCGGTCTGTTACTAATTCAAGGGCTTCACCCAAGAGCTGTTTTTGGGCTTCGGCAAACTTTATATTGTATTGTGAACCACGACCATAGAAAGAAACAAGAGGGATTCCAGATCCTGCAGCTTGTTCATTGCCAGTTCCGGACAGGCCGACAATCAAATTTGCTTGAGTCAGAACTTCGGCAAAGGTTTTCTTTTCTATGTAAGTTGGAACGCTATCCAAAGTTGTGGCGGTTATAAAGTTGATTTCATGGCCTTGGGGTTTCATTTTAATGATTTCTCTTGCTACCTCAGCAAAATCTTCCATGTTAACCTTGGCATCGTCTCTTGTCCCCGGGAGAAATCCTATAATAGTTACTCCTTCATTCCTCATTCTTAATTCTTCATTTTTTATTCCCCCCATCGCGTCCATCAATGGATTGCCCACATACTCAGCAGACTTAACCTTGATGCCATGATTTTGCAGGTCTTGCTCAGTAGCTTTATCGCGTACAAAAACTTTTTTAGCATAACTTTGCAAAAGTTGTTTTTCCCAGGGAGTGTAATTAAAACCAAACCATTTATAGTAGCTGGATTTGTTAACGCCCACAAAGATGAAGGGACACTTTGTGATCAGGGCGCCAATTATTGGGACAATATCGCCAATGGCAATAACAAGATCAAATTGTCCCTTTAAATTTCTTAAAACTTTAAAATTTCTTAAAGTGCTGCCGATTAAGCCTGAGAGAATATCTTTAAATAAAAACCAGGTATTACGCAGCGAAAACCCGCCGCTAGGCAGCTTCTTCCTAGCCCCAAGGATTTTTACGTTTAAGCCTTCAAAGACTTTGCCTTCGCCGACTAAAGGGAAAACAGAGATATCCGTTTGGCCCGACAATGAAATTGCCTGCCTTGCCGGCAGGCAGGTCGATTCCTTTAACTTCTTAATTATTTCTGCAGCAACTAAGTCTTCTCCGTGACCGTTACTGATAAAGAGGAGTTTTTTCATCGAAAAGTTCTCCGAAATTTATAAACCATGTAAAGTGATTGAAAAAGGGCCTTGAGGTTTAATTTTGTTTCTCCTTGGGTTCGGTCAATAAAGACAATGGGGATTTCGCCGATTTTATAGCCTTTGAGGTGAACCTTGTAGAGGACTTCCGAAACAATCCATTGGCCGGTTGAGATCATGGAATCCAAGCCAATATTTTCCAAGACTTCTCTCTTAAAACAACGAAAACCGGAGGTCGGATCTTTGACTTTTACTCCCAGCATTAATTTAATATAGCTTTGAGCAAATAGGGTGGTAATTTGTCTGATCAAGCTGCGTTCAATATCTTTTCCTCCCGGAACATGGCGGGAACCAAGGACTACATCGTACTCTGCCATTGCTTTTAACATCGAGGGAATATACTTGGGTTGATGGGAGAGGTCGGCATCCATTTCAATAATATAATCAGCCCCTTCGTTTAGGGCAAACTTAAAGCCATCAATCCCTGCAGAGCCACGACCGCGACCTTTCATTCTGCGCAGTACTTTTGTCCCTGGGATCTCTTGAGCAACGCGCCAGGTCTCGTCAGGGGAGTTATCATCAACCACAACAGGGGTTAAATCTGGGATGTTTAAAGAATTTATCTGTTCGAGTAACTTAGAGATATTCTCAGCTTCATTATAAGTAGGAATAATGACGTACGTTTTGGGCATAATTAATTATAACAGTTTAATGTAAAACTATCAGCTCACCTTGCTTAGTAAACACAGGCAACTTAGTTGTCAAATTATTAAACTGCTCTTTAGTCACGAAACAATAACCTTTTTTGCTGCGGACAAATTCATACAAGTCAGCTTTGGTAAGTAAAAATCTAACAGTTTTCTTGTTGTAATAGACGACACTAGGTCGATTGCCAACTTCCCAGGCAGCGATCTGATCTTCTGCTTGTAAAACCGTGCTTACTTTTTTAGCGAGATCTTTAGTTGCTTTATAGCCCTCAACAACTGGCAGGGTCTGAAAAACAAGGGAGGCAATAATAGCAAAAGAAATTACCGCATAAAGAAAAAATGACCAAAGGTATTTTTTACTAAAATATAAAATGAAAGAGGTTAAACCACCAACGACTAAAATTGCTTCCAGGGTTAAAATATTAACGCTTAATTGTTCGTAATAGCCAGGATAGTTTCGTCCCAAAATAATCAAGGCAATAACGATTAAGCCAACAACAAGAGAAAAACCAATTTGAGCAATGGTCATACCTAAGCGTAATTCCTTTTGCTTGGCTCCTAAGAAATCATCCCATAATTTAGCAATAGTGATAGCTAAGAAAGGATAAAGTGGTAAGACATAACCCGGGAGTTTTGTCTTGGCAATGGAAAAAACAATAAAAAGGGGCAAGATATGGCAAAGCATCAATAGCTCAGCCGGATTCCTGCTACTTTTCCAAGTTCTAAATAGTGACAGAGGCAAAAATTGTGACCAAGGGGCAAAGCCGAGTGGGATCATAATAAAATAGTAATACCAGGGGCCGGCATGCCCTGAGACTGCGCCTTCAAAGCGGGAAAGAAAGAGAAAGCCTAAGACGAATTCCGCAAAAACCTGACCATGGACTAGATAGTTGAGTAAATACCAGGGCAGGGCAATGAGTAGGAAGATTAAGGTTCCCAGCATGAGTTTCATTTCTTTGAAACGATAAAATTCTCGCTTGATAATTAGAAAGAGAAAAATTGTAAAAGCTGGCACAGCCGCGCCGATGATTCCTTTGGTAAGGGTTGCCAAAGCCATGGCTACGTAAGTGAGTAAATAGAGTTGTTTATGTTCTGAATTTCTGGCCAGATAGAAGAACAGTAAGGCAGAAGTCATGAAAAGGGTTAAAACAATATCCAGCTCAGCAATGCGTGATTGAACAATGAATTGCAGGGCAGTCATTACTATTAGGCCAGCGAAGAAACCGGTGCGTCGGTTATAAAAAGTTTTACCAAATAAATAGGTTACAACTACTGTTGATACCCCGCAGACAGCAGCAAAGAGCCTGATAGTTAATTCGTTAAGACCGAAAAGATAGCTTAGAAATGTAGCAACCCAGTAGTATAGAGGGGGTTTATCAAATATTATCTGGTCGTTGTAGTGCAGGGTGAGCCAGTTGCCGGTTAGACGCATTTGCTTAATAAATTCACCATAAGTTGATTCCACTGCGTCATAGAGGGAAAAATCTCCCAGTCTAAAAAAGAAGAGTATAAAAGCAAGGACGATTAAAACAATTAGCTCCCTATTTTTGATCTTTGATATTTGATCTTTGATATTCATCTTCCTTGCACCATCCTTTCTGTTTCATAACTGTTCCAAAACATGGCCCATTGTTCCGGGTTGGCTCTGATAAAATCTTCAAATGTTTTCATGATTTGATCTTCTGCCTGCTGTCGGTTTTCTTTTTTGATAATCAGGGGCGGGCAGATGGTTAATTCGTTCTTAGGTCCGTCTTTCTTGGCTAGACAAGGCAGCACGGCACAACCAGCCCTTTGGGCGAGGGTTAACCAGCCGGTTGCTACAGGAACATCGTGACCTAAAAACTTTCTGGTATCGTGGCGACTTTCTAATGCGCCTGTATCAGCCAATAAAATCACAAACTCATTTTCTTCTAATAACTTAAGAGCGGCTTGGTACATATCTTTTTCTAGAACATTGATTAGTTTGATGCCAGTAGCTTGGCGGCTTTGGTCGATAATTTTAAAAATCGGGTCTTGGGTGGAGCGCACAACACCGTTGATCTTATAACCCAGTTTGGTTAACGGTAAAACACAGAGCTCATAATTACCGGTGTGCATGGTTAAAATGATGACCCCCTTACCGTTGGCTAAAGCTTTGGTGATGTTTTCTAGGCCATTAACTTTAACTAGTGATTCCAGGTGTTTATTCTTTAAAAAAGGGAGACAGAGGATTTCAAAAACAGCATAAGCCGAATTGCTAATTAATTTCCTGGCAATTTTCTTGGCATCGCTGTCAGGTAAAACTTTTTTGATGTTTTGCCGGGCCATTTTGTTTAATGGGGTCATTTTAACTATAGCCTGGAGCAGCCAGGCGCTAGCGTACATGATGGTTAAGGCGAGCTTAGTTGGGAGGAGGAAGATTAGTCGGAAGATTAATTGCAGTAGCTTAATGAAAATTATCATTTATTTTTAAACTGGATCTCATAGAGATGTTTGTAGAGGCCGCCTTTTTGGATCAGCTCTTGATGGGTGCCAACTTCAGCAATTTTGCCTTCATCAATCACCACAATGCGATTGGCGTGTTCTACTGTGTAGAGTCGGTGGGCAACAATAAAAGAAGTGCGGCCTTTCATCAATTTGTCCAAGGCGTCTCTGATTAAACTTTCGGTTTCGGCGTCAAGGGAAGAGGTTGCTTCATCAAGAATCAAGATCCGCGGATCTCTTAAGATTGCGCGAGCAATAGCAATGCGTTGGCGTTCTCCCCCGGATAAACTGGAACCACGTTCGCCAACTTCGGAATCGTATTTTTGCGGCATTTTATTAATAAATAGGTGGGCATTGGCTAATGTAGCTGCAGTAATAATTTCTTCATCGGTGGCATTGGTTTTACCATAGGCAATATTGTCTTTAATGCTGCCGGTAAAAAGCGCCACTTCTTGAGGCACGACTGCCATTTGTCGGCGTAGTGATTCAATCTTAACTTTTTTAATATTTTTGCCATCAACAGAGATAGTTCCTGTAGCTGGATCATAGAATCTGAGCAGTAAACTCATCAAAGTGCTTTTGCCTGAGCCGGTGCGGCCAACCAAAGCAATTACTTCTCCAGGTTGAACCGCAAGATTAATATTTTCTAAGACCATTTTATTTTCATAAGCAAAAGAAATGTTTTTATATTCAACGTTACCTTGGACTCGTGGTAGTTCAACAGCATCTTGCGCATCTTGAATACTCGGTTGAATATCGGCAACTTCAAAGATTCTTTTTGTAGAAGCCATCCCTTGTTGGATCACACTATAGCTTCTGCTGAGGGTACTGCCAGGATCGGTCATGATCGCTAAGGCGGTGGCAAAAGAGATCAGTTGTGGCAGGGTTAAGTGGCCGTTAATAATTTCCATACCACCGTACCAGACAATGGCGACAACAGCAATTGTTTGTAGTAGTGCCACAACAGGGCTTTGAGTGGCTAAAATTTGCATAGCGCGCATGGTCAAGGTAAAGTTCTTTTCCGATTCACTAGCGAACTTAGCCTTTTCTTTGTTTTCCATGGTAAAAGCCTTAACCGTTCTGATTTGAGAAATTGTTTCGTGGAGATGAGACGTGATATCGGCGTTCTTTTGCTGGATCCCTTCGCTAATATCCCGGATCTCTTTGGCAAAGATACGGATAACTTGAACTATTAATGGTAAAGCAATCAGGGTTAGCAATGACAGTTTCCAATTTAACCAAAAAATATAACCCATTAGACCAATTAGCAAAAGGGTATGGGGTGCTAAGGTGGTAAAAACTGTAGTTAATGAAACCTGTAGGGTTGCAATGTCTGTCATTACGCGAGAGATTAGTTCTCCTGTATTCCATTGGCTAAAAAAATCAAGGGAATGATCTTGGATTTTTTCATAAAGGTTGATCCTGAGGTTTTTAATAACTTTTTGCACAATGAAAGCGGAAAGGTATTCCTGGCCATAGA
This sequence comes from candidate division WOR-1 bacterium RIFOXYB2_FULL_42_35, assembly GCA_001771545.1. Taxonomy (GTDB): domain Bacteria; phylum Margulisbacteria; class WOR-1; order O2-12-FULL-45-9; family O2-12-FULL-45-9; genus XYD2-FULL-41-8. Next base: position 54,013 of record MEUC01000019.1, on the reverse strand, counting down.
CGAAAGCCCCCTTAAGGAAAAACAGACCGATCATGCCCAGGGCAGCCAGGTTTAACATCAGAATACTTTTTTCTTCAATAACCTTAAAAACATAGCCAGCTAAAGGAGCAATGCACAGGGTTGTTCCTGTGACTGCAGCAGTACACAACGAGACCCCAATTAATTGGGCAATATAGGGACTAACAAATTTAAGTAGTTTAGCGTAGAGTTTCATTGGTCTGTTAATTTTATCATAATAATGTACTAAGGCGAAGGGCAAAGGATTATAAGAGTTCTTGTGCAACCTTGGCAGCAGCCCCGGGCTGGCCCATAGCGACAATCAACTCTTGTGACATCTTTAATCGTTTCGCGTGATTATTCAACAGGACCAAGGCTTTGTTGGCAACTTCTTGTTCATCAATGATCCCACGGATTTCTTCTACGACCTCTTTGCCTGCTTTAATATTAGGCAAAGCAAAAAATTGGGTGTTTTTGTTCATCATATCGGCCAGTTTTTGTTTAATCTTAGAGCCAAAGTAGGGGATACTACAGATATAGTGAGCAATTCCCTCTAAAGGGATAACATCTAGGTCATCCAAGGGGAAAATAACTAACATGGGAATGCCTTGAGCAGCCAGTCTGGCAGTGTTAGTGCCAGGAATAGTGATAACTAATTCAGAATTATGAACTTCACTCAAGGGGATGGTCTTGACTCCGGCAATTGGAATCGCCTCAACAAAGGGAGAGGAAACTAATTGGAATTTCAATTCACAATTCCCATTACCCATTACTCTATTCGCATTACGCATTACTTGGATTATTTTCTCATAGATCGGCGTGGTATGTTTAATCTGCCAGTTACGACTGCCAGGTAGAAAAGTTATCACATTTTTATCTGGTGCCCATTTGTGCAGGTCAACAACAGAATCAACCATTAAATTGCCGACCACTTTAATTTTATCCCTTAATTTGTCTTTAGGATCCAGTTTTCTCCTTGTGGCTTCGTCAGGGATAAAAAAGTTTTGGTAGAATTTGGTCCAGCCGATATAGTCTTGCACATAAGCTGAAGCTGGGTATTTTAATTTTTTTGCTACCAGCATGGCGTGAGCCAGGTCGCCGCCAAGAAAGAGCACCACCCCTTTTTCTTTGAAGTCAATTTCCGGTTTTTTGTTTAAGAGAATCCAATTTTTGTAGCCGTTAGCTGTGATGGTTTGTGATATTCCCTTGATTGTCTCAACGTAATCCAACTCTTTGCCGCTAGTGTACTGGCAGGGGGTGAGAACGAGGATTATTCTGGTGTCTGGATGTTTTGCAGCCAAGGTTTCTGCGACTGGTTTAACCAGCGCGGACAATTCGCCGGGGCTGTTAGCTACTAGGACGATGTCAAAATTATTCATACGAGACTGATTTTATCATATTGTAGTATAATCATCTAATCATGTCACAAACCGATCAAAACACTGGTTTAACTTCAAAACGCATCGAATCACTAGCTGATGGAATCTTTGCCATTGCCATGACTCTGCTGGTCCTGGATTTGCAGCTTGACGGGCCGGTTGGAAATATTATCTTAAGTCAGTTTCTTGCTAATCAGTGGCAGAGATTCCTTAATTATCTGCTGAGCTTTTTCCTTTTGGCGATTTTTTGGATTCTGCATCACCAACAGTTTCATGTCATTAAAAGAACCGATCGCCGGCATCTTTGGATCAATGTTTTAATGTTGATGTTTGTAGCCTTGATTCCGTTTTCTGCTTCTGTGGTGGGTGATTTTTTTGGCCAGACGTTGGCTCATTGGGTTTTTGACCTCAATTTATTTGTGGTTGGTCTACTCTTTTATTTTAATTGGGCTTATGCCACTAATCAATATCGACTAGTGGAGAAAGATTTGAGCATAGATCTGATTGCTCGGGGTAAAAAACGAGCACTGGTCTTGCCAATTGTGACCTGCTTGGCTTTTGTCCTTTCTTTTTATATTCCACCTTGGAGCGGGCTTGCCTATCTTTTGATTCCGGTAATTTTTGCTAAACTTAAAGCCTAGACCTGCTCCTTTCCCATTTTGTTTTTGCATAGTATAATCAAAACCCAATGGATTTAGAGATTAAAGGTTTTTTTGAAACATCGTTCCTGGACTGGGACGGCAAAATTGTTTCCACCCTCTGTGTCCCTTTATGTAATTTGCGCTGTCCCTTTTGCCATAACTCCGGTTTGATTGAACATCCTCAGCAGTATGAAAATATCCCCCTTAAACATATTGAAGACTTTTTGCTTGAACATAAAGATTTTATCGATGGAGTTTGTATTACGGGTGGTGAGCCTTGCTTACATAAGGATCGTGGCTTGTTTGAGTTTCTTAAACGTATTAAGGGATTAGGTTTGCTGGTTAAATTTGATACTAATGGTACGGATCCGGAAACCTTAAAGCGACTAATTGACCAAAAACTAATTGACTATATTGCCATGGATCTAAAGGGGCCTTTAGATGAAAGATATGACAAGCTTACCGGCGTAAAAATTGATTTAGCTAAAATTAAGCAGAGTATAGAAATTGTTCGTCAATGTGGGCTTCATTATGAGTTTAGAACCACTGTTGTTCCAACTCTGCTTGATAATAATGATATTGAAGTTATGGCGAAAGCCATTGCTGGTGCAGATAAGTTTGTTTTGCAGCAGTTTGTGGCAGAAAATTGTTGGGCTGAGTCACTTAGGTCAATTAAGCCTTATGAAAAAGAGCAGCTTGATGAGATGGTCAAGGTTTGCCAGCCACATGTTGCTAACACTATTATTAGAGGCGCATAATAATAAAGTTCAAAGATCAAAATTCAAAGCTCAAAAGGAATGTAAAAGGAAGAGACAAAGATGGTTAACGTGATTTTGCCTGCTTTGTTAGTACAGGGCAAGCCTTTTCTTTCGTGCTATAATTAGGAGATGCCGCACTTTCTTCCCATAGACAAGAATGACTTAAAAGCGCGAAATATTGACCAGCTGGACATTATCATGGTTACTGGCGATGCGTATATTGATCACCCTAGCTTTGGACCAGTTCTAATTGCCCGCTATTTAGAAAAACATGGCTTTACAGTTGGAATTATTGCTCAACCCAATTGGAAGAGTGATGAGGATTTCTTAAAGCTAGGCAAACCTAAACTTTTCTTTGGTGTTTCTTCCGGCAATCTTGATTCCATGGTAGCCAACTATACTGCGGATAAAAAACTTCGCCGCACAGATATGTATACTCCTGATAATGTTGGTGGTAAGCGGCCGGATCGAGCCTCCCTTGTTTACACCAATAAGGTTAAACAACTCTTTCCTGGAGTTTCGGTGGTGCTTGGTGGGGTGGAAGCAAGTTTGCGACGCTTTGCCCAGTATGATTTCTGGTCAGATAAGGTTCGCCGCAGCCTAATTTTTGATGCCAAAGCTGATTATTTAACCTACGGGATGAGTGAAAAGGGGATCCTTCGCATAGCCCAGGAAATCCAAAGATCAAAGGACAAAGATCAAAATAAATCCCAATTTCCAATTCCCAATTTCCAATTCCCAAATACGGCAATTATTGTCAAAGATATTTCAGAATATAAAGATGTCTTAATTCTACCTTCATTCGAAGAAGTTTCGACCGATAAGAAGAAATATGCGGAGGCGTTTAAACTTTATTATTTAGAAGGAAGACTAAAACATCCACGAACAATAATTCAGCCTTGTCAGGGTCGTTATTTAGTCGTTTTTCCGCCAGAGAATTTAAATCAACAAGAATTCGAAAGTTTGTTTGAATTACCCTTTATGCGTGCAGCTCACCCGATGTATAAGGGAAAATTAATCCCAGCCTGTGACTTTGTCAGGTTTTCTACTGTTTCTCATCGTGGTTGTTTTGGCGGTTGTTCTTTTTGTGCTATTTCTCAGCACCAAGGTAAATATATTACTAGTCGTAGTATTGACTCGATTAAAAAAGAAATCAAAGAAAAAATTATTCCGCAAAAAGATTTTCGGGGTAACATTCTTGATGTTGGTGGGCCAACTTCCAACATGTATGGCATTACTTGTTCTAAAGAAGAGGGTTGTACCAGGGCTAGTTGTATTTATCCTACGGTGTGTAGATTTCTAAAAAACTCCCAAAAGCCATCGTTACGAGTTTTGCGCGAGGTGCGCAATATTCATGGGGTTAAAAGGCTTTTTATCGGTTCCGGCATTCGTTACGACTTGGCCATGATGGATGATGAGTATATGGATGAACTGGTTAATTGTCATGTTGGCGGCCAGTTAAGCGTTGCTCCGGAACATATTTGTGAAGAAGTCCTTTTGTTGATGGGCAAGCCGGCTCTTGGCAAGTTTTTGCAGTTTAAGAAAAAATTTGAGGAATTATCTGAAATACATGGCAAAGAGCAGTTTTTAGTTCCGTACTTTATCGCTTCTCATCCTGGTTCAACCATGCGGCATGCCCTTGACCTGACCTTGTTTATGAGAAAACATCAGATTCGCTTAGAGCAAGTGCAAAACTTCACCCCAACCCCAATGACGGTCTCCACCTGTATGTATTATACGGGGATAGATCCTTTTACCGGTAAGTCGGTCCATGTGCCAAAAGGGGAGGAGCGCTCTTTTCAAAAGGCGTTATTGCAACCCCATTTAGAAAAAAACTTTCGCCAAGTAGCTAAGGCCTTGAAACAGTTGAAGCGGGAGGATTTGATTAAGGGTTTGACTAGAGGATAAAATCGGATATAATCTATCCAGCTAGTTATTTAGTGTAAAACTTTGCTAGCACCTAAAAAGGAGGACTCGAACATGAAGATTGCAATGGTGGTCCCTTATTTTTACCCGCACACAGGTGGCACAGAAAAGTACGTTAAAGATTTATCGATTGCCTTGATTAAAGACGGTCACGAAGTCACAGTTATTTCAACCAACTTGCCTGTTGAGAAAAAAGCCCCAGCCGAAGAAATGATGAGTGGTTTCAAGGTTATCCGTTTGCCGGCAACAAATATGTTTAGTTACTTGCCTTGTACCAAAGAAAAATTTGATCTTAAAATGTTAGCTGGTTATGACATTGTTCACTGTCATGTCCCTTCTTTTGGGTTTTTAAGAGAAGTTATTGGTAAAGTTAAGCAACCGGTCATTGTAACTTACCATTGCGATGTTACTGTCTCAGAAAAATATTATGGGGTTAAAGTGCCGGCCTTTTTTATCAAGGGCGTTGAGCACTCGTCTAATATTTATGCCCGCATGTTGTTAAAAAAGGCCGAGGTTGTTTACAATACGACCAAAACCTATGCCGATTCTTCCCCCGTTCTAAAACATCTAAAAAATGTCCGCCATATTCCCATCGGTATCTTCCATGATCACATTGACGAAATGCAGCAGAAGCTTGGTTTAACTGAAAAAGATAAGAATCCTAAACAAATTCTCTGGTTGGGTAGAATGGCCGGCAACAAGGGTTGTGATTATATGGTAGAGGCTATGCCGAAGATTTTGGCTAAATTTCCTGATACCAAGCTAGTTATTTGTGGTGATGGAGAAGAAAAAGCTCACATTAATGGATTAATTGACAAGCTGGGTATTAGAAAATCAGTTGAAATGTATGGCATTGTCGGTTTTGATGAGCTGGTTAAATTGTTTTATCAATCATTGGTCTATGTTTTTCCTTCCATCAATCGTTTAGAAGCTTTCGGCATTGTGCAGCTAGAAGCTTTTGCTAATTATACACCGGTTATTTGTACCAATATCCCCGGACCTAACGCGGTTATGGAAGTTGGCAAGACCGGCCTACTGGTTCCCAAGCAGGATTCGGATGCCATTGCTGAAGCAGTTAACGGTATGCTGGCTGATCCTAAGAAAGCTATTGCCATGGGTAAAGCTGGACGCGAACTGGTTGAAACCAAGTATGACTGGGGTACTATTGTCAAAAAAGTGCTAGAGCTTTATGAAGAGGGCTTGGCTAAGAAGAAATGAGGATTCTAGTTACTGGCGGGGCTGGTTTTATTGGTTCCAATATAGTTGATGCTTATATAGAAGCTGGGCATGAAGTTGCCATCGTTGACAATTTAACTACTGGCAAAAAAGAGAATCTTAACCCCAAAGCAAGATTCTACAATGTTGATATAAGAGAAACCGAGAAACTAGTAGGAACTGTTGGAAACTTTTCTCCAGATATTATTAACCACCACGCTGCGCAAATAGATGTGCGAAAGTCTGTAACCGATCCTGTCTATAATGCTGAAGTTAACGAAATTGGTACCTTAAACCTCCTTAATGCTGCGGTGGCCGCTAAAGTTAAAAAAGTTATCTTTGCTTCAACCGGTGGGGCGATTTATGGGGAAGTTAACGAGCAAAAAGGTGCAGCTGAAAATCATCCCCAGGAACCAATCTCCCCCTATGCCATCACCAAACGAACGGTGGAAATGTATTTGCACGCTTATGCTATTAACCAAGGCTTGAAATATACTGTTCTACGCTATGGCAATGTCTATGGCCCGCGTCAAGATCCCTTGGGTGAAGCTGGGGTAATTGCCATCTTCTGTGGAATGATGTTGAAAAATGAGCAGCCTACCATTTATGGTGATGGCAAACAGTTGCGTGACTATGTTTATGTTGGCGATGTGGCTAAAGCTAATCTTTTGGCCCTAGAACAAGGACAAGGACAAATATATAATGTTGGCAGTGGGGTGGGAACTTCGGTCAACGAATTGTTTGCGCACTTGCAAGAGCTGCTGGCTTTTAAGGGAAAGGGAGTTTGTTCTCCTGCAAGAACAGGGGAGCTGTTTCGTAGTGTTCTAAACGCTGACAAGATCAAAAAAGAACTTGGTTGGCAAGCCAAGCTGGATATTAGGACTGGTTTGCAACAGACTTTAAACTGGTACAAAAAACTGTGAAGAAAAAAATTCTTTATTTATATTCTGACACTGGCGGCGGACACCGTGCTTCTGCCCAGGCCTTAATCAATGCGGTTGACCAATTACATAAGGGTAAAGTTGTTCAGGAGATGATTGATGTCTTTGCTGTCTGTTCAGGCTTCCTGAATATTTTTGCCAAACTTTATGCTCCGGTGATCAGATATTATCCCAAACTCTGGGGCCAGCTTTTTTATTGGTTGGACGACAAAAAGAAACTTGAGCGTCTGGAGCAGATGTCACGGCCTTTTATCTTAAAAGAACTAATCAAACTGATCAAAAAGAAAAAACCAGATCTGATTATTTCTGTCCACCCTATGGTTAATCACCTGACGGCTAGCGCCATCAAAGAAAGCGGCCTAACAATCCCCTTTATTGTAGTTATTACTGATCCGGTTACCTTGCACCGGGCCTGGATTACTCCCAAGGTTGACCTAACTATTGTGGCGACTCCAGAGGCAAAAGAAAATGCTTTGGCCTACGGGATGCTGGAAGAGAAAATCAAAGTAATTGGTATGCCGATTGATCCTAAGTTTGCTTTAAGTGCCAAAAAGAAAGCTTTGATGAGGAAGAAGAATAAACTCAAACCAAAACTTTTTACAATCTTGTTGATGGGCGGTGGCGAAGGGGCTGGCAAGATGAACAATATTATCAGGGAGCTGGATAGACAAGATATTTCTGCGCAACTGATTGTTATTGCGGGAAGAAACGAGAAGCTAGTGCAAAAGTTGGAAAAAGAAGCTGAAAAAATCAAGCTCCCCTTACGGGTTTATGGTTTTACTGATCAGGTTAACGAGTTAATGGCAGAGTCGGACATGATTATCACCAAGGCTGGTCCTGGCGCAATCGCAGAATCCTTGGCCATGGGTTTGCCGATAATTATTACTTCCTGGCTACCCGGCCAAGAAGAAGGCAACGTTGAGTTTGTGGTCAGAGAAAATGTTGGTCGAGTAACCAAGGATCCCGAAAAGGTTGGTCAACTTGTTAAAGAGTTGATGCACTCTTCTCTGTTCGACGAGCTTAAAGACAATATTGCGCGTGTTAGTCGGCCTAATGCTGCGTTGGAAATTGCGGAACAAATACTAGCTTACTTGTAATGACTAAAAGAAGCAAGACTGTAAGACTGCCTGACCACCAAACTATGAAAGCAATAAAAAGTCCTGCAGGCTGGCAGTCTTGCAGTCTGGCAGTCATGATGGTTCTACTGTTCACTTCCCCTGCGCAGACCCAAGAGAGCCTTGTCGATATCCCTGAAGGCCACTGGTCAGAATCCGCGACTTACGAATTGGTTAGTTTAGGTGTGACCAAGGGTTTTCCGGACGGTACTTTCCAGGGAGATAAATATCTCAACCGCTATGAAACCGCCTCATTTTTAGCTAGGTTTTCCCAGAGTCTTAATTTGCGCCGAGCTAAAGAGGAAAAATTGCTGGAAGAATTTAAGTCTGAACTGGCCTGGCTTGAGTATCAAAGAAGTCGGTCAGACAAACTCTTTGGAGGGATAAATTCTCGAGCCATTGTTTCAACCAGTCAGCCAGATGGAGCTAAGATGGACTATCGTTTGAAAATGAGCTGGGAAAAGGAATTTGATCATGAGACTAAAGCTAGAATTAATCTTGATACCATGGATGCTTTTTATAATTCCGCACTATCAAGAAAATCAACTAGCCAATTACTTGATTTTGAGGGTGACTTTCGGTTAGGTATTTTTAAAGGAAAAGCAATTCTGGGTCCTGGATCAATCGTCCATACCGAGGAAAGTACTGTTTTTCCGAGTGAAGATTACAGTGTCTTTTCCCGTCCTCGAACCGGCCTTTTACTGTCAACTCAGTTAGGGAGCCTTTCTTTTTTGTTTAATCACCAAATTAGACGATTTAATTCTAATGACACAATAGACTTAAACGAAACTGCTGTGAAAATAAAGTATGGGCAGGAGGCTTTGGCCGTTTATCTACAACCGCGAGTTATTTATGAGTGGGGGGGGAGCGGGGATGCTTTGTTGGATTTAGGCCTTGATATTAAACCGAGCAGTTTTTTTTCAACTCAATTATTGCTTTCAACCAGTTCTCTTTCTTATGACGTTAGTGCTTTGTATTTCAGAATTATCGAAGAGATAAATGATCCTCATAATACTGGCACAAAAGTTGTGGTAAGCTTGGATAGAGTTGGAACGAATTATCGTCGGGCTAGTTTTGGTTGCAATGACCTGATAGCTTTGAATAATTTTAACCGTTATATTCTTGATGGGACGGTTGATTTTGGCTTTAAGCTTAGACAAAAACTTCTGCATAAACTGTCTTTGGATCTTCAAAGTGACTATGTTGTCACTGACGATTATAATTACGGGCAAGCCTATCCAGGAACTTATTTTCTCTGGCAGTTAGGATTGGGCTATGACTTTAGTCCCAACCTGGCCCTCGAGTACTTTTACAGACAGTATGAGGTCCCTAGTGGGGTGGATCAGTTTTCAAATCAAGTGGCAAAATCTTCAGGCTTGTTTGGTTTGGCTTGTCGAGCGGCTTTTTAGTTAACCTTGACAAGTAACAATATGATAGTATTATTACTATACTGAAAATTAGACAGCAAGGGAGTATTGAGTAGTGAACAAAAATAAATCAAAGAGCAATGATCAAAGGAAAAAGATCAAAATAAGTTCAACAGATAAGGATCAAAGATCAAAATGTTTTGGATTTGGAATTTTGATCTTGGGATTTATTTTGATTTTTAGTTTTGGGATTTTGAGCTTAACGTCGGGAGCCGATGTCGAGTTTAAAGATATGGATGATGATATGTGGGCAGCAAATGAAGTTTATGACATGGTCAAGCTTGGGGTTATTAATGGCTTTCCTGATGGAACTTTTCGCGGCACTGAAAATGTCAACCGTTATGAAATAGCGGTCATGCTCTCAAAGTTAAAAAATGTTTTAGGCGGTGATCTGCAGGCCGATGTTGTTGACCTTAAGACTAAGATTGTAGCCCTTGAGCAAGCAGAGAAAGAAAAGTTTGAAGTTTCTGGCTCACTCAAATCTTCCATGGCAGTAGGCAATCTTCTGGCAACTGGTGGGGCAGTACGTGGAGGTTTGGCCGGTTACCGTTTGATTCTGACCACAACTCGCAGATTTAGCCCAACTGCCAAGGTTGTTGTAAACCTTGATACCATGGATTATGGTTTTGAAAATTCAGCCTCTCCTGATTTAGCTAAACAACTGATTGATGTTACTTCCGTAGTTGGTTTGGATATGTCTATTTTTGGCTTGGAAAATCCTGTTGACCTAACAGTTAGTTATGGGCCTGGTGCTGTTCGGCAAACTTCTTCTTACGGTGGGGTTTTCCCCAGTTTAGTCGGGGTGGTTTATAGTCGGCCCGATACGGGGGTTATGGCCGAAACTAAACTTTGGGGCGCTGATGTGGCTGGTAGTTACATTGTAATGGGCAGAGATGCCAATAATTTATTTGATGTAACTAGGTTTACTGGGTCTGTTGGTTATCAATTTAACAATGTTCCCCTAGTTAATACTTTGAAAGTGGAAACAGCAGGGGACTATGTTTCTGCCGGTATCTTTAGTGATAAAACCAGAGACATACGAGGGGCAATTGCTTTATCGGCTCCGTTGGGAAACAAGATCGAGGCTTCTGGAAAGTTTGGGATGGCAGGGACAGGTCTAACGACGCTAATGTTTGGTGGCTCTTTGGCTCTTAAGGATGTTTTTGATACTGGTACCGTGGCTAATATTAAGTTTTTTAAGGTGGGCCAAGATTATATCAATGCGACTTTTGCTGCTGCAGAGTTCGATTTTGCCGGACTGGATGTTTTTGATCGACCGTTGCAAAATGGCACAGTCAATTTTGGTGGCGATGTTACCCAACAAGTCACCGAAGATATTAAACTGATTGGTAAAGGCCAAATCAGGCTTAATCCCGATTACCGCTATGATACTACTGTTGGCCGGTTAACGGCTCAGGGTGGAGTTTCTTATGCTGTAGCACCCAGTGCTAGCCTTGATGCCCTATATCGTATTGATCAGGATAGATCGACCGGCGATACCACTGATATGGCGGCCGTGGGGCTTTTGTATAAATTCTAGGCAACCAAATTAAAAATTAACAATTTCCAAATTAACAACATGGGATCGCCTTCGGCGATGTATTATATTTAATCATTTACTTATTTCTTATTGTTAATTATTTAATTGTTAATTAGTGGGACAATAAGATGATAATCGGCAAAAAGATAATTTACTACGATCAGATCGACTCTACTAATGATGAATCCAAGCGCTTGATTAAAACAGGCCTTCTTGAGGGGACGGTTATTATTGCTAAAACCCAGAGTCAGGGTAGGGGCAAGCCTGGGAGTAGTTGGTTTTCTGCTGGTGGCCTGGGAATATATCTGTCAGTTATTGTCAAGCCTTTTAAAAATCCCAATGATCTCGGCTCAATAACTTTAATTGGGGCCAGGGCTGTTGTTGCAACTATTGATAAGGTGGCTGGACTAAAAGCGGAGATCAAAGTTCCCAATGACGTTTTGCTTAACGGCAAAAAGATCTGCGGCATTTTAGTTGAAAGAGTGGCTTCTGGGGAAGTTGTAATAGGAATTGGTCTTAATGTTAATCAACAACAGAATAATTTCCCCCAAGAACTTAAAGAAAAGGCGACTTCTTTAAAAATAGTAACCGGTCAGGATTATGATTTAACTAAAGTTATTGAAATCTTACTGCTTGATCTTGAAGTCGAGTATCTTGCTTATTTAAATAAACTTTGCTAACATTCTTAACATGTTTACACGTGGTGTTCGCGGTGCAACTACGGTTGCCAATAATACTAAAGAGGAAATTTTGGCTGCGACCCAAGAGCTGTTAGCTGAAATCATCGAGAAGAATAATATTGAGATTGCCGATATTGCCTCAGTAGTTTTTACCACTACCGCAGATTTAAATGCCGAATTTCCAGCTCAAGCTGCCCGTAAATTAGGCTGGGAAGATACTGCCCTGCTTTGTGCTCGTGAAATTGATGTGCCTGGCAGTTTGCAAAAATGTATCAGGGTGCTTTTGCATGTTAATACTAATAAAAAACAGTCTGAAGTTGTCAATGTCTACTTAAAAGAAGCTGTTAACCTGAGGAGATAAAACTATGATTATTATAATGCGTACAGATGCCAATCAGGAACAAATTAATCGTGTTGTCGATAAGCTGAAGAAGCATGGTTTTGGTGTTCATCTTTCTGCCGGGGTTGAGCGCACCGTTATTGGAGCAATCGGAGATAAGAGCGCTATTCAACTGGAAACTATTGAAGTCCTTCCGGGTGTTTCTGAAATTGTTCCTATAAGTAAGCCCTACAAACTGGTTAGTCGAGAGATCTACAAAAAAGATACTGTTGTTACGATAAGCGACAAGGTCAAAATTGGTGCTAGTCAACCTCTCTGTGTTATGGCAGGGCCTTGCTCAGTTGAAGGGGAAGCAGAGCTTCTTAAGGTTGCCGAGGTAGTGAAAAAGTCTGGGGCAAAAATGCTGCGTGGTGGGGCCTTTAAACCCAGAACCTCGCCGTATGCTTTTCAAGGCTTAGGCGAGACCGGTTTAAAGTACCTGGCGGCGGCAAGACAAAAAACTGGTCTGCTGATTGTGACAGAAGTTATGGATACAAGGGAAGTAAAAGTCGTGGCTAAATATGCGGATATGCTGCAAATTGGGGCTCGCAATATGCAGAATTTTAATTTATTGAAAGAAGTGGGGAAAACCAGAAAACCGATTTTGCTTAAACGGGGCTCAGGCTCAACCATAAAAGAGTTTTTAATGTCAGCCGAATATATTGCTTCTGAAGGTAATAGCAATATTGTCCTTTGTGAGCGCGGGATCAGAACTTTTGAAACAGCTACCAGAAATACTTTGGATCTCAATGCTGTGCCGGTAATTAAAGGTTTAACCCATCTACCAATTATTGTTGATCCCAGTCATGGGACAGGGGACTGGAAGCTAGTTCCCGCGATGGCTAAGGCGGCTATTGCAGCCGGTGCAGACGGTTTAATGATTGAGGTTCATCAACAACCTGCCGAGGCTATGAGTGATGGAGGCCAGAGTTTGAAGCCGGAAAACTTTGCCACTTTGATGAGAGAGCTTAAGCTGGTTGCCGCCGCTGTCGGGAGAAAACTCTAGTAATTTCTGCTTGCAACTCTTCTAAGCCTTGTTTGTGCAGTGCTGAAATAGAGATTGCCGGCTGATATTTTTCGATCAATAAAGGCTCGATTTTTTCATCCAACCGGTCAACTTTATTAAAAACAGTAATTATTGGTTTAGTGACACAGTTTAATTCTTCCAGAACCGTATAAACGGCATTGATTTGGTCTTCGAAGTAGGGGTTGGAAGAGTCAACAATATGTAGCAAGAGATCAGCCTCTGTGACTTCCTCAAGTGTGGCAGCGAAAGCTGCGACTAGTTGGTGGGGGAGTTTTTGAATAAATCCAACAGTATCTGTGAGAAGAATTGTTTGTTTTGATGGCAGATATATCCGTCGAACCGTGGGATCCAGGGTGGCAAAAAGTTTATCCTGAGCAAGTACTCCTGCGTTGGAAAGGGAATTGAGCAGTGTTGATTTGCCGGAATTAGTGTAGCCAACTAAAGCAACTAAAGGAAAATGGCTGGTTTTTCTTTTTTCCCTTCTGACGGTTCTCTCTCTGGCCAACTGTTTGATTTCTTTTTTTAGTTCAGAGATTCTTTTGCGGATATTACGGCGATCGTATTCAAGTTTTGTTTCTCCAGGCCCACGTGTTCCAATCCCGCCGCCTAATCTGGACATAGAAACACCGTGACCACTAAGACGGCTGAGCAGAAAACTGTCCTGGGCTAATTCAACCTGAAGTTTTCCTTCGCGGCTTTTAGCGTGGAGAGCGAAAATATCCAGGATTAGTTCGGTGCGGTCAATCACCTTTAACCCTAGAAACTCTTCTAAGTTTCTTTGTTGGGATGAGGAGAGAGAAATATCAAAAACAACCATATCTGCTTCAGTGCTTTTAACTAGGGTTTGCAGCTCTAACAGTTTGCCTTGGCCAATATAATATCTTTGGTCAGGCATCGGTCTTTTTTGAGAAAGAGTGCCGACAACCTTGGCTCCGGCAGTGTGGGTCAATCTTGCTAGTTCGGCTAAGGATTCTTCTAGGGGGATTAATTGTGGCTCGGCTCCTGTTTCCAGTCCGACAATAATGGTGTTTTCCGTCTTCTCTAACATGGCTTAACACTATTATAACAGATATGTTATAATTTCCTTGTTAATAATGGATAAAAATCAGGTTAAAATATTATTAGTCGATGATGATCCGGGTATGCGTTCCCTTTTGACCACTGTGCTTAAAGATGAGGGTTACAATGTTATTACAGCCAGTGATGGTCAAGAAGGGTTACAAAGAGCTCGCAATGAAACCCCCAATTTAATTATTCTAGATGTTACTATGCCCAAATTAAGCGGCTATAAGGTAGCCCGCATGCTCAAATTTGATACTAGGTTTGAACATATTCCGATTATTATGCAAACAGCTAAAGATAGCGAAGCAGAAGTTCAGACTGGTCTTAATATGGGGGTAGATGCTTATCTGACCAAGCCGTATGATCCGGCTGATCTGCTCAATAAAATTGCCGAACTTTTGAATAAAGAAGTTGAGCCAGTGGAGGTATAACATGGTAGATCGTGGGAAGTCCCTGCAGGACAGTTTAGTTAAGAGTAAACTTTTGAGTGAGGATCAGGTCAAACTGGCTGCCCAAGAGGGGAGAAAAGCAGGTAAAAGCTTAATCAAGAGTATTTTAGAGAAAAACTTGGTTGATGAGAATTCCCTGATCTCTTTTTTGGAAAAGGAAATGGATATTCCCCGAGTTGATCTTTCCAGTTATCTAGTAGACCAGAAAATTGTTAAGTTGTTGCCGCACGTTGTTGCTGATAAATACAAAGTTATTCCGCTCTTTAAAGTTGGGGACGTGCTTACCATTGCCATGGTCGATCCTTTTGATATTATGGCTCTGGACGAAGTGCGAGCCAAAACTAAATGTGATGTTGAGCCAATGGTGGCTTCTCTGCGTGATATTGAGCAGGCCATCAATCAATATTACGGCATGGCTGGTACTGTAGCGGATCTGGTCAAGAATATTGGTCCAGAGGAAAGTACTTCTCGCCTAAGAGTTAAGGAGTCGGTTGGGGATGAGGCTCCAATTACAAAATTAGTTAATCTTCTGATCCTGAGGGCTGTTTCCGAAAAGGCCTCAGATATCCATATAGAGCCTACTACTAAGGAAGTGCGTATTCGTTATCGGGTAGACGGGATAATGCATGATGTTTCCAGCGCTCCGATTTATTTGCATTCAGCCATCATTACCAGAATTAAAGTTATGTCGAGTATGGATATCGCCGAGTCCAGGGTTCCTCAAGATGGTAGGTTTGAATTAAAAACGGCTGGCAAAGGGGTAGATATGCGTGTTTCTTCTTATCCCACTATTTATGGGGAAGCTATTGTTATGAGGTTGCTTGATAAGAGCAGTGTTCAAATCGGTCTTGAAGATCTAGGCTTTGGTGAGAAAAATTTACAGATCTTTGCAGAATTGATAAAACGGCCCTACGGGATTGTCTTGGTGACAGGGCCAACCGGTTCGGGAAAAACTACCACTTTGTACGCTACTTTAAATCGTATTGTGGACGCAGAAAAAAATATTATGACTATTGAGGATCCTGTCGAATATGAGCTTTATGGGGTGCGACAAGCCCAGGTTAATGTCAAGGCTGGGATGGAATTTGCCGGGGCGCTGCGTTCCATGTTGCGTCAAGATCCGGATGTGATTCTGGTCGGAGAAATTCGTGATTCTGAAACTGCCAAGGTGGCAATTCAAGCAGCCTTAACCGGGCATCTGGTTTTTTCTACTTTACATACCAATGATGCTGCCGGGGCCTTGAATCGCTTGGTAGATATGGGAGTGGAAACATTTTTAGTGACCTCTTCGGTGGCGGCAACAATTGCCCAACGCTTAGTCAGAACTATTTGTCCTCATTGTAAGATTTCCTATGAACCCCCAAAGGAACTGTTGGATAAGTTTGCCTTAGGGGAAGGGAAAGGGTATCAATTTTATCGGGGTAAGGGTTGTAAATCATGTAAAAATACCGGTTACCGCGGCAGGATCAGCATCTATGAAATTTTAGTTTTGGATGATAATATTCGTGCCTTAGTGATGAAAAAAGCGCCAACTTCAGAAGTTAAAAAAGCTGCCATTGCTGCCGGTATGAAGGTGATGAGAGAGGATGGGATCGAGAAGGTTTTAAAGGGTCAAACTACAGTAGAAGAAGTCCTGAGGGTGACACAACTTGACTAATTTTACTTATAAAGCCCGTGATAAACAGGGTAATATGACTACGGCGACCGTTGAGGCGGAGAATGAAAAATCGCTAGCACGCCGCCTGGCTGCGCAAGGTTTTACCCCTGTTTCAATTACTGTTGATGCCCCACAGCAAACTGTTGAGGGCTGGTTTGCCAGCAGGTCAAAAGTAAAACCCCAGGAGTTAATTGTTTTTACCAGACAACTTTCTTCGGTTTTAGGAGCCGGGGTTCCTTTGGTGGATGGTTTGGCGGCAATGCATGAGCAGATAAAAAGTCTCAAGTTTCAAGAGGTAGTAGGTAATGTAAAAAAAGATATTGAAGAAGGCCAGAGTTTTTCCAATGCTCTGGAAAAACATCCTAATATCATTCCTGATATGGTTGTTCAGATGGTCAGGGCAGGGGAGCGGGCGGGAATTTTGGAGGAAGTTTTAGACCGTGTTTCCAATCTATTGGAAAAAGACCTTGATACTAAAAACAAAATCAAGGCAGCGACTCGTTATCCCATCATTATTGTGGCCACTTTAGCAATTGCTTTTTCTATTTTAGTGACCTTTGTTATTCCGCGTTTTGCGGAGCTCTTTTCTGGCTTTAATGTGCAGCTGCCTCTACCTACCAGAATATTGATCTGGATTAATTATTTTGTCAGTCATTATGGCTATTGGTTGTTGGCTAGTATTGTTCTCACGGTCTTTGGTTTTAAGCGATTCATAAGTAACCCGAAAGGCAGATTGATATATGATTCCTTCGTTTTGAAGACGCCAATTTTCGGCCAGTTGTTTACCAAAATATATATTTCCCGTTTTGCTATTATGCTCTCGTCTATGTTGCGCAGCGGCATTCCTATCTTAGATGCCTTAAGTATTTCTGCGGCCACAGTGGAAAACACTTTGATTTCTAACACGATTATGGATATGCGGGAAAAAGTTTCTCAGGGCAAGAGCTTGAGCCAACCTATGAAGGAATGTAAAATCTTTCCCCCAATTGCTATTTCGATGGTAACAATTGGAGAAAAGTCAGGTACACTGGAAACCATGTTGGGTAAGGTAGCTGGCTATTTTGAGCGTGAAGCTGATTACACCATTGCCAATATTACGCCACTGCTAGAACCGATTTTGATTTTCGGTTTAGCCGGCATCATGCTGGTGTTTGCCCTGGCAATCTTTATGCCGATGTGGGATTTAATTAGCGTTTACCAGGCTCATTAGTTTTTTTCATAAAGGAGGTGAGATTATTTGTCTTATATAATTATTGCCGGATTGGTCAGTCTATTTTTTGGTCTTTTTCTTGTTTTGAGTCCTAATGTTGTTGGCAGTCTAGACAAGTTTTTTGGTAAAATAATTATTTCTGTAGATGAAAAACTTGATCCAATTAAGCCTTGGATTGGCTGTTTGTTACTGCTTATTGGTGCTTGGATAATGTATGTAGCACTACAATACCCCGATAGCTATTTGACAACAACTTGGCTTATTTGTTTGATCTTTGGTTTGCTTTTTTTGTTTTTGCCCAAGTGGTTAGCTTGGCTTTCCAAGATAGCTAACACGGTTTTGTTCTCCACTCACGAATCTGTGATGAGTGTGCGCAAGATTATCGGAGTAGCCCTAATAGTTGTGGGGATTTATATTTTTTATGCTAATTTTCTGCTTCGTTAATTTAATAACTTGACAAAGAAGTTAGGTGTGTTAATATTTCACACAGGGTAATTAGGTCGAAATATATTGTTTCACAAGGAGGTGACACATAATGAAAAGAAAAGGTTTTACTTTAATCGAATTGGTAATGGTTATTGTTATTTTGGGTATTTTAGCTGCAACAGCTGTGCCACGTTTTGTTAGTTTAAGAACTGATGCACAACGTTCTGCTACAGCTGGTGGTTTAGCCGCTGTTCGTGCTGCAGTTGCCATTCAATATGCCAGCAATGCTGCTAATAACGTGACTACTAACAACGGAATTCCGACGACAATTTCTGCTGGTATGTTTGTTGAGAACCAGATTCCAGAAGATAAGATCCACAGTTCAAGAGCTGTTACGGTAGGAGGTCTTACTGCTCCGACTGGAACAACTGGTGGTTGGTACTATAATAGTAATAGCATGGAAGTTTTTGTTAATCACACTCTCTATTCAACTATGTAGTATTTCAGAAATTATAATTTTAGGCTAATGGCTCCAAGCAATTGGAGCCATTAGTTTTTTTATCCCTACACCATAATATTTTTGCTGTGAGGGTCAGTTAAACATTAAATGAAAATTTCCAAACAAGATATATTGGTTTTTTGTGCTTACCTGGGTTTGTTGCTGCTTTTTTTTCAGCGTTTTCTTTCCGGTCGTGAAATTCTAGCGTTTAAAGATCTTTCCCGTTACTTTTATCCTTTAAGGTATCTCATGGTTGAGCAAGTTAGGGCAGGGACAATTCCGCTCTGGAATCCGTATAACTTTTGTGGCTACCCCTTGATAGCAACTCTGCAAATAGGGTTTTTCTACCCACTTTCGCTGATCCATTATTTGTTGCCGTTTAACTTAGCTTTTAATTATTATACGATTTTGCACTATTTCTTGGCAGCCTGTTTTATGTATCTAATGCTTAGGCATTTCCTCTTAAGTTATTGGGCGAGCTTTTACGGCGGCATAATTTTTACTTTTTCTGGTTATCTGCTCTCTGTTTCTAATATGAATACTTCTCTTTCTGCTGTTATCTGGTTACCTCTGATAGTCATTTTTTGTGACCGCTTGCGGCAGGAGCGAAGTTATAAATTTATTGTGATTTTAGCCTTATTGTTAGCTAGCCAGTTTTTGGGTGGGGAGCCAACAATAATCTATGGGACAGGATTGTTGCTGCCAGCCTATTTGGCAGTATTTTCCTCTACTTATAAGGAATTCTTTAAGAATCTTGGGGCTTTAGCCCTATCAGGCTTGATCGCCATTGGCTTAGTTGCTGTTCAGCTGTTGCCTTTTGTTGAATTGGCCAGACTCTCAACTAGAGTTGGCTCGACCGCTTTTGCTCTCGTTACTAGTCAATCCTTTCCTCCACGAGAGGTAATCAACTTCTTTTTGCCTTACTTTTTTGGCCAACAATTGCCAGTTGCTTCCGCTAATAGTTTAGCCTTTCTTTTTACTCAAGCAACACAAGCCTGGTTATTGTCTCCCTATTTGGGGGGAATAACTTTATTGTTGGTTTTCTTGGCGTTTAAGACGCGCAAAAAACTGGCTTGGTTCTTTTTTAGTGTGGTTTTAGTCTCTTTGTTTTTAGCCTTTGGGTGCTATACGCCGTTTTTTAAGTTTGCCTACCTTATTCCTGGCATTTCTTTTATTCGTTACCCGACTAAATATCTTTTCCTAACTACTTTTGGACTGGTGGTCTTATCTAGTTTAGGTTTTGAGCAATTACTAGTGCTGTTTACTGCCCAAAACAAAGAAGCAGTAAGTTTCTTGAAGAGAGTGGCTGTTTTTACAATGGTTTTGTTCTCGGCTTTTGTTGTTGTGACTTTGTTGCAAAACTTCATTTTAAGAGGACTGGCAGGGAAGCTGCCGGCTGGAGCCGATTACTTGGCTCGACTATTAGTTGAAGTGTTGGAGTTTAACTTAATCAGTGTTTTTAATCTGGCTCTATATTTGCTCGGTCTGATAATTATTTTAGTGATGGCCTATCGGCAAAAGATATCCCGAGCTGTTTTGGCCTTCTTAATAGTTCTTTTGGTCGGACTTGATCTTTTTGCTAATGGTTATCCAATTATGGTTCCGGTTAAGTTTGATTTTTATCGGGAAATAAAAGGCAATATAAAAATTTTAAACCAGGACAGGGCTCTATTTAGATTTTTGTATACCCCGGAGTTAGGCATGCAAAATCGAGAGATTTGTGGCAAGACTTATCAGGATGCTTTGGGATTTGCCAAAGATAGCCTAACTGATAATTGGCATATTCTTTATGGGTTAAATTGTTTTACCGGCTATGCTTCAATCCCGCCCAAAGGGGATTGGAACGATTTTGAGCGCTATTTTTCTGAAGCTGTGATTGCAGATAATATCGACAAATTATCTTTATTTAATGTTAAATATGTTGGGTCGACCAAGCCCTTAAAATCCCCATCTTTAAAGCTGCTGAGGCAAAATAGTGAATATGGCCGTAGTGTTTATCTGTATGAAAACTTAACGGTTAAACCACGGGCCTTGATGATTAGCGGTTCTGGGAGAGTAACCTTGCAGAAGTATCGTCCTAGGGAAATAATTATCTCTGCTAAGGTGCAAGAGGCTGGCGACTTATTTTTAAGTGAACGATTTTATCCTGGCTGGAAAGCGGTCGTTGATAATGAACAAGTAGAAATTAGAAGAGAGCAGAATTATTTTCGCTCTATTAGTCTTGAGAAAGGGAATCATCAGGTTGTTTTTCTCTATGAGCCCTTGTCTTTTAAGCTTGGAACGGTGATTAGTTTTTTGACTGCTTTTGGTTTGTGTTTAGGGGGATATTATTATTATCGTCAAAGCTACCAAGCTTAATCGTTGGCCAATTAACTTTCTACTCTCTCTATTTGTTTTGCTCCTGTGTTGGCTTTATTTTATTGCCATAATGAATAAACCCCTGGGACGCTATGATGAGGGTATTATTGTTTATGGAGCTCAGAGGGTCTTAAACGGAGACATTCCTTACAAAGACTTTTGGACAATTTATAGCCCGGGGCAATTTTATGTTTTAGCCTTTTTATTTAAGATTTTTGGTTCTTCTATTTTAGTCGCCCGGCTCTTTGACAGTCTAATTCGGGCTGGTCTTGTGGCAGCAATTTTTTTATTGGCAAAAAAACTCAGCTCGGTTTGGTTGGCGACCTTGGTGGCGACCCTGACTACTTTTTGGTTGGGCTTATTTGGTTATTATGGGTATAATGCGTTTTCTGGTTTATTGTTGGCTTTGATAAGTATCAATTGTTTTTTTAATTATTTTATTTCTGATCGAAACAAGCCTGCTGGGTTGTTTTTTTGCGGACTTTTGGTTGGCTTAACTTTTTTGTTTCGCCATGACTTTGCAATTTATCTTTTTTTCGTAGAGCTAGTAATTCTTATAAGTTTGTTCTTTGAGGGAAAGAGAGTCGATCTCAAGCAGTTTGTTGTTGGTTGCTTGGTTGTCTTGTTGCCTTGGTTGGGTTATTGTTGTTTTACTGGAGCATTAGCAGGTTTATTTAGTGATTTATTTTATTTTGTAATTGTTGTTTTTCCTAGGGTGCGTTCGCTCCCTTTTCCTGATTTGTGGTTGAGTTTTGCTCAAGTTATTAAGGGACAGAAAAGTCTTTCACTTTTTTTGTTGGTCAACCTGCCTGTATACTTGCCTCTGCCGATCTATGGCTGGTCAGTTGTGAACATATTAAAAAAAAATCGCAGCCAGGGTTTTACCAATCCTTATTTTTGTGGGCAAGTCTGCTTAACCTTGTTCGGTTTGCTGCTTTTTAATCAGGCAAGGATAAGGGCTGGCCATTTGCATTCGCTCCCTTATTTTTTTGTTGCCTTAGTTCTAGGGGTGAGTTTGTTGGCTCCTTTGTTGAGACGATTAAATCGCTCAAGGAAAATCATTGTTTTGCTTTTTAGTGTTATTTTATTGCTTTATCCTTTGCAACTAGACAAGATATCTTTGGTGGGTAACTTTTTTGATACTTATAAGACTTCTCAACATGAACTTAGGAGAGCTCAATCTTTTCATGTCGATCCTTTTCAGGCTAAGGCGATTCAATTTATTGATAGCCATGTGCCAATAGGAGAAAAAATATTTGTTGGCAATTTGCGACACGATCGTATTTTAGCCAATGATATCATGTTTTATTATCTTGCTGAGCGGGAGAGTGCTACCAAGTATCATGAGTTGCATCCTGGTTCAGCAACGACTTTGCCTGTGCAAAAGGAGATTGTGGCGGCCTTGAAAAAAGAGTCGGTTAAGTATATTGTTTTATTTATTGGGGTTGAAAATAGGGAACCAAACATGAGCTCAATTAGTGGTGGAGTGTTTGTTCTGGATAATTTTATTAGAGCTAATTATAAGCTTGTGCAGCAGTTTGGGCCATATCTTGTTCTAAGGAATGGTTAAGTGAAAACTTCCAGAATACTAATTTTAATCTTGGCTGCGGTTTGGTTGATTATGGCTTTTGGGGTCAATCCGATTGGTGATTTTCCTCTTAATGATGATTGGGCCTATGGTCAGGCTGTTTATCATTTAGTGGAGGAGGGGAGACTACAATTTTCTGGCTGGCAGAGTATGCCTTTAATTTTTCAGGTGTTGTGGGGAGCGTTATTTTGCTGGCCTTTTGGTTTTTCTTTTACAGCTTTGCGTTTTTCCACTTTAGTACTTGGTTTGGTTGGGGTTTTGGCCACTTATGGACTTTTACGGGAGGTCAGGGCCAAGCACTTGGTGGCCTTTTTTGGAGCTTTACTGGTAGCAACTAATCCAATTTATTTTAGTCTCTCAAACACCTTTATGACCGATGTGCCATTTTTTGCCTTAGCGGTGTTGTCTTTGTTGTTTTTCGTGCGAGCTTTAAAAAGCGACAACAAACTTGAGATTGCTTTGGCAACCTTGTTGGCTTGTTCCGCAACCCTTATTCGTCAACTTGGGATTGTTATCCCTGTGGCTTTTTCGTTAACCTATCCAGTTAAAAACAATTTCAAGAGTAGAAACTTTGTGGTTGCCCTGTGGCCTTTTCTCTTAACGGTTGGGGTGCTTTGTAGCTATAATTTCTGGTTGCAAGTTACCTTGGGGTTACCAGCTTTATATACCGTCAAAGCGGATAGTTTGTTGGTGGTTTTACATCGTCCGATTAGTAATCTACTCTTGCTCTTTGCTGAAACTTCTGTTAAGTCAGTGATCACTCTAGGGATGTTCTTTTTCCCTTTATTAATTCTTTTCCCTTTTCCTCGTAATAAATCTTCTCTTTTTAGTTTTGTGGTTCTTTCTAGTTGCTTATTGTTGTGGTTAAAAAGGCCGCTACCCTTGTTGGGTAACATTTTGTTTGATTTTGGTGTTGGGCCTTTACTTTTACGTGACACTTATATACTTAAACTGGCACATTTCTTTGTGGCACCAAAAATAGTTTGGTTGGCTTTAACACTAATGGGGTTGGTTGGTGGTGTAATCTTGCTTGATGTTTTGCGACGGGCATTATGGCAGCGAGACTGGTTGAAAGTTTTTATTTTTTTGGTTTGTTTAGGTTATTTTTTGCCAATTAGTCCGGTTGTTTTTTTTGATCGCTATTTAATATTTTTGTTGCCATTGTTACTTATGCTTATGGTCATCACTAATAGCGAACCTTCTATTCAATTGAAACCCATTAAAATAGTTATTGCTGCGGGCTTAATAGTAATCTATGGTTTATTTTCTTTGGTGGCAACTCACGATTATCTCTCTTGGAATCGTACTCGTTGGCAGGCTTTGCGTTATTTAACTCAAGAGAAGCATATTTCACCTTGTGATATAGACGGTGGTTTTGAGTTTAATGGTTGGTTTGGCTATCATCCTTATTATCGTGTTTATGAGCACAAGAGTTGGTGGTGGGTTTATAATGATGATTATATTGTTTCCTTTGGTCCGATAAATGGTTTTAAAGAAGTTATTCGCTTTGCTTATAAGCGTTATATTCCATGGGGGGAAGGACGTATTCTTGTTCTTCGGAAAAAAGGGCTTAATGAATAAATCAAGAATCTTAAACCTGCTGCTTTTCTTTTTGCTGGGTGCTTTTGTGGTGGTTTTATTAAGAAATGCCTGGGTTGGTGATGATGCCTACATTACTTTCAAAACAATAGCTAATTTCGTTTATGGTTATGGCTTAAGATATAATGTTGTTGAAAGGGTTCAAACCTATACCCACCCCTTATGGCTGTTTTTACTGTCAGCCAGCTATTATTTTACTCGTGAGCCTTACTATACAACTCTCTTTGTTTCCATGACTCTTTCAACTATTGCTGTTGGCTTGGTAGCTTTTAAGCTGGCCAAAGATAAGGGGTTGGCGATCTTAGCTGTTATGCTGCTAATGTTTTCTAAGGCTTTTATGGACTATTCGACCTCTGGTTTAGAAAATCCTTTAACCCATTTTATTTTGGCAATTTATCTGTTGATCTTTTTTAAAGTCCAGCTTAGCGAAAAGAAATTATTACAACTGTCTTTTATTGCCGCCCTTGGTACCTTGAACAGAATGGATACCCTTTTGCTCTATTTGCCAGTGCTTATTTATACAATGTGGCAGATTAGAAAACCCAAGGTTTTTTATTTGGTTTTATTGGGTTTTATCCCTTTTATCTTTTGGGAATGTTTCTCACTCTTTTATTATGGTTTTCCCTTTCCTAATACTGCTTATGCCAAGTTAAATGTTGGGATTCCTCGCCTGGAATTGATAAGGCAGGGTCTTTTTTATTTATGGGATTCTTTAAAGAAGGATCCTTTAACCCTCGCTATGATTGTGATTGCAGGGATTGTTTCTTTTTTTAAGGAGAATAGAAGTTTTCGACCTGTTGTTGCCGGAATAATCTTATATGTAGTTTATGTGATTTATATTGGTGGTGATTTTATGTCAGGCCGTTTTCTGGCTGCGCCGTTTTTCTTAGCGGTGATATTAATTGCTCGTTTGCGTCTGTCTTTATTAGGGATGATTTTGTTTCTTTTGTTTTCTATTATCTTGGGATTAAGTTTTCCCCTCTCTCCTGTTTTAAGTGGGGCTAATTACGGTAGTCACTCTGATTATCTTAGTATTATGGAGAATAAGGGAGTGGTTGATGAGCGTGGTTGGTATAACCATGTTTTGGGCTATCTAAATGCCCAGAAGAGCTGGAAGCTTGCTGCGACTAATAAATGGAAAGAAATTGCTGCTGGTAAAGAAAAACTTACCCCTGGATTGTTTTTAGCAACCAGTATTGGTTATTCTGGTTATTATTTGGGCCCTGGTCCATGGGTTGAAGATTTTATCGGTCTAGTCAGTCCTTTTTTGGTTAGGTTACCATATTTGCCTATCACCAATTGGCGCATCGGTCACTTTGAGAGGCATTTTCCTGCCGGCTATTATGAAACATTGCTATTGCAAAAGAATAAAATAAAAAATAAAAACTTGGCGCTTTATTATGACAAACTTGCTTTGGTTACTCGTGGAAAACTGATTAGTCTGGCAAGAATGAAAGAAATCTTAAGATTTAATTTAGGTCAGAATAACTATCTACTTGAGCAACCTTATCTTGCTAATGCCTGGTGGCAAGATGGTAATAAAGGACAGCTTTTTTCGGTGATAAGTTTGATGCCAATTGATTTTGGGTGCCTCTCTCATGCTAAAACCATGCAGGTGACCTTGGCTGATAACTATTCTTATGTAATTTTTTATCTTCGTGACAATAATTTTATTGCAACTCAGAATGTAAAGTCTGGGGTTGATTATCAGCGTGGGACAACAAGCTCTTTGGTTGAAGTGCCGCCTTTTGTCTGGCAAAAAGGTTATGATAGTATAACTATAGTTGTAATAAAATCCTACCGGGATAGTGTTTCGTTTTTAGGACGGGTAAAATTAATTGATTAAAGGTTTTTTTACAAAACATAATAAAATCGAGCTAGTCTTAGCTGTTATTGTTTTTGGGCTTGCCTTTGGGGCCTACCTTAAGACCTTGTGTCCCACTGTTTATTTGGGGGATAGTGGAGAACTGATTGCGGCTGTTTATACTTTAGGTATCCCACATCCCACCGGTTATCCGCTTTATTGTTTGCTGGGCAAATTGTTTGCTTTTATCCCCTTGGGTGATATAGCCTATCGAGTTAACTTAATGTCAGCTTTTTTTGCGGCCTCTACAGCTGTGCTGCTCTATTTTATTATGAGATTGTTAAGATCCTCTAGGATTGTGTCATTAAGTACTGGTTTAATGCTGGCTTTTTCCTATACTTTTTGGTCTCAGGCAGTGATTGCCGAAGTCTATACCTTAAATGCCTTTTTTACTGCGGCGATTATATTAATACTATTTACTTGGATGGAAAAGAAAGATGATAGGCTTTTGTGCTTATTAGCCCTTGTTTATGGCTTAAGCCTTACTCATCATCGTTCAACATTGATGATGTCCCCGGCTATCTTATACCTTATTTTAAGCTCGAATCTCAGAATTATCTTTGACTGGCGACGCTTATTAGCTATGCTGGGTTACTTTATTTTGGGGCTGGCTTTTTATCTTTATTTGCCTTTGAGAATCTTGGCCCGGCCAGTTATGAACTGGCAAACTATTTCTAGTTGGGGGGGGCTATGGTTCCACCTCAAAGGGGCTCAATACAATTCCTTTTTCTTTGCTTTTTCTTGGCAAGAACTCTGGCACAATTTTCTGGCCTATTTGAGGGGCTTATCAGAACAATTTACTGTTTATTTATTGCCTTTTGCCTTGGTCGGATTAATTGCTGCCTTAAAGAAAAGCAGCAAGATCTTAGTTTTTTTGCTCTTGATAGCCTTACTTAATATCTTATTCGTTATTAATTATGGGGTTTCTGATATAGAGGTTTTTCGCTTGCCATCTTTTATTGTAATTGTGCTCTTTATTGGCTTAGGGTTTGGGTGGATCTCTAATCGATATATGAAATCAAGGCTTATTAAAGTTTTATTGGTCTTGTCCTTAGCTCTGATTGTTTTTTTGTCTAATTATCGTGAGAATGACCGCAGTCAATATTATTTTGCCTATGATTATGGCATGAACATTTTAAAAACTATGGAGCCTAACGCTATTTTTATCCCCAGCGGAGATTTTGAGCTTTTTTCAGTGACTTATTTAAAGGTCGTTGAGGGGATTAGGTCTGATGTCTCGGTATATGATGAGTACGGCTGTGTTGCTTTGCCGGCTTCTTTAGAAAGTAGATCAGCTAATAAAATCACTCAAGCAGGGCTTGCTGCCAGATTTTTTTTAAACCCTCAATATGATGTTTATTTTACTAAATATCAGAACCTGGAGTTTTTTCCTGATCTTCGTTTGGAGCCCCAAGGCTTGCTTTTTAAATTAGTACGAAAGGGGGAGAGAAAAGTTAAACGTAAGGATTATTGGGCTGATTATGAATTTAGAGGTTGGCGCGACCCTAAGATATTTAAAGATAGAGCTGCCAGAATTTGTTTGTTTAATTATTATCAAATGCTCTATGTTAGTCGAGATCTAGAGAAAGTAGGCAGACAGCTTAGAGAGGAAATGGGAGAGGTTTCTGATGATTTGGAACATACCCAGCTCTTTTTTGGTCAATACTTGTTTGATCAAGGCTTACTTGATGAGGCTAGGGAAAAATTCAGAAAATCTCTAGAAATTAATTCTTCTCTTCTTGCTGCTCATCTTGGCTTAGCCAGAATTGCTTTGCGCCGGAAAGATTACCAGCAGGCAATTATTCATTGTAATAATGCCATCCGTTTCTTTCCCGGTGAGTTTGACGCCTATGTTTGTCGTGGTGAGGCTTATGAGGATTTAGGCAAGCTTGATCTGGCGGAGAAAGATTACCTGCGAGCTTATTGGCTGGTGCCGCATAACTTTTTGCCGCGGATAAAACTGGGTAAATTGTATCTTTCTCGGGGGGAGAGCAAAAAAGCAGCTCAGCAGTTTGAGAAAATTTTAGAGCTGAACCCAAAACATGCTGAGGCCCGTAAATTGCTCAAAAAAGCGCAGGTTTCCAGCGCAGATTGATTTGTGATATAATCAAATTGTTAAATGTTTAAGGTTAAAGGTGTAAGGTTTAATGTTTGAAGCGGAAATAAAAATCTCACTCAAAAAGACTGTTGCCGATCCCCAAGGCTTAACTATCAAGCATGCCCTAGAATCGTTAGATTTTAAGGGGCTTAATGAGGTGAGAATGGGTAAGTTGGTACGGATTCGTCTAGAGGCCCAGGATCAGGCACAGGCTCAGGACGAAGTTAAACAAATGTGCGAAAAACTCCTCGCCAATCAGATTATTGAAGATTTTTCCTTCAAGGTAGAACAACTCTAATGAAGTTTGGGGTTGTTGTTTTCCCCGGATCTAATTGTGACCAAGACTGTTTTCACGTGGTTGATAAAGTTCTCAAACAACCCGTAGAATTTATCTGGCATAAAACCACTAAGTTGGATGATTATGATTGTCTGATTATCCCCGGTGGATTTAGTTATGGAGATTCTTTAAGATGTGGGGCCATTGCCAGGTTCTCTCCAATTATGGAAGCAGTTATTGGTTTTGCTAACAAGGGCGGTTTAGTGATAGGTATTTGCAATGGTTTTCAGGTTCTCTTAGAGGCAGGTCTTCTTCCTGGAGCAATGCTGAGAAACAAAGATCTCCACTTTATATGTAAGTTTGTTGATTTAAAAGTTGAAACAACTGAGACTCCTTTTTCTTCTCAATACAAAAAAGGGCAAGTTGTTTCAATCCCGATTGCTCATAATGAGGGCAATTACTATATTGATGATCAGGGCTTGGCAGAGCTTAAAAAGAATAATCAGATTGTTTTTACTTATACCAATAATCCTAATGGAGCTGTTGCTGATATTGCTGGGATTGTCAATAAAAATCGTAATATTTTAGGCATGATGCCGCACCCAGAAAGATGTAGCGAAGATGCGTTGGGCGGCAGTGATGGGCGAATTATATGGGAGTCAATTGTTAAATGGTTAAACCAGAAGTCTATAAAGAGCTAGGTCTAACAGACCAGGAATATCAAAAGATAGAAACGATCATGGATCGCGAGCCCAGTCCAACTGAGCTGGCCATGTTTTCGGTTGAGTGGTCTGAGCATTGTGGTTATCCCCGTTCACGTAAATGGTTAAAACTATTTCCCCAAGAAGGTAAGTATCCCTCTTTAGTTGGCGAGGATTCTGGCGGGATTATCGTTGATGACTTGGCGATCGTCTTTAAAATGGAAAGCCATAACCATCCTTCTCAAGTTGAACCTAAACAGGGTGCGGCTACCGGGGTAGGCGGTATTATTCGTGATATTTTTACTGCTGGAGCAAAACCGATTGCTTCTCTAAATTCTCTCCGTTTTGGTCCTTTAACTGAGCCGTATAATAAGTTTTTACTCCGAGGGGTCGTTGATGGGATTCAATTTTATGGCAACTGCTTGGGAGTTCCGACTGTCGGTGGAGAAATTTATTTTGATGAATCATATTCCGGCAATTGTTTGGTTAACGCCATGAGTATTGGTGTTTGTCATAAGGACCAGCTGGCTCGAGCCAAAGCTGTTGGTGTTGGTAATCCTATAATGTACGTTGGCTCCAGCACAGGTCGTGATGGTATTGGCGGCTGTTCGGTTTTAGCTTCTCATGAATTCTCTGAAGGGGAAGAAAAAAGACCGACAGTACAAATCGGAGATCCCTTTACAGAAAAATGTTTAATTGAAGCTACTTTGGAAATGTTAGCCACTGGTCATGTTTTAGGGATTAAAGACATGGGCGCAGCTGGGTTAACGTGTTCTTCTGCTGAAATGGCTGATGCCGGTGGGGTAGGCATGGAGATAAATCTTGATGATGTTCCTTTACGAGAACAGGGGATGGAAGCCTACGAGATCATGATGTCAGAGTCGCAAGAGCGCATGCTGGTTTGTGTTAAAGCCGGTCATGAAAAAGAGATTGAAGATATTTTTGCTAAATGGGATTTACATGGTGTGGTAATTGGCTATGTAACTGATGATAAAAACTTGCGGGTAAAATATCAGGGCAAAGTTGTTGCCGATATTAAGACGGAAGCTTTGGCTAAGGGGCCTGTTTATGATATGCCGGCTGAAAAACCAGCCTACTTGGATGAGGTAAATAAACTAGACCTGGCAACGATACCGCTGCCGACTAATTACAACGAGGTTCTGCTTAGCCTTTTAGCCAGTCCTTCTTTGGCCAACAAAGCCTGGGTTTATGAACAATATGATCATATGGTTCAGACCAATACTGTTGTTCTACCTGGTTCTGATGCGGCTGTGTTGCGTTTAAAGGGGACAACCAAAGGTTTGGCAGCAACTACAGATTGTAACAGTCGTTATTGTTATTTGAATCCTTATCGTGGGGCTCAAATTGCTGTTGCAGAGGCAGCTCGGAACCTAGTTTGCTCAGGTGCTGATCCTGCTGCTGTGACAGATTGTTTGAATTTTGGCAACCCAGAAAAACCGGATCGTTTTTGGTATTTTAAGAATTGTGTTATGGGGATTGTTGATGCTTGCAGAGAGCTTTATTTGCCGGTTGTATCGGGTAATGTCTCTTTTTATAACGAAAGTCCTAAGGGACCAATTAATCCTACCCCAAGTATTGGCATGATTGGTATTCTTAATGACGTTAACAAGCACTGCACCCAGTATTTTAAGGATGAGGGAGATATTATTTTTTTATTGGGTGAAAGCAAAGAAGAGTTGGGTGGCAGTGAGTATTTAAAAGTTATTCATGGCCAGGTTGCTGGTGAGGCGCCTGCTCTAGGCCTAAAAGTAGAAAAAGCTGTCCAAAAAGTAGTTTATGAGGCAATTGGTTTGGGTTACATTAATGCTGCTCATGATTGTTCGGAGGGGGGCTTGGCCGTAGCTTTGGCAGAATGTTGTATGTCTGATCAAAACAATATGATTGGGGCTAAAATTACTTTGGTGCCAGGCATTAGGGCTGATGCGGCGCTGTTTGGGGAATCACAATCAAGAATTATTGTTACTTGTAAGAAAGAAAATCTTTGCAAGATTGAAGAATTAGCCATTGAAAACAATTTAGTTTGCAATGAGCTTGGAGTGGTTGGTGGTGACAATCTAGAAATTGCTAATTTAATTAATCTACCTGTTGAGCAGTTGAGTCAGACCTGGCGGAGCGCGATAAAACTGTAGTTTTTCGTTGTTCTAAAAAAAAGGTTATAATCTATTTAGTAATAGATGAAACCTGCGACTGAACTTGCCTCGCCTGCTCGGCAAGGCGGATGTCGCGGTTTCCGAAAGTAATTATGGTAAAGATATTAAAAAAAGAAAGACTGGCGGAAAATATTTCCCGCATTATCGTGGCTGCTCCTCATATTGCTAAAGCGGCTAAGCCTGGCCAATTTATTGTTATTATCCCGACTGAAAATGCGGAACGAATCCCTTTAACCATTGCCGATAAAGATTTGGAAAAGGGAACCATCTCGATTATTTTCCAAATCGTTGGTGCTACCACCAAGCTTTTAGATTCTATTCCAGCTGGTGGGGAAATCGCTCATCTACTTGGGCCACTTGGCGTCCCTTCTCATATCGAAAAGTTTGGTACAGTTGTGGTTATTGGCGGTGGGGTAGGGATTGCCGAGATTTATCCGGTGGTTAAAGGTTTAAAGGAGGCTGGCAACAAGGTTGTGACAATTATCGGCGCTCGTTGTAAGGAAATGTTGGTTTATCAGGAAGAGTTGCGGATTGCGAGTTCCGAGTTAAAAGTTACCACAGACAATGGCGCCTGTGGGCGTAAGGGTTTTGTCTCTGATGAACTTAAAGATATGATTGCTACCGGGGAGAAAATTGATTTGGTCATTGCTGTTGGTCCGGTTCCCATGATGCGAGTCTGTTGTGATGTCACCAAACCTCATGGTATTAAAACCATGGTCTCTTTAAACCCAATCATGCTTGACGCAACTGGCATGTGCGGCGTTTGTCGTGTCTCTGTTGGCGGCCAAACCAAGTTTGCTTGTGTTGAAGGGCCAGAATTTGACGGCCATCAGGTTGATTTTGCTGATCTTGTGGCGCGTTTGAAGCCGTATAAAGATGTTGAGAAAAAAGCTTTTGATCATGTGTGCCGCTTACTAAAATAAGCCTCAAGTTATTTTTTTCTAAATTAAAAAAAAAGGTAACTATTTAGGTCTTTATTAGTTATTGACGAGAACCCCAGACTAAAGCCTGGGAAACGTTATTTCATAATAGTTCTTTTCTCGTCTATTTACCACACTTTAGTGTGGGGTGGCACCTGAATAGTTACCTTTTTAATGTATTTTTTAATGTATATCTTGGCCTGGCAGGCTAGGGTATGCTAAAATAAACCACAAGAGAGGTGAAATAAAATGAAGGCTTTGCAAAAGGATATCCAAAAAGAAATTGTGTTTTATGTCAGCAAACTTCCCCGTCTAAAACAGGTCGAAGCTTTGGATTTTATCAAATGGTTATGGGGTGGCTCCAGTCAAGAAAAGGAATTTACATCAGAAGAAATTAGCAAATTAGAGGTCCTGGCCCAAAAAAAAAGCGGTAAAAAATTTAATAACTGGGAAAATGCCAAAAAATATCTTGAAGGCTTAATGCATTGAAATACTATTTCAAGTCTTCTTTTCAGCGGCATTTCAAAAGGCTGGAAGGTATTCAGCAAAAACAAGTTGTTGAAGCTATAGAAGCCCTAAAAAGCGTCTTCGAGGCGGGTTACAGGCCCGAAGGCCTTGGCTTTAAAAGATTGGCCCAAAAACTATGGGAAATTCGTTCCAGTTTAAAGCAGAGAATTGTTTTTAGCTTTGAAAATGATGTTATCACTTTTGTTATTGTGGGCAATCATGATGATGTGGTGAAGTTCCTGAAAAGTGTTTGATTATGGCTGAAAAAAAGATAAGACAACACATGCAGAATCGCTCTGCCCAGGAGCGGATTAAAGACTTTAAAGAAGTTCCTTTGGGATTTACTCCTGAACAGGCAATTGCCGAAGCTAAGCGCTGTATCCAATGTAAAAAACCTCTTTGCGTGTCTGGTTGTCCTGTAGAGATTGATATTCCTGGTTTTATTAAATTTGTGGCTCAAGGCGATTTTGAATCTGCGGTCCAAAAGATTAAAGAAACCAATGCTTTGCCGGCTGTGTGTGGGCGGGTTTGTCCGCAAGAAGACCAATGTGAAAAACAATGTATTCTTGGGATTAAGGGGGAGGCTGTGGCGATTGGGAATCTTGAGCGTTTCGTTGCGGACTACGAAAGATCAAAGATTAAAGATCAAAGCTCAAAACAAACTCCAAGCTCCAAATCCAAAGATCAAAAAATTGCAGTAATAGGAAGTGGGCCAGCTGGCTTAACTTGTGCAGGTGATTTAGCGCGTAAGGGTTATCAGGTGACAGTTTTTGAATCGCTTCATGTGACTGGCGGGGTTTTAACCTACGGGATCCCGGAATTTCGTTTACCTAAGGCCATTGTTAACTTAGAAGTTGAATATATCAAGAGCCTTGGTGTTGAAGTAAAAGTCGATATGTTGATTGGTAACGTTTACACGATTAAAGAGTTGCTCAAAGACTATCAAGCGGTTTTTATTGGTTCTGGTGCAGGACTGCCAAAATTCATGAAGGTACCAGGAGAGAACCTTGATGGTGTTTACTCTGCCAACGAATATCTTTTCCGCATTAATATGATGAAGGCCTGGAATTTTCCGGCAAATTTAACGCCAATTAAAATCGGCAAACGTGTTGCTGTGGTTGGCGGAGGGAACGTTGCTATGGATGCAGCTCGGGTTTCTCTCCGACTTGGAGCAGAAGAAGTCTATATTATCTATCGCAGAACCGAAAAAGAGATGCCGGCCAGGTTGGAAGAGGTTCATCGGGCTCATGAAGAGGGGATTATCTTTAAAACCTTAATCTTGCCGGTTAAATATCATGCTAATGCTGATGGTTGGGTTGAGTTTGCTGAGTGTTTGCAAATGGAATTGGGAGAACCTGATTCTTCTGGTCGATGTCGACCGGTTCCAGTTGCGGGTTCCGAGTTTCGGGTTTCGGTTGATACAGTTGTTGTCGCAATTGGCAACTCTCCTAATCCGCTGGTGCCACAGCGTACCCCAGATCTAAAAGTTGAAAAATGGGGTGGGGTGATCGTTAACGAACAAGGTTTAGCTTCTATCCCTGGCGTTTATGCTGGTGGTGACATTGTTCGCGGCGCTGCTACGGTTATTTCTGCTATGGGTGACGGTAAGGTGGCAGCTAAGGCGATTGATCAGCAGCTGTCTGCTTAGTTTTCCTCCAATCTAGAAAATTTTTTTAGTAAGTTCTTTTATGGTAAAATAGCAAAGAGGGGAGTTTTTATTATGACAGCAATAGTTTTAGATGGTAAAGCCTTAGCAAAACAGATTGAAATTGAACTAGCAGAAAGGGTTAAAAAGCTCAAGAACAAACCAATTCTCGCTACCATATTAGTAGGGGACGATCCTGCTTCGGCCACTTATGTAAAAATGAAGGGTAATGCTTGCCAGCGAGTGGGTATGGAGTCTCAAAAAGTTATCTTGCCTGAGTCAACAACCACAGAACAACTTTTAGCCGAGATTGATAAGCTCAATAACAATTCTAACGTCCACGGAATCTTACTCCAACATCCGGTTCCCAAACAGATTGATGAAAGAGCCTGTTTTGATCGCATTAGCCTGGCCAAAGATGTTGATGGAGTCACTACACATGGCTTTGGCCGTATGGCGATGGGTGAATTTGCTTATGGTTCTGCTACTCCAGCAGGAATTATGAAGTTGCTAGACCATTATAAGATTCCCATTAAAGGCAAACGAGCTGTAATTGTTGGCCGCAGTCCTATTTTAGGGAAACCGATGGCTTTAATGTTAATGAACCGCCATGCCACTGTTACTGTCTGCCATTCTCGCACCGAAAACTTAGCAGAGGTTGTTAAAGAAGGGGATATTGTAGTTGGCGCTGTTGGTCGACCGGAGTTTATCAAGGGTGACTGGATTAAAGTTGGGGCAGTTGTGATTGATGCTGGCTATCATCCTGGTGGAATTGGTGATATTGAGTTAAAGGCAGTGATTGATAAATGTTCTGCCTACACTCCTGTACCAGGCGGAGTTGGACCGATGACAATTGCCACATTAATTATGCAGACTGTCGAGGCTGCAGAGAAAGTAGAGGGGAAATAAGAGATGTCAAAAGAATTAGTGGAAAGAGCCAAGGAACATTTCGGCAAAATTGTTGAGGAGCAACTCAAACGAGTTGAGATAATGAAAAGAGGGGAACAGGAAACAGATTTCTCGAAGCTAAAACCAATTATTATTGGGGTTTGTTTCGGTGATGGTATTGGCGAAGTGATTTCCAAACATGCAGAAACAGTTCTTCGCCACATGTTAAAGGACGAAGTTGCTGCTGATAAGGTTAAATTTAAAGACATTGCCGGTTTAACTATTGAAAATAGGGCGAAACATAAAAAAGCCATTCCTGATGATGTGCTAGAAGAGCTGAAAGCCTGTCATGTGATCCTCAAAGGACCAACCACTACTCCACAAGCTGGCGATCAGTGGCCGAATATTGAGAGTGCTAACGTGGCTATGCGCCGCTATTTAGATCTATTTGCCAATGTCAGACCTGTGCGGATACCTAAAGATGACATTGACTGGGTCTTTTTCCGTGAGAACACAGAAGGGGCTTATGTTTTAGGTTCCAGGGGGATTGATGCTTCTCCTGATATCAGCATAGACTTTAAAGTTATCACCGAGCAAGGGGCTGAACGTATTATCCGCATGGCTTTTGAATATGCCAAGAAGAATAAGGTTGATAAAGTTACCGTTATAACCAAATCAAATGTAGTTAAAACGACTGATGGCCGTTTTTCCAAGGTTTTTTTCCGTCTGGCCAAAGAATATCCTGGAATTAAGGTGGATGAATGGTACATTGATATTATGACGGCGAAATTGCTTGATCCAGCCAGACGCAGCGAGTTTAAAGTGATGGTGATGCCAAATCTTTACGGTGATATCTTAACCGACGAAGCAGCACAACTTCAGGGTGGGGTGGGGACTGCTGGGAGTGCCAATATTGGCACACGTTGGTCAATGTTTGAAGCTATTCACGGTAGTGCTCCTCGTATGGTCAAAGAGGGTCGAGCAAAATATGCTGATCCTTGTTCGATGATTCGAGCTGCTGCCATGTTACTCCGCCACATTGGTTATGCTGAACGCGGCGAAAAAGTAGAGATGGCCTTAGAAGTTTGCGGACAGTATGAAAAAAAGATCTCAATTACCGGGCGTGATACTGGGGTAACAGGTGAAGAATATGTTAACTATCTGCTATCCTGGATTGATAATCCCGGGCTCAAAGCTAGATGGGAAAAGGGGAGCTAGGCGGCTAATTGGGCGGCTCTGACTAGAGAAAAGAGAAAAGCTGATTCAGCCTCGGCTGCTATCTTTGAAACGCCAAGGATAAGATGCCCCTGCGGCTCTTGAGTGACTTGGTGACCATAGTATTCTTCTCCAGTTCTGCTTAACTCATAAAAGGTTAGGCTTCTACCAGTTGCTGACTGAAATCCATAATATTCTCCAGCATTTTCAGCAAGTGCCACATTGTGATGATGTAAATCTAATTCTCTATCGGTGGGGAGCCTAAATTGTTGATCAACCGGAAAATCAAAAGTTTTGTTGACGAAAGCAATAAAATCAACCACTTTCTGAACCGAAGTAAAGGGAGCATATTGCATGCCTACATGGGAGGTTGTTAGATTTTCTCTTAGTTTGGTAGGTAAAATCGCTGCTATGTTGATAATTTCAGTAGGAGTTAGAAAAACTTTATAAAGTGTAAATGCCGGAACATATTCGTGGGGGTGATTACTGATGCCTCTGTACCAGTGGAAAGCCTCAATTGTTGCCAGACTATCTAAAGCCCTAAGATGTTGTTTAGCTAAGTCGTCGTTTGTTTTTGTTCCTAGTCTATCTAGCACTAATTTAGGGACTTTTTCAGGGCCACCATAAACCTTAATATAGTTTTTAGGTACTTTTGGTGGTTGAGTTGCAGCTGTTAACATCTTACCTTGCTCCTAAGTCTTCTTCCGCACAAAAGAAGAGAAATTTCATTATATTTTGGATTAGCCCCAAACTAATAACTTATGCTATTATTAGAGAAATGATTAGACGACTTTTACATAAATTCCAAAAAGAACGAGATCTAACCACAGGTTCAATCTCCAAAAATATCTGGATCCTGGCTATTCCTATGATCATTAGCAACATGTTGCAGGCAGGCTTAAACCTGGTTGATATGTTTTGGGTGGGTCGCTTAGGGGCAGCGGCTATTGCGGCAGTGGCAATGAGCGGTTCCCTTTTAATGATAGTCATGTTTATTATGATTGGGGTTGGTATTGGTACCACTGCCATGGTGGCAAGAGCCATCGGTGAAAACGATCAAGCTAAGGCAGATAATGCTGCCATGCAGTCTTTGATTTTAGGTTTTTTTAGCTCAATAATACTGGCTTTGATCGGTTACTTTAGTGCCCCATTCTTGCTTAAACTCTTAGGAGCGGATGCAGAGGTCTTAACCTTGGGGCTCGGTTATATGAGAATTCTTTTTGTTGGGGTTAACGTTATATTTTATATCTTTTTTATTACTGCCATCTTAAATGGTGCAGGGGATGCAGCTACCCCGATGATTATTGCGATTATAATGACAGTGGCAAATATTATTCTCGACCCATTATTGATTTTTGGAATTGGGCCTTTTCCCCGCTTAGGCGTTGATGGAGCTGCGCTGGCCAGTGTTTTAGCCGAAGGCATTGGCTCGATAATTGCTTTAGAGGTTCTCTTGAGAGGGAGATCACGTGTTCATGTCAGACTGCAATATTTACGGGTTAATTTCCTGATTATTTTTCAAATATTAAGAATTGGGGTTCCGGCTTCGGCCCAAATGATCTTGCGGGGGTTTTTAAACCTGGCCTTGATTGTGGTTGTGGCCGGCTTTGGTACCCAGGCTGTTGCAGCCTTCGGGGTCTGTATTCGATTTAATATGTTAGCCTTGATGCCTGGTTTTGCCCTTGGTATGGCTGCTGCAACTTTGGTTGGTCAAAATCTGGGCGCAAAAAAACCTGAACGGGCAATGGCTTCTGCCTGGCTGGCAACTGGTTACTATGCGGTTTTTATGGGGGCAATGACTGTTTTGTTCTTAATATTTGCGCCGTCAGTGATTGCCTTTTTTAATAACGATGCACAGGTTGTTGAGATTGGAACTAATTATTTACGGATTAGTGCCTGGGGCTATGTTTTTGTTGCCCTGGGAATTGTTTTGAGTCGTTCTTTATCTGGTGCAGGGGATACCATTGTTCCGTTAATTATAACCTTTGTTGCCCTCTGGCTAGTGCAGATTCCTTTAGCCTTTTATCTTTCCCGTTTTACCAGTTTAAATTTGGATGGGGTTTGGGTAGCTATTTTAGTGGCTTATCTTCTGCAAGGGACAATGACCGCAATTTGGTTTCAGATGGGTAAGTGGAAAGCGAAGAAAGTATAATGTGTAATGGGAATGAAGTAATGTGTAAAATGAATATTCATATTACGCATTACCCATTACTTTATTCTTGAGACATAGAGGAAGACAATGAGTAAAGAGAAGTATTTCAAAGCATTTTTCGGTGTGGAGCCTAATAGTATTAGGTCTAAGGTCATCATTTCCCCAATTATTTATCCTCAGCAGTTTGAGAAACTGATTGGTAGAAAGGGTCAGTCTTACAAATCAATATTAAGCTATCTAGTTGTTAATTTTAATGATTTAACTTTTATTAAAACCCCGATGACTCAAGCGGCAGTGGCCGATTTAGTGGCGTTGTTGCCACAAACAAAATGCCGAGAAGTTTTTTTTGTTGGGGCGGTGGCGGCTCTGCAGAAGGAAGCCCAAATTGGGGATGTCTTTATTTCTAGTCGTGCCAAAGACTTTTTCTCTGTTAAGTCTATGCACGATGAGACTCAACGGAAACTGGCAGAATTGAGAAAAAAGGGCGTAGTGGGGATTGATTTTGAGAGTCGGCCGTTCTTTCGTGAGGCCAAAAAAGCTAATCTATCTGCTGTGGCCTGTTTTGTGGCGACCGATTTGCCTTTTAGTAAGCCTTTTTATTTAAGTAAAACCGTTGAGGAAAAGTTGCTGATTCAGAGCTCAATAGCGTATATAATAAATGCCATCAAATGAAAAACATCATCAGGCAACTGGTTGAAGATAAAAAACTCCTGCGCAAGACAGCGGATAAGATTTTGGCTTTACCCAAAGACGATCAAACAGCCACCCTTAAATTTCTGACTGATTTTGGTTTAAATATTAACTACGCCCGCGAATTTCTCGGTTATGTTTTTGATGTGGCGAAAAGGGATGTTTTGACTGTCTCTCAGGTTTTGCAGCATCACTTAATAAGCTACCTGCAGAAGAAAACTAAGTTGCCGCCAGCTAGACAAAAGGATTTGCTAAGGGAGATTCTACGGGAGCTGCGCTACCCATATTCTTACGGGGCAGCTAAATCTAAAGAGAAATCTAAACTCTTGTTGTCTGCGACCGATACTCCTAAGACTCAAACAACAGCTGGTTTTGAAAAAATTTATGTTGAGAAGTCGGTTAAAAAAGAGTTGATAACCCAAAATGTTCTTAAGCATTATAAAGATCTTCCTCTTGAGTATATTGACGCTGCCCACCAATTAATCAAGGCTCATTATTCTATTGGTCGGGGAAAAAGAACTCTGGTTTTGGCAGAACAAAAGGGGGAGTGGTTGGATCGCTGTCCTGGGACGCGCAAGCATATTTGCTGTAATTATCTGGTGATAAATAATATTGTCAATTGTCCTTACGATTGTACTTATTGCTACTTGCAGACCTATATTAATAATAACATTTTAACTGTCTATGCCAATGCTGCTGATATCTTAGATGCCTTAGATGATTTTTTTAAGCTACATCATGGCGAGCATTATCGAGTTGGCACCGGGGAGTTTTCCGATAGTTTGGCTTTGGACAAAGTGTTGGGTTTTTCGCAGCCGTTGATAGGTTTTTTTGCCCAGCAAAAAGATCACCTGCTGGAATTAAAAACCAAGAGTGCGGAAGTTGAGCATTTGCTTGATTTGAAACATAATGGCCAGACTGTTTTCGCTTGGTCAGTTAATCCAGAGAAGTTGATTGAAAGGGAAGAGTTTGGGGCTGTCAGTTTAGCCAAGCGTTTGCAGGCAGCTAAAAAGTGTGTGGCTGCTGGTTATCCGGTTGCTTTCCACTTTGATCCGATTATTCATTATGCTGGGTGGGAAAAGGATTATCAGCAAGTGGTCAAGAAAATATTTGCGGCTATTCCTGCTGACAAAATTGCCTGGATTAGCCTGGGGGCCTTGCGTTATCAACCAGAGCTGAAAGATATTATTGAAGAGCGTCATCCCCAATCCAAAATCACTTTAGGAGAGTTGGATGTGGCCGAAGATGGAAAGCTGCGTTATTTCAAGCCTGTTCGTCTGGATATCTTTCAGAAAATGCATGGTTTTATTCGTGCCCGGTCTGGCGATGTTTATGTTTATCTATGTATGGAAAGTAGTGATATCTGGGCTAAGGCAGGGATTAAAAACAAGACCAAAAATCCTTATGCTAAGTATTTTAGGTTTTTTTGTAAGTAGGTGGGATTGTTCAAGATTTAAACAAACGGTTAGAGGGGTGTTTTGCGGGCTAGGGCCGAGTTAATTCCGTCTTTAACTACTTGTCCAACAGCGCCTGGTTCTAATCTTACAGGATTGGGAGCTTTAAAACCCATATGAATTGGGCTGGCAGCAACCGCATAAGGTTGATACTCCCCCTCTACTTGGATTTCTGCTTCAGAAATACCTTCTTTGATTTCTCCCCTTATTAGCATCTCTTCAAGTTGTCGGTAGTAAGTGGGCAAATAGATCGCGGCTTCAAGAATATTGATGCCTTTAATAGAAAGGGTAAATCCTCTGGGCGTTATAACGGTAATACTGCCTTGCTCATAATCTTCAAAATGACCGTAGACTGGGCCAGTAAATTGTTTTTTGTGTCTGGACTGTCCAGCCATTGGCATCCAGTCAGTTGTGGTTGCTTCTTCAGTGGTACCAAAGGTGTTTTCCAAGGCTTTTTGGGCTACTGCTAGGATTGGTTGATAGTATTGGGGTTCAATTAAATGACCAACAAAATCTTTTGATTTAACCGTTGGGCCTTCAAAGACGACCCATTGGCCATAAAATTCACAACCCAGTTCATAGGTGTTTTCTACTTGGGCTGACTTTTTCCAAATAAGCGGGAGTTTTTTGTTTGATTCACTGGGGTGATGGTTTTTGAGAAAATGATCAACTAGTTGTTTGGTGGTAAGAAGTTTTGGCTCAAACTTTTCCTGAAGGGGTGTTTTAGCACTCCAGACTAGACGCAGATGGCTAACTCGTCCAACAGAAGACATTGGCCTTTACCTCCTTGGGTATCGTGTTTCATTATGCGGCCTTTGGTCCTATCTGAACATAGGCTCAACCGCCCCTGCCTGCCGGCAGGCAAGGTGAGGCGGCTTCGCGCTCCTAAACCATTATCGACAGCCCTCCCAGGAAATTTCACTCAAAATCAAAATACTTTGAAAATAAGCCCAAACTCCCTCGGCAAAACAAGGTTGTAAGATTAAATCGGGCCTTTCTTTTATTATCGTAGAGAGTAGATTCCGGTGAAAGGATTCACTGCAGATGATAGTGCCGATAGTTAAACCGTTTAATTCAAATATTCGTTCCCTTGATTCTTGATGACTTACATTGTCTCCCTGGTGTCGCGCAATAACCTTTAGCCCAGAATCTTGATTAGCAATATCTGTGGGAAAGAAGAGAACATAAGTACTGATTGGCAAGCTGTCCCGATCATTATTTTGAACGATTCCATAAGCAACTGCGAT
Organism: candidate division WOR-1 bacterium RIFOXYB2_FULL_42_35; assembly: GCA_001771545.1. Classification (GTDB taxonomy): domain Bacteria; phylum Margulisbacteria; class WOR-1; order O2-12-FULL-45-9; family O2-12-FULL-45-9; genus XYD2-FULL-41-8. The sequence goes on along the minus strand of MEUC01000019.1, from coordinate 12,311 downwards.
TTGGGCTTCTTGAACAACAGTTTGAAATGATGGGCCGCTATAGGGATTCTCAATAACATCACTAGGATAGGCTTCACGTTCAAATTAGTTGCCTACACTGGAAAGTTCACTTAGGTAAGCCAAGTTAAGCGGTAATCCTCGTGAGGTGCAGAAATATTTTAAAGCTTTAACTAGTTTTTGAGCGTGTTCTATATTAGCCATATTCCTGTCCTGGCAAACCATGGATAGAGGGGTCTCTTCAACTTGCAGGACAGCTGCGCTTAAACGATAACCTTTAGCTTCTGGATTAGCCAGATAAACTGGATAATCTTGAGCTACTCTGGTAGCTTTACCGTGCCTTATTTCAGGGATCTTGATTGTTGTTATCGGTATAACTTTTGTCATGGTCTTAACTAGTTCTTACGCAGCCAAACTAAACGAATCAGCCACAAAATCAGGCTGGTCAGGTGATTGTCTGATTTGCTCTTCTGTTCTGGTGTTGCCAGTCATAACGAGCAAGCTTTTAATTCCGGCATTTCTGGCGCCTCTGATACCATATTCTAGTGAATCATCAATCATTAGAATTTGTTCTTTGGGTACATCTGGAACTAAAGAAAAAGCTAATTCATAAATTGGTAGATAAGGTTTGCCTAGTCTAGCTAAAAGCCGGCCAGAGCAAGCTTCAATAATAAAGCCTAAAGCTCCTGCAGCCATCCTAACTTCAGTTTCCTTTACAGGCGCAGTTAAATCAGGATTAGCAATAATTCCTTGAACTTCTGGGCGGTATCTTAGAATATTAATTGCCGCATTAATTAGAGCTGTGGGGATTAGGTTGTCAGCTCCATGTTCTAATTCCTGGCGTGTTATAACAACAGCTTTAACTAGTTGTGGAGTGTCTAAAACCCGCTGATGAGCCAACACAACTCCGCCGGCTTGGGTAATATAATCGGCTCCGCCTTGATTCCCAACATTAAAGATGTTGGCTCCTACTAGGTCGTTTGCTTGGAAATGCGGTTTTAAGACCATGCCAGAAGTAATTATGTTTTCTAGCTCTAAATCTACCTGGCGTTGTTTTAGTGATCTTTGAATATCTTCAGGTGGTTCAGACGCTGTGTTAGAAAGAATAATGGCCCTTTTGCCTTGAGCCTTTATTTCTCTAATTGTTTCAGCTGTGCCAGCAATTAGGCCACTGGCAGTTTTTAACACCCCAAAATTATCAATTAAAAACACCGAGTGTTTTCTAATAATCTCTCTAATTGATAAACGAACAGGGTTGATCATATATTTTTATCGGCAGATAAGGCCAATAATTTCACTGAAGTAAATATTTCGCAGAATAGTAGAAAAGACTAATTTAGGACAACAAATTTATAACCCTGTTTTTTTAGCCGGGTAATAATTCTGGGCAACGCGGCCACTGTTTCTTTGCTCTTATCGTGCATCAAGATAATGTCATCTCCCTTAGTCTTAGAGATAATCCGTTTAATGATTGAATTAGATTTTCTTATGCCGGTTTTTAGATGATAATAATCGTCGGCATTAACCGACCAGAGAATAATCTTATAGCCAGCTTTCTCAAGGGTTTTAATTTTGGCTTTGTTTATCGTCCCATACGGAGGGCGGAATAAATAGCACTCTTGGCCGGTTAATTCTTTGATCAGAGCATTAGTTTTGGTGAGCTCAAGTAGAAGCTTTTGCTCGTTTATCCAGGTGATTTTGGTGTGGTTGTAAGTGTGATTGCCGATTTGATGACCTTCCTGGCTAATGCGTGCTAATATTTGCGGATTTTCTTCAATCCTCTTGCCCACCACAAAAAAAGTCGCCTTAACGTTTTCCGCTTTCAAAATATCCAGAACTTTTTCTGTAAAAACAGGGTAAGGACCGTCATCAAAGGTTAAAGCCACTTGTTTAGGATGATTGAGTTTGTAAATAGTGGCGCCGGCTGTAGTGTTAAGTAGTAACAGGACAAACAATAGGATTAACAGGGCGACTTTATGTTTCATCTATCTACTACTCTTTCTGTTGTTTCCTATGACTCATTAAAAGTCGGCGAGGGTTTTTATCTAACTCAACCTAACCCTGATCAAAGCGCCGATTTCTGAAAAGTATTTGAGCCACTGGTTTGCCGTTTGATTACCCTGTTTGGCTTGTTGTTCTTTTTGTTGGTAAATCTTTTTATAAAGGGCAAAGTAAATGTTTTGAGCTTGCCATAGATCCAGATCAAGCTGTAGCAGATCAGCGTTGAAAATGTCTAAAGACAACCTGATTCTTTCTAAAACAGCTAAATCTTCCGGTGATTTCAACCAGAGGTTCATTAGGGTGTTTAATTTTTTGGTGGCGGCAAACGATAGAGCTTTTTTATCCAGCTTTATTGACCAGAGATTAACTTCCTGGGTTAGTTCCTGCAGTTTGCTCAGGCTTTGTTCATCATCATCCAGAATCAGCTGAAGCAAGTCATGGTTGAAGATGAATCTGGCAATAGCGTAAAAAGCCCGGGGCAGAGGAATATTAAGTTCGTTCATTGTTTTCATCAGTGGCAATGAGTCTTTAAACATGCGCTGCATTGAGCGACCCATATCGGCAATAAGTGGATCGGAAATTTGAGAGACAATTTTCCTCTGTTCGTCTTTAAATAAATGCCAGAGGGAGTAGCTGTGTTCGCCAAACGACTTGTCAATGAGAGAAATGACTTCGGCGCTTTTGCCTTTAAGAAAAGCTGTTTTGGCCTTTTGCCGAAGCTGGTCAAATTGGCCGTTATCAAGGTAATGCCTGGCTCCTGCTACAATGTTTTGGTCTCCCAGGTACATAACCGCAAAGGTAATTGGGGCTTCTTCTCCGGTTATCTTGGAAGATAAGATGGTTTTGCCTATTGCTAATTTATGCTTGCCAAATTCTACCCGGTCAAAGACTTCATTATGAGCCGTATAAGAAAATAGGTCAGGGTTTTTAGTGAATAGGGAAGAAATTGCATAGTGGGCAGCTACCCTTGGTAAATCAGCGATTTGCGGACTAATAATTTGTTGATAGATGGTGGCAGCGTTATCTAATTCCTTAATATTACTGGGAACTTTGGCCAGTAGGCTAAGATATTCTGTTTCCAGGTCCCAGTCAGCAGCAATTTTAGCCATTTGGATTGCGCGGGCAGCATAAGACATGATTTGAACAGTTTCTATGCCGGAAACTTCATCGAAAAACCAACCGCAACTGGTATACATTAGTTGAGCCTGGCGCTGCATTTCTAAAAGTTGCCTAACTTTAGCTTTTTCCTCTTTTGATAAGTCTTTTTTGCCATAGTGGCTGAGCCACTTGGTGAGATTTTCTTCCGAACGATTAAGAATTATTTCAATATAGTTATCCCTGGCTGTCCAAGGATCTTTTAAGTATTTTGAAGCTTGCTGGTCAAATAGTTCTGTTAGCTTATCTCTTAACCAATCCATCGCTTCTCTTAGTGGGGCACGCCAGTTTTGCTGCCAGTTAGGGTTAATGCCGCTCTGGCAGCCGCAATTGGAGCGCCAGCGTTCAATCCCATGAATACAGCTCCAGGAGGAGTTTTCAAAAACCTCTACTTCAAAGCTAGCAGGATGTTTTTCCAAAAACTCACCGTAAATAGTAATTTTGGCCAGATTTTTCTTCTCAATATGATACAAGCAGTAGGCCAGGGCCATGTCCCCGAAACGGTGGTGATGCCCGTAGCTTTCCCCATCAGTCCCAACATGAACCAATTGAGACTCACTACTTTGTCTGTTAAACAGTCTGGCCAATTTTTCCGCAAAAAAATTACCGTTATTTAGCAGTCCGGCAAAAGCAATCTCTCGAGAAGTTTGGCCGTCATAGAAAAAAATGTTAATGTAGCGACCTGAAGGGAGACGGCAGAGGTAGGCGGCTTTGGGGTCGATTCTTTCTTGACTTACATCCAGCCAGTTTGAAGTGCCAATTTTTCTGATCCGTTTTGCCTGGCGCGGAGCTAGGATAGTAAATTTAAGGCCTAGTTCTGCCATAATATCCAGTGTTTCCAGATCAACTGCAGTTTCTGCCAGCCACATGCCCTCTGGAGCCCGTTTAAAACGATGTTCAAAATCTTTCAGTCCCCAGATAATCTGAGTTCTTTTATCTCTGGAATTAGCCAGGGGCATAATCATGTGATTGTAAACTTGGGCCAGGGCGGAACCATGGCCGGAAAAATTTTGCTGGCTGATCTGATCTGCCAGCAAAATTTCATAGTAAACAGTTGGGGCTTTTCTTTCCAGCCAGGTCAGCAGGGTAGGGCCAAAATTAAAACTGATCTTGGAGTAATTATTAACGATATTAATGATGCGTTTTTGTTCGTTAAGAATACGTGAAGCGGCATTGGGTCCGTAACATTCGGCTGTGATGCGATCATTCCAATCATGGTATGGCCAGGCTGAATCTTGCATTTCTACTTCTTCCAGCCAAGGATTTTCCCTGGGCGGTTGGTAAAAGTGGCCGTGGATACAAATATAATGTGTCATAATTTCTCCTATTCTATCAGCTCTTAGTCTTTTCTCAAAACCACCATTGCCAAAGGTGGAATGGTTAGTGCCAGTGATTGTGGGTATCCGTGACTGGCGATTGTATCTGTTTCAACGAGATTATTGTTGCCCAAGTTACTGCCACCGTAATAATGCGAATCACTATTTAATGTCTCTTGCCAAAAACCGCTGGCAGGCACGCCCAAACGATAGTTGTATCGTGGCACAGGAGTGAAATTACAGACTACCAGCACTATTGTTCCGGTTGATTTGCCTCTTCTGATAAAACTAATAATACTATTATCGTGATCCTGACAGTCAATCCAGCTAAATCCATCGAGATCAAAATCAACCTCAAAAAGGGCTGGTTCTTGCTTGTAATAATGATTAAGGTCTCTGACCCACTTTTGTACTTGCCGGTGTTGGTCATGTTCTAAAAGGTGCCAGTCTAGGCTGGTGTCATGGTTCCATTCGTGCCACTGGCCAATTTCTGCCCCCATAAAAAGGAGCTTTTTGCCAGGGTGCATATACATATAACCAAATAAGAGTCTTAGATTGGCAAACTTTTGCCAGTTATCTCCGGGCATTTTGTTTATGAGTGAGCCCTTGCCATGGACTACTTCATCATGAGAAAGGGGAAGCAAGAAATTCTCAAAAAAAGCATACCAAAGACTAAAAGTCAGCTGATCATGGTGAAATTTTCGGTGAACAGGTTCTTTACTTATGTAGACAAGGGAATCGTGCATCCAGCCCATATTCCATTTCAAACCAAAGCCTAGTCCGCCAAGATGAACCGGTTTGGTTACCATGGGCCAAGCAGTTGACTCTTCGGCATAAGTTTGGGTATCAGGAAAATTTTGATAGACAGTGGTGTTTAACCGTTTTAAAAAACTAATTGCTTCCAGGTTTTCCCTGCCGCCAAAAACATTGGGAATCCATTCTCCTTCTTTCCTGGAATAATCAAGATAAAGCATTGAGGCAACCGCATCGATACGCAAACCATCAATGTGATATTTATCCAGCCAGAACATAGCACTGCTGATTAGGAAGTTTTGAACTTCTTTTCTGCCATAGTTAAAAATATAACTGCCCCAATCAGGGTGGTAGCCTTGACGCCGATCAGCATGTTCGTAAAGATTGGTTCCATCAAAATAAGCCAGGCCATATTCATCGGAAGCAAAATGGGAAGGAACCCAGTCAAGAATAACCCCAATACCATTTTGGTGGAGGATATCGATCAAATACATAAAATTTTGAGGTGTGCCGTAGCGGCTGCTGGGTGCAAAGTAACCGGTTTTCTGATAGCCCCAGGAACCATAAAAAGGATGTTCCATAACCGGTAAAAACTCCACGTGAGTAAAACCCATTTCCTTGACATATTTGGCTAGTTGTTCAGCCAGCTCATGGTAGTGTAGTGAGCGGTTGTTTTCTTCCACAACGCGACGCCAAGAACCCAAGTGGACTTCATAGATAGAAATTGGGGCGGAAAGGGAATTGTTTTGCCGGCGTTTTTCCATCCACTCACTATCATTCCAGGTGTAATCAAGGTCCCAGACAACAGAGGCTGTTTTAGGAGAGACTTCCCAGGCAAAGGCAAAGGGATCGCCTTTGTCTTTTTTAAAACGACCATTTTTTGCAGTAATAAAATATTTGTAAATAGAGCCTTTTTGGAGACCGGGAATAAAACCTTCCCAGATCCCGGAACTATCCCACCTTGGGGCCAGGGGATGACTTTTCTTGTTCCAACAGTTAAAATCACCAATCACGGTAACTTTTTCGGCGCTTGGAGCCCAAACAGCAAAACAAACTCCTGGCTGACCGTTTTGTTCTGTTAGATGTGCCCCGAGTTTGTTGTAGAGCCGAAAATGGCTCCCTTCTTTAAAAAGATAAATGTCCTGTTCAGTTAGAAGGCTCTGGTCATGAATAACAGTTGTTTTTTTCATTGGTTTCTTTCTGTGTCAACGGTTAAAGCTGTTAGTTTTTCTGCTGTTTGCTGGTTAAGTTGATTGGGCAGAAGCCGCCACAGCCAGTTGCCGCTCGGTTTCCCGGGAGTATTTATCCTGGCTTCTTGTCCCAAGCCCAGAAGATCTTGAACAGGGATAATAACTGTCTTGGCCCTTGAAGTCATGAGCAGGTTAATGAATTCCCAGTTGATTGTTTCAGTGCAGGCCTCTTTGCCTAGATACTTAAAGACCCTATTTTTGTTCTCCTTTGTGGCTTCGTTTTCAAACCAGCCGCGGACAGTGTTGTTGTCGTGCGTACCGGTGTAGGCAATGCAGTTTTCGGGATAGGTATGTGGCAGGTAAGGGTGTTGGTCGTTTTCATCGCCAAAGGCAAAGAGGATTATTTTCATGCCTGGAAGGCTAAATTGGTTCATCACTTCAGTTACGTCTGGGGTGATGACTCCCAGATCCTCGGCAATAATTGACAGGGAACCAAATTCTTTTAACAGAGTAGTGAAAAAATCTTTGGCCGGGGCTTCAATCCATTGACCATTAATAGCGGTTTTTTCTCCGGCTTTAATTTGCCAATAAGCCACAAAGCCGCGAAAATGATCCAGGCGAACAAGATCAAAAAGTTTAAAATTGTGATCCAGACGCCTAACCCACCAGTGGAAACCTTCGGCTTTAAGAGCTGACCAGTTATAAACAGGATGACCCCAGAGCTGGCCGGTTTGGCTAAAATAATCTGGCGGCACCCCAGAAACGAAACTGGGTTGTTTGTTCCCATCCAGCTGAAAAAGTTCCGGGTTTTGCCAGACCTCCGCGCTGTCGGCCGGTAAATAAATGGGCAGGTCGCCAATAATTTTAATGCCTTTTTCATGGCAATATTTTTTTAGCTCGCCCCACTGCTGATAAAAAAGGAACTGGTAGAATTTTTCCCGATCAATGATTTCTTTTAGTTGTCGAGTGATTTCTGTTAGAGTGGCTTGATCCCTGTCCCGCAGGTTTTTTTGCCAGTCTTGCCAATGCTCATCCTTTAATTTGGTTTTTAGGGCCTTGAGCAAAGTAAAACTGTTGAGCCAAAAAGCATTGTCTTGGCAGAAGAAATTGTAGGCTTCTTGATGATGACTATTTTTAAAGTTGTTATAAGCTTTTTCCATCAGGCGGGTCTTATAAACCGTGCTTAGTCCGTAGTCAACCTGACCTGGCACAAAATCTGGGCGGGGGAGGAGATCAGCCGGCAGAAGCAATGATTGCTGCACTAGAATTTCCGGGCTAATAAGCAAAGGGTTTCCCGCGAAAGCAGACAAACCATGATAGGGGCTGTTGTGATATTCCAGACTGGTTTCAGTTAAAGGGAGCATTTGCCAGTAGGTTTGTTTTGCCTGGGCTAAAAAATCCACAAAGGAATAGGCCTCTGGTCCCAAATCACCAATACCAAAAGGTGACGGTAGAGAAGTAGGATGCAGCAACAAGCCACTCTGTTTCTTGTTTGTCATTCTTTTACCAAAATAAATCCACTCCCGCAGTAGCTGTGAGGAAGCTCATAGCTGTATAGCAGATGCAACTTAGTTAATGGTTTTATAAATATCTTGCTCTGGTGTGGTTAGAGCGACAAAATGTTTTTTATCTTTAGTGGTATAAAACACTTTGCCTTCATGGGCTAGCCAACCCAGACCTTGATAAGCAAGATCACTTTTTTCATCGATCACTTTTGGAAGCTGAGCAAGGCTGATTTCACCTTTTTTCCCCAGAACCTGCCAAATTTTACCAGCTACTTCACCAATCTTGTCTCGGAGTATCTCTTCTCTCATTTTATTGCCCTCCTTTTTACTTTAATATCATAGTGCTGAGCGGTAAACAAGTCAATATTATTTTGCCTTTTTACTAAGTGCCTTTTTATATAGGTCAACATATTCCTGGGCCGATTTATTCCAAGAATAATCGAGCTTCATGATTCTAGCCTGCAGTTTTCTCCAGATAGTTTTCTTCTTGAATATTGAGCAGGCTCTCTTTACAGCTTGCAACAAAGCAGCGCCAGTATATTCTTCAAAAACAAAGCCGTCACCGCTGGCTGTTGCGGAGTCATAGTCTTTAACTGTATCGGCCAAGCCGCCTGTTTTTCTGACAATTGGCACCGTGCCATATTTAAAGCTGATCAGCTGTCCTAAGCCACAGGGTTCATAACGGGAGGGCATCAGGAACATGTCCGAACCAGCATAGATCAATTGAGCCAGTTTGGCGTCAAAGGTTAAGTTGAGTCCCAATTGTTGCGGATATTTTTGTTTGGCTTGCTGCAGGATTTCGTGGTATTTTGCGTCGCCTGTTCCCAAGACAACCAGCTGGCAGTTGAGCTGCATGATCTCATCTAGGACCTCACTTAAGATGTCCAGCCCTTTTTGATCGGCTAGGCGGCTGATTAGGCCGATGACTGGTTTTGTCTCGTTAACTTCCAGCCCGTTTTGTTTTTGCAGTTCAGTTTTATTTTTTAGCTTTAGAGCCAACTTAGGAATAGAGTATTTTTGTGGAATATTTTGATCAATGGCCGGATCCCAAAGCTGGTAATCCAGGCCATTAACAATACCAAAAACATCTTGTTTGCGGGAACGTAAGAGCCCATCTAGTCCATGACCGAATTCCTCGGTTTGGATTTCCTGAGCGTAGGCTTGTGACACGGTATTAATGATGTCGGCATAAACTAGGCCAGCTTTGATCAAGGCTATTTGTCCCCAGAATTCTAATTTGTCTGGAGTAAATTGATCCCAGCCCAGACCTGTAGCTGGTAACTTGTCTTTGGGGAAAGTTCCCAGGTAACCCATGTTATGGATTGAGTAAACTACAGCGGTTTTCTGAAAAAATGGATCATTGGCATGTAAGACCTTGAGATATGCTGCTGTTAGTGCTGACTGCCAGTCATTACAATGAATGATGTCCGGCTGCCAGTTCAGGTCAACTAACAATTTTAGGCTGGCTTGACAATAAGCGGTAAATCTTTCCAGGTTATCTTCAAAATCAATTCCCTTGACCTGATACAGGTCGGCACGGCTGCCAAAATAAGCTTCGTTTTCATAAAAATAAACAATTACTTCCGAACCAGGCACTTTGCCTTGCCAGATTTCCGGGGAAAGTTTTTTTAGTTTGTATTTTTGCGGATCAACCTTTTGATAACGTGGTAAAAATACCCTGACATCATGGCCTAGTTCTGCCAGTGCCTTAGGTAGAGCTCCGGCTACATCAGCCAGACCGCCTGTTTTAGCGAATGGGACAACTTCCGGGGAAATCAATAATATTTTCAATCTAGTGCTCCTTTATTTTATATTTGCTTGACCAGTTTGGAATACTTTTTTATCATTTGAATTGCTTGTTGTTTTGACCCTCCTTCTGCGTAAAGATGAATGACTGGATCGGTAGTATCCGGCAAGATTAGCACCCAGGCATTATTATGCCATATTTTGATACCGTCTTGTGTCTCCTTTTTGTTGGTAGCTGGTAATAGTTCGAGAATTTTGCGCATCAGCCTGCCCTTGTGCTCAGTTAGACAGGGGAGATCGGCTTTAAGCAAATGGCTGGCTGGGATGGTAGCGCATAATTTCGACAAGCTCTTTTTTTCTTTGGCCAGGTATTCGGCCAATTTTACTACGGAAAGCATGGCGTCAAAAGAGGGCAGAAAATCAGGGAAAATAAAACCACCCTGGCTTTCTCCCAAAAAAGTCAGTTGGGTGTTTTTGGTTGCTTCCATCATGCCGCGAAAGGAGTTTTTTGTTCTGATTACCTGACCCTGATATTTTTTGGCTAACAATTCAATGACTTTTGATTCCTTAGTTGGTACGGCAATAGTGTTATTTTTGTGGTTTTTTAAAGCCAGCATGGCCAGCAAGGACAAGCTCTGCTCCCCACTTAAAATGCGGCCTTTTTCATCGCAGATAAAGATCTTTTCTGCTCCGGTATCAAGGAGAACTCCAAAATCGGCTCCAACACTGCGCACAATTTGGGTCATCTGTTTTAATGAGTGTTCGAAAGTGGTTTGGTCCTTGGTGATTTTGTTTTCATCAATGTAAGCGTCAAGGGCAATCACTTCCAGTCCCAGCTTGCCTAAGATAGAAGGAAAAATCTGTGATGCTGAACCAAAAGAATAATCAACCACAATCTTTAGGCGGGCTTTTTGGATCGCAGCCAAATCAATGTGTGACAATAAGCCTAATTTATACTCTTCAGCAACGCGATGATAAGGGTAGGATAATTCACCGGTTTCATTTAAGGTGGTCCTGACAAAATCTTCGGCAAAAAAAGTCCGTTCAATTTTCTTTTCTAGGCTTGGCGGCAGATCCATGCCATCCTGATCAAAAAACTTGATGTCAATAACATCCTGGTCAAAAGGGGATTTTCTGACGTGAAAACCACCCTTATATTTTAAAGACTTGATTTCGAAGCGGTTGACAGGAATTGGAACCATTTCCAGGTTGGAAATATCGAGGCCGGTTGAAAGTGCCCCGGCAATTAAGCCTCGGTAGATCATGCGCGATGCTTTGTGGCTGTCGCGGCCACAAGCGATTTTGCTCCCTTTGCCCAGCACAGAACCAAAAGCTGCGCCTAGCGCTGCAGCAAATTGAGGGGAGATTTCAATATTACACTGGCCAGTAACACCATGCTGGCCAAAAATTGATTTACTCCAGTGCTTGCGCCAAATCATGGAGTGGGAGACGCGACTGCCTGCTTCAACTATTCTTCTGGGCCAGATTTTGATAAAAGGATTTATCTCGGCATTAGCGCCAATTTCCGTCTGGTTGCCTATTACAACTCCTTCAGACAAAACTGCTTTGTCACCAATTGTTGTATTCGATGTAACGATGCAATCCTGTAAGACTGCCTTATTGCCAATTTCTACGTTGTCCCAAATGATACTGTTGTTGACGATTGCTCCGGCCTTGATTTTACAGTTTTCTCCGATTACTGTATTCCTGACTAATGCCTGATCAGCAATTATTGAGCCTTTGCCAACCAAGACAAAATTATTTAAGGTCGAACCGTTCCCGTTTAATTTAATCTTATTGTTTAATGCTTCAAGATTGGCTTTTTTGTAATCTTCCAGCTGGCCAATATCCAGCCAATAATCAGCACTAATATAGCCGTAAAGCGGAAGCTTTTTGCTTAGCAAAAGAGGAAAAAGATCAAGACTAAAGTCAAAAGGCTTATCCGTGGGTATAAAATCAAAGATTTCCGGTTCTAAAATATAGATTCCAGCGTTAACTGTGTCGGAAAAAACTTCTCCCCAGGATGGTTTTTCCAGGAATTGTTTAATGCGGCCGTTTCTATCTGTAATAATAATGCCGTAAGCCAGGGGGTTCTTGACCCTGGTTAGTCCAATTGTGACCAATGATTTTTGTTTTTTATGAAAGCGAATAATTTCACTCAGGTCAAGATTGGTTACAACATCTGCGCTGATAACCAGAATCGGTCGTTTGTTATTACGGCAGGCAAAGTTAACTGCGCCGGCAGTCCCAAAATCTTTCGGAGCCTGAAAATAGTTAAGTTTAACCCCATCTTTTTTACCGGTTTTAAAGAAATCTTTAATAATTTCCGGCTGATGATAGAGCAACACATCAATATTGTTAAATCCGTGCTCAACCAATAGTTCAATTGTGTGTTGCATTAAGGGGCGATTGAGGAGAGGAACCATTGGTTTGGGTAACTCAACGGTTAAGGGATGTAATCTTGTGCCCAGACCTCCGGCTAAGATTACGGCCTTGGCTTTGTTTTTCATGGCGGTTAATTATATTATAAAAAAGGGACAAAGGGAAGGGGGCGAATCAAATCATCTAAAATCTAACCATAGTCACATTCGTTAAATCATCTAAAACCTAACCCAAAATATGAGGGAATATGAGCTTTTTTTGGGCAT
>MEUC01000018.1 GCA_001771545.1 candidate division WOR-1 bacterium RIFOXYB2_FULL_42_35 | reverse complement strand
TTAGCGGAGCGTCTGAAAATTTAACCGCTAATGGCAGGAAGCTTCTTTTTTTACTACTTTCGCAACAGACCCTTATTGCAAAATGGTTTGGTTAGGCCAACCCATGTAGATGTTCATCCGGAAAAGGCTTGCAATGGTCCTTGCGCACACTGTATTGGTAAAAGTGATAGCCAGGCAAAAAGGGTGGAAAAAAGACTAAATCGCGGTAATATTGCGGGCGTACTAGATAGAGTAATTACCCCGGATCACGTTCCCTATCTCCATATTGCCGGCTTTACCGGAGATTGTCTGGTTAAGTCTGATTATCAAGAAGATAGGCCAACTATCCCTTGGGCTACCAATACAACTGTAGAGGGGATCATTCATCTCTTAAAAAAAGGCCTGGCGCCAAAGGTTAGTTTGCTGACCAATGGTCTTGGTTTTCATGGTTGGGAGGACGACTTTGGCTTTCGCAAAGAAGTCAATTATGATTTTATTGTTTTTCTGCCTTTAATCGGTTCTGTACAAATCAATTTAAATGCTGCCTACAATCCTGATCTCTCTTTTGCTGATTTTCAATCCCGTCAATTTGACCAGGTTATGGCAACACTTAGAAAACTTGTTTATTATAGAGGATGGGCCAAGGGGCCGGACGAATATTATCCAGCAGCCTATCTGGCACGATTGGGCATTTCTGATAAATTACCTATACCCATGGAAATAGTTGGTAATTTTACCCTTACCCCAGCTAATTACCATTGTTTGCCCGATTTATTAAAAGAATTGAGGTTCAATGAGTTAAAAACAGAAATGTCGAGGTTAGACCAAAGTTTAATTCCTCCTTACGAAACGTTTACTTATCCCATAGATGAACTAAGATTGAGAGTTGATCTTAATAATAGGGATATTGGATTTCACGGACAAATGTTGGCTTTAGTGGAAAAGCTAAAAGCTCAATATGCTGGTGAAGGTTTGAAGGTCACGATGAAATCCCCGCTAGATCCACGCCGCCTAGAAACTCTTGATCGCTGCCTGGCCCCATTTTTCTGGCCGGCAGTCGGGCCAGATGCCCAGGTTTATCCTTGTGCCCACACTGTTTCACCTGAATTTGCTTTAGGCTCTTTATTTGAACAAACGTTGGAGCAAATCTTGCAAGGATATTTTTTGAGTAATAAATGGAAAACCGCGCCGCAGTGCAAGCGGCTGTGTCCTTCTACTGTGGGAAATATTAATCTGTTGGGACAAAGTTTGCAGCAAGAAGAAAGGGTTATTGTTGCGGCTTAGCTTGCTTTCTCTTTTGTTTAGTTCTCTTTTGTTTAGTTTGACAATTAAAGTATAATATAGTAAACTAAAGTATAACAAAGCACACAGGAGGTAATGTCAGATGGAAAAAGTTTTAACTGTTATAGATGTGGCCAAATTACTATCACTTTCGCCAATCACAGTTTATCGTTTGGCGAAAAAGGGCGAAATCCCAGCCATGCGAGTTGGCAGGTGTTGGCGTTTTACTACCGCAGCAATTGAGAAATGGCTGGCCGGTAAAGGCTGGGAACAAAAACTTGATAATTTTCTGGACAAAATCTGGACAAGGACATTAAACACTTCAGCAAAAAAACTGGAACGGGAAATAGACAAGGCAGTAGCTGAAACACGCCTAGTAAATGCTAAAAATCATTCTTGATACTAATATCATTGTCAGCCTCTTTATTAAACGAAGTGAGACTGCAAAAACAGTTTTTGCCGCTTTAAAAAACAATAGCTTCCAACTGGTAATTTCAGAGGCAATTCTTAAAGAGACACTAGAAGTTTTGTCGAGACCCAGAATTCGCCAGCTGACAAAAATGAGCAAAAAGGAAATCCGCCAGCTAGGTTTATTGCTGCTGGAAAATGCGCTAAAAGTAAAACCACTGATCAAGATAGAGATGTGCCGCGATCATTTTGATGATAAATTTTTGGAATGTGCCGTAGCGGCTAAAGCTGACTACCTTGTTAGCGGTGATAAAGATTTATTGGTGCTAAAATCCTTTCGAGGGACTGCTATCATCCGCCTGGCGGAATTCATAGGAATATTAGCTGATCAATAAAAATCAACCGCATCTTTCATTTTGAAGAGTTGGTTATCTTCAGGAATAAAAGCTCCGCCCTTAACTTCTAATAAATCACGGGGCACAATCTGGTTAGCTTCAAGGCCAGGGTAAGTGCCAAATTTGCCATCAAGCATAAAGTCAAAGATTGCATCGCCAAATCTAAGGCCCAATATTCGATCACTAACATGAGCCCGGCCGCCGCGAATAGCATGGCCGCAGTTTTGCAAACGATATTCAATGCCTTTGGTATGCTTTTCCAGGATAGAAAAAATATATTCACCAATGCCGCCAAGCTGTTCATTGCCAAAAGAGTCTAGTTTTTTCGGTAATGAATGGCGTGCTTTAACTAACGCATATTTAGAATCAGCTAAAACTTCGTCCAATAGTTTTTTGTTGCTGTCGTTGACATCTTGAGGATAGCTCTTGCTAAATAGATGAGCCCCTTCAGAAACGACAATAGTACAATAACCCTGAAAAGCCATGGCTTTTTCTACTTTCTTGATCACTTGACGAATATCAACAACTTCTTCTGGCAGGAGGACTAAATCGGCACCGCCGGCAATTCCGGCATAAAGGGCAACCCAGCCGGCGTGTCGGCCCATTAATTCAATTACAAAACAACGTTTGTGAGAGCGAACAGTGGTCATAATATTTTCAATAAAATGAACGCTCTCTTCAACCGCGGAATCAAAACCATAGGTTCTCTCTGTGCCAAAAACATCGTTATCCATGGTTTTGGGGGCACCAAACATAGGGAAGGTAAACTGTTTGCCCAATTTACCTGCAGCGCCTAAGGTATCATCGCCGCCAAGAACTACCAAACAATCAAGGCCAAGCTTTTTAACGTTTTCCATGGCTTTTTCCGGGGCTTTGGCCTCAAGATTGGCTTTGGAAAAGAGATTGGTTCGTGATGATTGAATAATTGTCCCAGACACTTTATAGGAGTCTTTTAAATCAGTGGTAGTCAGCTTAACCATTATTTTGTCTTTTTCTGTTTCTGGGTTCCTGGTGAGAGATTTCCAGCCCTCAAGTAAACCCCACAGTTCCATTTGCTCTTCTTTAGGCAGGGTGTGATTTGCTTGGTTAATTCTTCGTAGCAATCCGTAGATTACTGCGTTGTGTCCGGCACAATCACCACCACCGGTTAGAATCCCGATCTTTTTAATGTTTACTTCTTTGCCTTGGAACTGTACTTTCATTGTCTTTTTCCTTTCTTATCAATTTTCCCCCTCTCTTTCTAAGAGAGGGGGTCAGGGGGTGAGTTAGTTTACGCCTTACCTGCTGATCCTAATACATTTTGATTCTTATGGATTAAGAGTTTCTTCAACTCTTCACGAGCTGGTCCAAGATATTTTCTCGGGTCAAACTCGGCCGGCTTTTCGACAAAAACTTTTCTAATTACACCGGTCACAACCAATCTGCCGTCAGAATCAATGTTGATTTTACAAACAGCTGATTTAGTAGCTTCACGCAACTGTTCTTCCGGCACACCAACTGCATCCTTCATCGCACCACCGTACTTGTTAACCATTTGCACGTATTCTTGTGGCACAGAAGAAGAACCGTGGAGCACAATTGGAAAGCCAGGTAACTTTTTCTCGATTTCCTTTAAGATGTCAAAGCGGAGTGGGGGAACAGGTTGACCTGGTTTAAATTTATAAGCTCCGTGTGAAGTTCCGATAGAAATAGCTAAACTGTCAACGCCGGTTTTTCCGACAAAGTCTTGGACCTGTTTTGGATCAGTATAAGTGTGTGTTTCTGCCTTAACATCATCTTCAATCCCGGCTAAAACACCCAGCTCACCTTCAACAGTGACATCATATTGATGTGCATAATCAACAACTTTTTTGGTCAAAGCGATATTTTCTTCGTAAGGATGGGCCGAACCATCGATCATCACCGACGAAAAGCCTGATTCAATACAAGAAACGCAAAGCTCATAAGTATCACCATGGTCTAAGTGGAGAACAATGGGGATATTGCTCTTGAAATCCTTTCTGGCCATTTGCACTGCGCCTTCGGCCATATATCTCAACATGGTTTGGTTGGCATACTTTCTGGCTCCGGATGAAACCTGGATAATAACCGGGGAATTAGTTTCAGCACAAGCGCCAATTATGGCTTGCAGCTGCTCCATGTTATTGAAGTTATACGCCGGGATGGCGTAACCTCCATTAATAGCCCCTTTAAACATTTCCCTGGTATTAACCAACCCTAACTTTTTATACAACGCTTCTTTCATCTTCTTTTCTCCTTTATTTTTTGAAGTTGGAAATTGGGATTTTGTTGTGGAAGCCAGTATGGAAATTCGGAAGTGGATAAATGGAATCAGGACAATTTTCTACTTCCAATTTCTATCTTCTATACCGGCATCTGCACCTAAAACCTCATTTCAATCTTCTAATACTTTACGATTGCAGCAAAGTCAGCAGCCTTAAGTGCAGCGCCGCCAATCAGTCCGCCATCGATATTTTCTTTAGCCATTAAATCGGCAACATTGTCTGGTTTCATCGAACCACCATATAAAATCCTAACAGAATCTTTGACTTCTGCAGGTAGTAAGCCACGAATAAAAGCATGAACTTCCTCAGCTTGTTCTGGTGAAGCCGTTTTGCCAGTCCCGATTGCCCAAACAGGTTCATAAGCAATTGTTATTTTTTTCCACTCATCAGCTGAAAGGTCTTTTGTTCCTTCTTTGACTTGGGTTTCAACAACTTTCATCATTTCGTTGGCTTCTCGTTGCTCTAAGGTTTCGCCAACGCAAACAATGGGCAATAAATTAAATTTTAAAGCAGCCTTAACTCTTTTGTTAACAGTTTCATCAGTTTCCCCAAAGTATTGCCGTCTTTCTGAATGGCCGATGATTACATATTTACAGCCGGCAGCAACAAGCATTGGTCCAGAAACTTCTGCCGTAAAAGCCCCTTTTTCTTCCCAAAAAATATTTTGAGCACCCAACATAATATTAGTGTTGGCAGCGGCATCAGCAACTGATTTTAGGGCAGGGAAAGTTGGGCAAACTAAAACTTCACGATCAGCGACATCTTTAATTAGGGGGGCTAATTCTTTAACCAGGGCGACAGATTCGTCAATCGTCTTATTCATCTTCCAGTTTCCAGCGAGCAGCGGTTTTCTCATTTACTTTTTCTCCTTTCCAACAAAAAGTTATTATAGCAAAAAAAAATGTTCTTTGCTACAATGGGTTCCATGCCGCGCACAAAGATAATTTGCACCATTGGGCCCGCTAGTAATTCCGAAGATAAACTTAGATCACTGATTGTGGCTGGCATGAATATAGCCCGCTTAAACTTGTCTCATGGCACTCACGAAGAACATGCCAAAGTTATTGGCCTTTTGAGAAAGATTGATTCTTCAATTGCTGTTTTATCTGATTTACAGGGTCCGAGAATTAGAACAGGTCTGCTTATTGGTCAGCGAGCCGTTGAACTAAAAACTGGTGACATAATAACCTTAACGGGAAAGCAACTTGAGGGTGATTCTCGTCAGGTTTCAATTTCTCCCGGCAGTGTGATTGCTGATATTAAAGTAGGGGACCAGATCTTAATTGCTGACGCTACTATTGAACTTAAGGTTATTAGTAAAAATAAGCTTGGCCTGAAGTGCAAAATTGTTGATGGCGGGGTCTTGTCTGAACATAAAGGAGTAAACCTGCCAAAAACAAAACTTTCCTTGCCTTCTATAACGGCTAAAGATAAAAGGGATCTTGAGTGGGCTATTAAAAACAAAGTTGACTATATCGGTTTATCTTTTGTGCGCCAGGCCAAAGATATTTTAGCGGTCAAACAAGTCTTGAAACGGCACAAAGTTAATATTCCTGTTATTGCTAAATTGGAGAAACCAGAAGCAATTGATAATTTAGAAGCAATAGTTGCTGTGGCTGATGCCATAATGGTGGCGCGGGGTGATCTTGGCCTAGAAATGTCGCTGGAAAAAGTCCCGGAAATTCAAAAAAAGGTCATTGCTTTGTGTCGGAAAGCCTGCAAACCGGTAATTGTGGCAACCCAAATGCTGGAATCAATGGTTGATCATGAGCATCCGACCAGGGCGGAGGTCTCTGATGTCGCTAATGCTATTTTTGATGGCACGGATGTAGTGATGTTGTCCGAAGAAACTTCTGTGGGCCAAGATCCGGTCAGAGCTGTAAAAACTATGGTCAAAATTATTGCTGAAGCAGAAAATGATTTGCAGTATCAGGCAATTGAGCCAGAGAAAAACAATCTTGATCTGGCTGTGGCTCATTCTGCTTGTGTGTTGGCCAATACTTTAAAAGCCAAGGCTATTGTTACTTTTACCGAAACCGGCTCAACTGCTTTGCGGGTGGCAAAACAGCGGCCAAGCACTCCGGTCTTTGGTGTAGTTATTAATGAGAAAGCCTTGCGTCGTTTGGCTCTATATTTTGGTGTTCAACCGGTTTGCATTAAGTCTTTTAAATATATTGATCAGATGATTAGTCACGCTGAATCTGCGATTAAGAAAGTTGCTAAACTGCGCAAACACGATCTAGTTGTCATAACCGCCGGGATTCCTACTCATGTACCAGGGATTACTAATCTAGTTAAGGTGCATCGGGTGGGAGAGAAGCAGAGTTTTTAATTACATTTCCGCTTGCTGCGGTAAAATATAGCGGGTTGAGCGTCCAGAAAAGGATGATGTTGAACTGTGCAATGTGTCTTCAAGAAGTTAACACAAGTTTTTTGTCTTTAAATACGACATATATAAGGGTAGAGGGCTAATATGACAACAATTGAAGGTCTTGGAATATTTTCAAAATATGATCTCGGTTCTAGAGGAATCGGTAAAAATGACAGCAAAATTTCTGAAGAAGAATTTATTCGGAATGAGGGAGCATTTTGTGCAGATTACATTTCGGCACCCTTTGCAGAGAGAAAAAATATTTTATCAAAGATGACTGATAAAGCTATAAATGCTTTGAGGCAGTCTCTACGTAGTAAAAACATCAAGAGCCTAAATCCTCAGCAAAGACAAAAATATGCAAAAACATTGATTGAAGTTGCTTTATTTGGCTTATTAAAAGGTAGAAATCTTAAGAGTATGACATATATGGATCGATTTGATCTAGCGATCGGGAGTAGTGGGGCAATTCACTTAACTAGGAAATTTAATGACTATTATGTTTTCTTAAGAACAGAAAATCCTATGTCAATACCTATAGAAATGAGAATAAGCGAACAAGGCGAGGTAATAAAACTAGACTCTATTGATTTTGATTCTGAGTCCCAGAAAACAGTATCATTTGCTCTCTGGGAAATTAGAGCAACAATAGCAGAGGACTTAAGAATCGCATATAGTTTGCCCAAACTAACTCCTAAAGATATCGCTGAACAAAATAGGGCTGCTGCTAAGAGAGTATTGTTAAAAAAATATTTGAAAGAAGTGGTTAAACCTATGCGAACCAGAATTAGAGGTAAAATGAACGATCAGCCAGGAGCGATTGAGGTTGGGCCAAAAGAATATACGATAACCCGTCCTGGCGAAGGTAGATCTCCTTATATCGAAACATTTGGAATTGGTCCCTGTGTTGCTCTTGTTTTATATGATCCGACAACGAAAACAGGAATGGTTGCTCATTTTATGTCAACTACCATGGTAAAATCTCTTGATGTAATATTGGCGAAACTAAAAACCCACGGAGTTGATCCGAAAAACATCCAAGCAAGAATAATTGGAGGGCAAAACGATCATTCTGAGAAGATTATTTATGATATTCGTGATGGTTTAGATTATAATGATATTTCTATCGTTGAACAAGATATTCTTGGAGACATACATGAAGCCCGAAGTATTATTCTAGATACACGAACTGGAGAGGTTTATGATTATAATGAAACTACTTCAGCAAGGAGTAAAGATGAGTGGAGTTGCATTCTTTTATTCGCTGCCTTAGACGGACCTCTAGAGTATTACGATAGGGGTAATGGTTTTAAATAGTTTTAAATAACTCTTTACAAATACTTGCCTTTGATAGTATCATATGATACTATCACGATATGCCTAACAAATATCCGCCTTTTACCATAACGGCCAAAATTGTAAACCTTTGCTCCGAGATCACCCGCCTTTTGGGCCAGTTTGAAGGTTTAAAAGTGCCGGTGCCCCAACCCCAACTAAGGGAACAGAGCCGGATCAAAACAATCTATTCCTCCTTAGCCATAGAAGGTAACAGGTTAACCGAACAACAAGTTACGAACATAATAAATAGTAAAAGGGTAATCGGACCGCAAAAAGATATTTTGGAAGTGAAAAATGCTATTAAGGCTTATGACCTGATCCGCACTTATAAAGTTGGCCGACTTGGTTCTTTGCTCAAAGCCCATACCCTTATGATGAATGGCCTGACTGATGATGCCGGGTCACTGCGCTCAAGAAACGTAGGTATTTTCAAAGGGGCAGAGGTTGCCCATCTGGCACCAAAATACCAAATGGTTCCTAAATTGATGGCGGATCTTTTTGCTTTCTTAAAAAAAAAGGACGATCTCCATGCTTTAATAAAATCATGCGTTTTCCACTATGAGTTTGAGTTTATCCATCCTTTTTCAGATGGTAACGGCCGCATTGGGCGCCTTTGGCAAACTGCAATCCTCTCTAATTTCCACCCGCTTTTTGAATATATCCCGGTTGAATCAATTGTCAGGCTAAAACAAAAACAATATTATCAAGTTTTGGGGCAAGCAGATCAAAGCGGCGATTCGACCCAATTTATAGAATTTATGTTAAAAGTCATTTATCAAGCAGTTGAAGATTTGCTGGTTAATATTAAACCCCAAACACAAACAACACAAAGCAGGTTAGCCCTGGCTCAAGACCACTTCCAAAATAAGACTTTCTCTAGAAAAGACTATGTGGCTTTCCACAAAGATATTTCTACTGCTACTGCCAGCCGAGACCTGCTCTTTGGGGCGAAACATAAGATTATCAAAAAAAGTGGCAGTAGGGCTTTAACGCGATATTTATTTTTTAAGGCCTAACTATCCGCCTGCCGTGGCAAAATGTAGCGGGTGGAGCGGCCGGCACCTTCGCTAACAACTAACTTCTTATCTTCCATCATCGTCAACTCTAAATGCGCAGTTTTGTGGGAAACATTAAAAGCCTGGCGGTATTCACGATTAGTAATATTGCCATGTTCGGTTATCATTGATAGACCCCTGATTTGTCTTTTGTTTAAACCTTTCCCGGACCAAGGGTTAGTCATGTTTTTTTCTTCGTTTTCCTTGGCCGGACGAGAAACGTTACCGTCACGCACATAACAGATATCATCAGATCGATAAGGCTTATCATCACCCTCGGCAATGCTTATAACTACTATCTCGCTGCCAGCCTTGTTGATGATTTCTATTTCTGTGGCAATGGGGGGAGAGCAATTTTTTTTGGCAATACTTTCAATCTCTTCTTTTAAATCCGGGCTGGTGACAACCCCAACCAAATGTTTGTTTTTATCGTCAATACCGTAAACAATCTTGCCGCCATCAGCATTGGCAAACGCAACTATTTCACGGGCAATATCATCTTCTGTGGGGATAGATTTTTCGAATTCTACTGATTGACCTTCACCTTGTTCCAACAGAGACATTATGTCTTCCCAATTCATGGTGAGGCTATGATAGCATACGGCTTAATACGAATCAATTGGGTTAGAGAATATCAGTATATCAGTGTATCAGATCAATAGTATCAGAGGAAAAGAATAACAGAGTAACAGAAAATGATTATCTGATTTCCTGATTATCTAATAATCTGATATTCTAGTTCTGGTATCCTGATCCACTGATGTTCTGTCTACCATAGTCATGTTATAATATAATCCCATGAAACAGTTACTAACTTCGCTACTAGATTTAATCTTCCCCCCCCGCTGTGAAGTTTGCCGCAAAAACAGTCAAGCAGCCATGTGTCAGGATTGTTTTATTGAAATAAAATATATGAAACCCCATCTTGGTATTCATAGTGTTTCAACTTACGAAGGCGCTCTAAAAGAAGCCATTCATCGTTTTAAGTTTAAAAACAGAAAAAGACTGGCTGATCCCTTGGGGCTTTTATTGGTTAACTACCTAAGCCATATCCCTAGTATTAATATGCAAGAAATTGATGCTATTGTTCCGGTGCCTCTGCATCAGAGACGGTTGAAGGAACGCGGTTTTAATCAAGTTGCACTTGTGGCTCAAATTATGCAGAAATACTTTGAAGTGCCTGTTTTACCTGCCCTGGAAAGGATCAAAGATACTGAAGCCCAATTTGATTTAGCCAGAGAAGAACGCTTTCATAATATTAAAGAGGCCTTTCGGGTCAATCACAACCATTCGGTTGCGGACAAACGAGTCTTGTTACTTGATGATATTTACACAACAGGAGCAACTATTGCCGAGTGTAGTAAGTGTTTAAAGACAGCTGGAGCAAAAAGGGTGGAAATTTTAACGCTCTCAAGAGCTGTTGAGCATCAGGCTTGACTCTGCTAGAATAATAAAAACTCACAAAGGAGGCTTACTTTCATGCAAATTACAATCTCGGCTCGAGGAACAGAACTTACCCCAGCACTCAAGGAGTATGTCCAGCAAAAAGTTGCTAAGCTGGAGGAGTTTTTTAATAATATTCAAAAAGTTGAGGTTGTTCTTGAAGTACGAAAAATTAACGATAAGGAACATAAGCAAGTGGCCGAAATTAGGGCTTGGTTGGCAGGCTTAAAGGTTGTTCAGGCATTGGAGGCTGGTAAAGACCTTTATGCGGCTACAGATTTAGTGGTTGATGAAGTTAAGCGCCAGATTAAGCGTCATAAAGAAAAACATTTAAAAAAGGCTAAGCGGGAAACTATCAGGAAAAAATACCAAGATCTTGATGGAATTCAAGATGAGAGTGTCGATAGTCCAATTTTGGCTAAAGTTGATGCTTTTGCTCGCAAGCCGATGAGTTTGGGTGAGGCTAAAGATGAATTAAAAATAATGGAACAAGACTTTTTGGCTTTTCGCAACAGTGCGGATGATTCTATCTGTGTCCTAAAGAAAGACAAAAAGACCATGAAACTTTTAGCCAAAGGCAAAGAGATGCTGCCGGAAGAGGCAGTAGCAGAGTTGCAAAAGAAAAAGCAAAACTTGATCTTCTTTAACAATAAGCAAAGTCAAATCCCCGCAGTTGTTTATCGCCGTAAATCTGGAGATTTTGGACTGATTGAACCCTAAATTAATGGAAATCGGAAGTTGGGTTAGGGTGAGGAAGCCAGTATGGGAATTGGAAGATGGAAGTAAGATAGAGACCAACTTCTTAACCCAACATCTATACTGGCATCTAAACCCTTATCCCACTTCTGGCTTCAAACGTAGTATATTATGATTTTTAAATGGGTATTAAATTTACTTAGTGATTCCGATGAAAAAAAACTGGTCAAACTGCGACCAATCATTGCTCAGATTAACTCCTTAGAGCTAGCCCTGCAAAAACTTTCTGATGAAGAACTAAAAAGCCGATCAGCAGCCTTAAAAGAAAGAGCAGTCGCTGGCGAAAACCTGGATAATTTTCTGCCTGAGGCCTTTGCTCTGGTTCGTGAAGCCTCTGTTAGAACAACCGGCTTGCGCCACTTTGATGTACAGCTGCTGGGTGGACTTATCCTGCACCAGGGTAAAATCGCGGAAATGAAAACTGGAGAAGGTAAAACCCTGGCAGCCACCTTACCAATTTATCTTAATGCTTTAACCGGTAAGGGGACCCATGTTGTGACGGTTAACGATTACTTGGCTAAAAGAGACAGTGAGTGGATGGGCCCCATTTATCGAATGCTTGGTTTAGATGTTGGCGTAATTCAGCATTGGATGGAGCCGGCAGAGCGAAAAGTGGCTTATGCTGCCGATGTAACTTATGGCACGAATAATGAGTTTGGTTTTGACCACTTGCGCGATAATATGGCTTTTTCGCTGGAGCAATGTGTGCAACGTGAACTGCACTATGCCATTGTGGACGAAGTTGATAGTATCTTAATTGACGAAGCCCGCACCCCTTTGATTATTTCCGGCATGGTAGAACAATCTATCCAGGGTTTTATGAAGGGGGATGATATTGGCAAGAAACTGATTTTAGGAAGTGATTTTGCTACCGATAAGAAGACTAAAAACGCGGTTTTAACTGAGATGGGGGTCAAGAAAGTTGAGCGAATGTTGAATATTGAATATTTATATGATATTCAACACATGGATTTGGCCCACCAAATCACTCAGTCGCTCAGGGCCCGTCACTTGTTTGAAAAGAATGTTGATTATGTGGTTAAAGATGGAGAAATTATTATCGTTGATGAATTTACTGGTCGCTTAATGCAGGGGCGACGGTATGCCGAAGGTTTACACCAAGCAATCGAGGCTAAAGAAAATGTCCAAGTCCGTCAGGAATCTCAAACCTTAGCAACGATTACTTTTCAGAACTACTTCCGCCTCTACGATAAATTAGCCGGCATGACCGGTACGGCAAAAACAGAAGAATCAGAGTTCTGGAAAATTTACGGATTAGAAGTTCTAGTTATTCCAACTCATAAGCCGATGATCAGGGAAGATATGTCTGATGTTATTTATAAAAATAAACGGGCTAAGTTTCGCGCGGTTATTGATGAAATTGCCGATTGGCACAAAAATGGTCGGCCACTCTTAGTCGGTTCTATTTCGATTGAAGATTCCGAATTAATCTCGCAAATGTTAAAGCGTCGGGGTATCCCTCATCATGTTTTAAATGCTAAGCAGCATGAACGGGAAGCGGAGATTATCTCCCAGGCTGGTCAAAAGGGGAATGTGACAATTTCCACAAACATGGCTGGTCGTGGTACAGATATTGTTTTGGGCGAAGGTGTTGCGGAAATTGGCGGCCTTCATGTTATTGCTACCGAGCGTCATGAAAGTCGTCGCATTGATAACCAGTTGCGTGGTCGTGCCGGTCGACAAGGAGATAAAGGCTCAACTCGTTTCTATGTTTCACTGGAAGATAATTTGATGAAGCTCTTTGGGTCTAACAGGATTGCCAGCATGATGGAGCGCTTGGGGATCGAAGAAGATACCCCAATTGAACACGGTTTAATTAGTCGAGCAATTGCTAATGCTCAAAACAAAGTTGAGCAGTATCACTTCTCTATTCGTAAACAAGTCTTGGAATTTGATGATGTGATGAATAAGCAGCGGGAAACCATTTATGCTTTACGTCGTCGAACCCTTGAGGGCCGGGATTTAAAAGCCAAGGTTTTAGAAATGATGGGGCAAGTAGTTAAAGAACAGACCGGCATGTTCTTGTCGGAAAAAATCCATCCTGATGAATGGGATTATGATGGTTTAATTAATTCTTTTAACGAAATTATCCCTATTCAAGGATTAGACAAGGTCAAAGATGTTCGAGATCTCAATGAAGTTCGAGAATCATTGTTTTCAACATTATCTCAAGCCTATGCAGTTCGAGAACAAGACATTAGTCCTGAGCACATGAGGGAGATTGAAAAGCTGGTTATGCTGCGAGTGATTGATACTGCTTGGATTGAGCAATTGCATAATATGGATTCTTTGAAAGAAGGGATTGGTTTGCGCGGGGTAGGTGGTCGTGATCCTTTAGTCGAGTACAAGATTGAAGGTTATGCCATGTTTAATGAGATGATGGCAGGGGTTCGTGAAGAAATTATTAAGATGATCTTTCGTGTTCAGGTGGCTGAAGAAGAAAATGTTGCTCCTAAAAGAATGAAGGTTCAATATGGCGCTCCGCAGAAACAAGAGAGAAGTGTCTCCGCAGCTACCTCCGTTAAAATTGGCCGCAATGATCCTTGTCCTTGTGGATCAGGCAAGAAGTATAAGAAGTGTTGTATGTTGAAAGAGAAACAATAATGCTCGACGAGCTCAAAGAAGCAATAAAACAACTAAAACTTAAAAGCCAGGCACTTGGTTCAATCCTTAAAATTGAAGACAAAAAAAAATCTTTGGGCTTGCTGGAACAGGAAACTGCTAATCCGGATATCTGGAAAGATCAGAACAGGGCCAAGAAGATTATGCAGGATAAGAGATATCTGGAAAAAGAATTGGCTAGTTATGAAGAAGTTAGAAATGGCGTTGATGATTTAGCTACTTTAATTGAAATGGCAGGCGAGAGTGACCTAAAAGATCTGAAACTGGAAACTGAACGTCTAAAGAAACTCTGTGAAACTTTGGAACTAGCTGCTCTTTTAAGTGGAGAATATGACAAAAGCAATGCCATTCTTTCTATTCAAGCAGGAGCTGGTGGGACTGATGCGCAAGACTGGGCCCAAATTTTGCTAAGAATGTATTCCCGCTGGGCAGAGAACAAAGAGTATAAGGTTGAAATGGTTGATATTTCTTATGGTGATGAGGCCGGCATTAAAGGTGTTACTCTAACTGTTTCTGGACTATATGCTTATGGTTATTTAAAATCTGAGGGTGGAGTTCATCGTTTAGTCCGCTTGTCCCCCTTTAACTCTGATGATAAGCGTCACACTTCTTTTGCCGCTGTACAAGTGATCCCGGAAATTACGGAAGAGATTAGTCTGGATATAGATCCTTCCGAACTACGAATTGATACTTATCGCGCCTCCGGTCCGGGCGGACAGCATGTCAATAAAACCGATTCCGCAGTCAGGATTACCCATCTCCCCACTGGTCTTGTTTCACAGAGCCAAGAGGGCCGTTCCCAAACCATCAATCGTGAATGTGCCATGAAGGTCTTAAAGGCTAAGCTTTATGAGATGATGAAAGAGCAGCAAAAGGAAAAGATTGATGAGTTGGCTGGTGAAAGAAAAAAAATAGAGTGGGGGAGTCAGATCCGTTCCTATGTTTTTCAACCTTATACAATGGTTAAAGATGTCCGCACTGGCGTTGAAGTCAGCAATGTCCAATCAGTTGTTGATGGCAACATCGATCCGTTTATAGAAGGGATGTTGAAGGGAACAAAGGCATAGGCGCTTACACTGTACCCTTAGCCTTAATTTTTGCTATAATTACCCCATGCTAGACAGAATCGGCAAGAGTATCTTGGTTCTAATTTTAACTGCTGCGGTAGTCTTAGGCACTTATCTAACCTACACTCGCTACTTTGTTGAACTTCAAGATAGAACTGTTGAGCTTTGTGTTGATTTAAATGACTTTAAACAAGTTGCTGCTTATGAAAAAAAACCACTGGGAGAAATTCTGGCTGAACTGCAAAAACACGGGGTCACTTCGGTAGGTGTGTTGGAAGAAACCCTACCTGATGCCAATGCCTTGGGAGAACTTTATTATGCTAAGGGGAGTGGGCTTTTAAGACTTAAGGATTTGCCCCAACCATTGAGCCAACTAGTCAAAAAGAACTTAATCATCGCTAATCGTACCTACATATATATACCCTCCGAGCCGATAAGGAGGCGCATTTATTGTCAACTGGAAGCTGCTTTGGGGCAAAGCATAATCAAGTTTTTTGGTAGCGACATTTTGGAAATTGATGAAGCAGAAGAAGAGCTGCGTCAATTGGGTTTAGGGATTTCTGAAATCCAGCAGAAGTTTTTGCAGCAACAAGGTTTTACCATTGTTCCCAGGGTTTGGAATAATGCCCATTTTCACCTGGGTAATATTGAGCCCAAAATAGCACTTCTAAGAGAGTATAGTTTAATTATTTTTGATGGAGATCAATTGCTTGGCTATCCAAAAGATATCCCTTCTTTGGCAAATGCACTGATGAAAAACCAGCTCCAATACGGCTATATTGAAATTATCCGGCAAAAGGGTGATCAAAGTTTACGGCGGTTAATGGAACAATGGTCTGTGCGTGTGCATAGCATTGCTCGTGATGAAATGAAGAAAACTAGCAAAGCCGAAGCAGTTAATCGCTTTGTTCGGGCTGCCAAAGAGCGTAAAGTTCGACTAATCTACATCCGAACATTCTTACCACCACAAGTTGACGCTTACCCGGTTGCCTATAACCTTAATTTTATAAAAGAAGTCAAAACCAGTCTTAATAATGCCGGGTTCACCGTCGGACCAAACTCAGAAAAAAGCAATTTAAGAATTGACGATTGGCAATTACGACTATTGGGAAGTGGCGTTATTGTCGGTGTTATTTTTCTCTTAAACTTTTTTATTCCCCTCAATATTGTTGTAGTGTTAGCTTTATTTCTGGTGTCTTTTGTTGGCTTAGGCCTGGCCATGCCAGTTATTCCTTCTATCCAATTGCAAAAGGGGTTGGCACTTTTGGCGGCAATAACTTTCCCTGCTTTAGCTGTGATTTCTGCCTTTTCTAAGCCGAAACGCTCCGCATTCATTATTTGGGATCTTATTCTGGTTGTTGTAAATGTTGTGGCAGAAACCATGGTGGGGGTTTTTATTTTAGTCGGTTTGCTGGCCGATTCACGTTTTATGATTGGCGCTGAAACTTTTTTCGGGGTTAAGATTGCTTTGCTTGTTCCCTTGATGATTGTGGTTTTATATTTTATCTTGAATCAAAACACAGGAACCCTTAGAGAAAGGATTGCCCAATTCTTAAACACTGAAGTTAAGATGATCTCAATTGTGGTAGGGCTGGGTATTCTTGGAGCCTTAGGGGTTTATTTGGCCCGCTCTGGTAATTTTGTTGTCCCAGTTCCTGCTCTGGAAAAGCATTTTAGGAATTTTCTGGAAGCTGTACTTTCTGTTCGTCCCAGGAGCAAAGAGTTTCTTGTTGGTTATCCATTTTTACTTATGGCGGCAAGCGCAATTCTGCATGGCAAGCGTAAGTGGGTCTGGATTTTAGCTGCCCTAGGAACAATTGCACCTGTTTCGATCATCAACTCTTTCTCACATGTTCATACGCCTGTTTTTGTCTCTATGGCAAGAACAATGAACGGGTTAATTCTTGGCCTAATCATTGGCTTGTTTGTTGCCCTTCTTGGCAATTGGTTGATTAAAGAATGAAAATACTCGTTTCAGGTTATTACGGTTTTGGCAACCTTGGTGATGAGGCAATTTTGGCCTCAATCATTGAGGGTTTCGGTGGTTATGATAAAGAGATCAAGTTAACTGTTCTATCCCAAAACCCAGAACAAACTTCCTCTTGCCATTGTATTCCAGCAATTAATCGTAACAAAGTTAGAGAGACAATAAAAGCTCTTAGAGACTGTGATGTTTTCCTCTCTGGTGGGGGAGGCTTGTTGCAAGACAAAACTAGTTCACGCAGTCTCTTGTATTATCTGGGCTTAATTCGTTTAGCCAAATTATTAGGTAAGAAGGTTTATGTTTTTGCCCAGGGCATTGGCCCCATCAAAAGCAGGGTAAATCAACTCCTCTTAAAAAATACCCTGGAAAAAGTGGATTTAATTACAGTGCGTGACAACAACTCTTTTATTTATTTGAACCAACTTAAACTTAAAAATCCTAAAATACTTAATACTGCCGATGCTACCTTTATTTTAGAACCAGAAGAAGGTCAACCCTTGTTGGAACAGGCTGGTATTAAGAAGAACAAGCAACGTTTGATTGGTTTTTCTCTGCGCAATTTAACCAAGGCTAAGCTGCCGGTGGAAACACTGGCAGGCCTGGCTGATAATTTAGCTGAGACTTTGCAAGCAAAGATAATTTTTATTCCCTGCCAGCGTTCCACAGATATTGAGGTTATTAATCAGGTGATGAATAAGATGACCAGTTCTGCCGCAGTAATTTCCCGCGAATATCGGCCCAGAGAATTATTGGCAATCATCACCCAACTAGATTTGGTTGTAGGGATGCGTTTGCACTGTTTAATCTTTTCGGCCCTTGCTCGTGTCCCAGCTATTGGCTTAGCTTACGACCCTAAAGTCACCTCTTTTATGGAAGAAGTTTCTCTACCATGTTTTGAGATTAAGGATCTAGTGCCAACGGAGATTGTCTTAACTGCTAAAGAATTATTGGACAATAGCGTTGGCATTAAACAGAGTTTAGACTTTAGTTTAAGAAAACTTCAGGCCAAAGCCCGCCTTAACTTTGGCATGATTGAACTCATGGCAAATAACTAAGCTTGATTTGGGGGAGAACTTTCCTTCGTTGACTTCCTTCTTGGTTTTGCTGGCCGGTTAGTCGAAAAGCTCCCATCTTACCAAAATAAAGTTCACCTTGTCGATTAATTAAAAACTCTCCCATGGTTAAATTCCAGAGGGTTTTTCTTATGGGGATTGCCTCACGTCTTACTGCTTTAGCGAGTGATCTGGGATTTTGAGAAAATTTCTTAGTGTCTCCAGCCCCAGTAATAGCAATTAGATTTTCACGTTTAGCCCCTTGATCAATCATTTCTTTTACAAGGGTTTGAACGCTACCTTGAAAATCCTGACTGCCATGTAGGTGAGCCAGGGCATAAAGATTATTTTCTCTATCCATAATTACTAAAAGAACGCATGGGCCTGCTCCTGTTGAGAAGAGATCAACATCACCCTTGCTTATAGCATATTCACCCATTTTAATATCAACCGTATTTGCCCTTTTCAAAATTGTGTTTCTTTGGGCCGGATGAATAAAATCAACTTCTGCACCTTTTATTTTTGGAATAACGATGTCTTTGTTGACTTCTTTTTTTTGTAAGGGGGTTAGGTATTTCGTTAGATGTTTTAAACGAGCAGGTTCGGTACTTAAAATATCAGCAACGATGTGCGGACCTTTTTCTATATACAATTGTTTTATTTCAATTGGGGAAAGTTCCCCCAAAAGTTCGTTTTCAGGTAAGGCGGCTTCCCAACTTATAATCCCTTGCCAAGTTGCTGGGGTTAAGCCTGATGGTCTCAAGCCATTTAGATCTATTCCTGACATAAATTACCCTCTATATATCTATCGTATTAATAGAGGAAAGACTTGCGTTGTATTAACAGATTATTTAGTGTTAAAATAATAAATATTATGCAAGTTGATTTCGCAAATATCCCGGTCGATAACGTAACTCTAAAGGAATCCTTAGACAAGCTTGATGAGTTGATTGCTTCGCAAGGTCCGCACTTGGTTGTCACCCCAAATCCGGAAATGATTGTTGCTGCCCAAGAGGATAATTTGCTTAAACAAATTATTAAAAGTGCGGCCCTCCGCCTGCCTGATGGAATTTCCCTGGTTGTTGTTTCAAGGATATTAAGAAGGCCCTTAAAAGAGAGGGTGGCTGGCATTGAATTTATGCTGCAGGCAGTTAGAATGGCCAGCCTAAAACATTATCGAATTTATCTGTTGGGTGGCAAACCAGGGATTGCTCAAAAGGCTGCAGAATCTTTAAAAAACAGCTTTCCCTCCTTATTGATTGTGGGAGTGCATGATGGTTATTTTGAGCATGATGGGACGATTATCAATCAAATTAAAGCAGCTCAACCTGATCTTCTTTTTGCCGGTTTAGGTGCTGGCCGTCAAGAAAAGTGGCTGGCCAAATATTTAAAGGTCTTAGGTGTGCCTGTTTGTGTTGGAGTAGGGGGGAGTATGGATGTTATTTCCGGTTATAAAAAGCGCGCTCCCAAGATTTTTCGCAGATTATATATTGAATGGCTTTATCGTTTAGTTACAGAACCCTGGAGATGGAAACGTCAGCTGGCTTTGCCTAAATTTTTGTGGCTGGTGTTTACTAAGGGATTAAAAGGATAGGGAAGACACCCCAAATTTTACTTCGCTTTCAAATTTATTATGCTATAATATTTCTTGAATGAATGATGTAATTCTGGATATTGATTTACCGCTCAAACTCTTCATCAGGGGTAAAGTTAGAAATGTTTTTGACCTTGGTGATAAGCTCCTTTTAGTCGCTTCTGACCGGATTTCTTCTTTTGATTCTGTCATGCCCAACGGAATTCCTGATAAAGGCAAGATTTTAACCCAAATCTCTCTTTTTTGGTTTACCTTGACCAAAAATTTGATTCCTAACCACGTTATTGCTGCTAATGTTGACGATTATCCGGAAGAATTAAAAAAATATCGTGACAAATTGGACAAACGTTCTATGTTAGGCAAGAAAACCAAGGGGATTCCTATTGAATGTGTTGTTCGTGGCTATCTCTCCGGTTCGGGCTGGGCAGAATACCAAAAATCACAATCAGTTTGTGGTATTAAGCTGCCGGCCGGCCTTAAAGAATCAGATAAGTTGCCGGAGCCAATTTTTACACCGTCAACTAAGGCTGAATCCGGTCATGATATTAATATTAGTCAAAAAGAAGCTGCTGATGTAGTCGGGCAGGAAGTAGCTGATTTTCTGAAAGAGAAAAGCCTGGCTATTTATAACAAATGTGCCCAATATGCCGATACCAAAGGCATTATTATTGCTGACACCAAATTTGAGTTTGGTAAAGTAGATAATCAAATTATTATTATTGACGAGATGTTAACACCTGATTCTTCCCGCTTCTGGCCTAAAGATACTTACAAACCTGGTGGCCAGCAATTTAGTTACGATAAACAGTTTGTCCGTGATTATTTAATCTCCATTAAATGGGACAAAGAGCCACCAGCACCACCTCTCTCTGATGAAGTTGTCGTTAAAACCCGCGAGAAATACCTGGAAGCCTTTAAGAGACTGACTGGCAAAAACGACATATAGAACGGAGGGCAAGATTATGCTAATAACCAGAGACAAGACTAAAAAGATTAAGGTTGGCAATTTAGAGATCGGTGGTGGTAACCCAATTGCTGTCCAGTCAATGACCAAGACAAATACCGCTGATATTGATGCTACAGTTGCTCAAATTAAGGCTTTAGAAGATGCTGGCTGCCAAATTGTGCGCTGTGCAGTGCCAGATCGAGAGTCTGCACTAGCTTTAAAAGAGATAAAAAGACAGATCAATATTCCCCTGGTTGCTGATATTCATTTTAACCACGAGTACGCTCTGATTGCAGCTGAGGCTGGTGTTGATAAACTGAGAATTAACCCTGGTAATATCGGGGATGAAGATAAAATTAAAGCCATTGTTGCTGCTGCTAAGGCCCACAAGATTCCAATCAGAGTAGGGGTAAATTCCGGTTCACTAGAGAGAAAGATCCGGCAGAAATATGATGGTCACGTTACCGCAGAGGGTCTCGTTAAAAGTGCCATGATCAATATTAGCCTGCTGGAAAAATTCGATTTTCACGATATTGTTGTTTCTATTAAAGCGACTAGTGTTCCTACCACCATTAAAGCCTATGAACTGATCGCTAAAAAAATTGATTATCCTCTGCATGTCGGTTTAACTGAGGCTGGGATCCCGCGAGTTGGGATTGTTCGTTCCGGAGTTGGCATTGGTGCAGTTTTAGCCCACGGGATTGGTGACACCATAAGAGTTTCTTTAACCGGTGATCCCGTAGAAGAAGTTCGCATTGGTTATGAAATTTTAAAATCCCTAGAACTAACTTTTCATGGCATCACAGTTATCTCTTGTCCAACTTGTGGTCGCACAGATATTGATGTTAGTAAAATTGCCAGTGAAATAGAAGAAAAAACCCGTTATATTAAGCAACCATTAACCGTTGCCATTATGGGCTGTGAAGTTAATGGCCCAGGCGAAGCTGCCGATGCTGACGTTGGGCTAGCAGGTGGTAGGGGAGTTGGCTTGATTTTTAGAGAAGGTGAAGTGGTCAGAAAAGTGCCGGAAGCTGAAATGGTTGCAGCCTTGCTGGATGAAATCGAAAGTATGGCAATAAAATAATTTAAAATTATCGCAACCAAATTATTGTAGTCGACAATCTAAAGATTGTCGCTCCTAGGAGGAAGAGATGATCGACCGTTATACATTACCGAAAATGAAAGAAATCTGGTCAGAGGAGCACAAGTTCCGCACCTGGTTACGAGTAGAGCTGGCTGTTTGTGAGGGTTGGGCAAAATTAGGCAAAATTCCAGCAGCGTCTATTCTGACCATTAAGAGGAAGGCTAATTTTGCCCTTAAGCGCATCAATGAAATTGAAAAAACCGTTGATCATGACGTAATTGCCTTTTTAACTGCCGTAGCGGAAAATGTTGGCAAAGACAGCCGCTTCATCCATATGGGGATGACTTCTTCGGATGTTGGTGACACCTCACTTTCTTTAATGATGAGGGACGCAGCTGACATTATTATTAAAGACATTGATGGTTTTACAAAGATTTTAAAGAAGATGGCTAAAAAGTTTAAAGCGGTAGTGATGATGGGCCGCTCACATGGTGTTCATGCAGAGCCGATGACTTTGGGGCTAAAATTTGCGTTATGGCTCAAGGAAATGGAAAGAAACAGAGAGCGCCTTGTAATTGCTCGTCGCAATATTAGCGTCGGTAAGATTTCTGGTGCAGTTGGTACTTATTCAAATATTGATCCTCGAATTGAGATCCTTGCCTGCAAAAAGTTGGATTTAGAACCTGCGTCTATTTCCACCCAAATTATTCAACGTGATCGTCATGCTGAATTCTCTGCGGTTCTAGCTATCGTTGCAGCAACGTTAGAGAAGATTGCCTTGGAGGTTCGCGGTCTCCAGAAAACTGAAATTGGCGAAGTTGAGGAACCCTTTAAAAAGGGTCAAAAGGGTTCCTCAGCCATGCCACACAAGAAAAATCCTATTGCTTGTGAGCGGGTATGCGGCTTAGCTAGAATTGTTCGGGCCAATGCTATGGTTGCTTTTGAAAACGTTGCCTTATGGCACGAACGGGATATTAGTCATTCTTCAACTGAGCGGGTTTGTTTGCCGGACAGCACTATCTTAGTGGATTACATGCTGCAAAAAATGTCCTGGATAATTGATAATCTGGTTGTTCATCCTAAGAAGATGCTGGAAAATATTGAAAAATCGCAAGGTTTAACTTTTTCACAGCGCTTATTGTTAACCTTAACTTCTAAGGGGTTAACGCGCGAGCAATCTTATCAAATAGTACAAACAGCTGCTATGAAAGCCAGGGCAACCGGTAAGCACTTAAGAGATATGGTTTTAGAGGATAAAGAGGCCAGGAAACATTTATCTGATAAAGAAATTTCTGCGGCTTTTGATATTAATTATTATTTACGAAATGTGGAAACGATTTTTAAAAGGTTGGGGCTGGGTTAACTTTGTTAGCTAATTTTTCGGTAGCGGGTAGCTCTGCCCAAACCAAGACGTTCTATTTTTTTAAATGACAGCAATTTATCTAATGCCTGGTTGACGGTTGGTCTGGCAACCTTGGCTTTTCGGGCTATTTCCAATGGGGCGGCTTCATCAACGCTTTGCAAATATTGCCAGACCGCCAGTTGTTTTGGTGACAGTAGTTTTTCAATGTTTTCAGCTGACAGTAGATCAACTGCCATTTTTGATTGTTGCAGGAAAATAGTTAAAAAGAATTTAAACCATGGTTTAATATTTTCTTGTCTTTTCTTAAATGTCTTTTGACTTTTTCTTAAGGCTAGATAATATTCCGGCTTATTATCCTCAATCAGTTTTTCGTGAGAGATGTAAGGCATATATAAATAGCCTTCTTGCAATAAAAGCAAGTTGGTAAGAATCCTTGCCAGCCGGCCATTACCATCCTCAAAAGGATGGATGTTTAAAAATTCGACCACAAAATTTGCCACAATAAGCAGTGGATGATATCTCTTATCTTTAATGACAATTTGGGTCCACTCAACCAGCTCCAGCATTTCCTTGGGAGTAAGATAGGCTGGGGTCGTATCAAAAAGCGTGCCAATAGCCTTACCAGAAGCATCAACCATCATAACTTTATTTTCTTTTTTTTTGTATTCACCTCTATGTCGTTCATCTTTTTCAGCATATTTCAATAGTTCTTTATGGAGGTGTTTAAGGCTGTTTTCAAAAAAACGGATGTGCCCCCAAGCATCGAAGACATTGTGGAGCAGCTCAAAATAGCCCTTAACTTCCTGTTTGTCGCGGTTGGAGAATTTTTGCAAGGAGATGCCATTAATCAACTTTTCAACGTCAGCATCGGATAAGCGAGCACCTTCAATGCGTGTAGAAGCACCAGTAGAAGTAACCAGTACGGAGCGTTTAAGTCGCCCGAGGACTTGAGGGCTTAACTTTGCACCAGCAATCCATTGCCCTTTGAGTTCGTCAATCTGGGCAATTTTACTCCAGATTTCAGCGGGCAAGTTATCAAGTCTCTTATTAAAACGTTTAAATGGCATGTTCTTAATCCTATATTTTAACTATATAAGATTATATAAGATTAGCCGATCAAAAACAACCCAAGAATCAACTGCCTATGGTAAAATAATTTAAGCATGCGCACAATAATCAGTCTTTTCTTATTTTTTGTCTTATCCGTCCCAAGTTTTGCTGATCTCCCTTGGCTAAAAGTCTCCGGCTTAAACATTGTCAATCAAAACGGCCAAAAGATTACACTCAATGGCATCAATCTTTCCAACAACGTTTGGGGGTATTGGATTACCGGAGTTTCAGATTCCCTTGAATCCCAGGGCAATGATCCCATGATCAGGCCACAAGTTCAGGATGATTGGGTTTTAACTGCTGCTGATTTTGAGCGGCTTAAAGAATTAGGACCTAAAGTAGTTCGCTACGCTATTAATAATGAACTTTTCAGCCTTGATAATCCTTTTAAAGAAGCTAACTTAGCAAAACTAAAGCAACACATTAAGAAATTTGATCAACTGGGCATTTATGTTGTGGTCAGCTTGCATAATCCAAAAGGCCTGGATGTGCAAAATGACAATTTTGAACGTGATAAACCAGTTAAAACCAGGCTCAAATCAATTTTTGAGGATCAGAACTATTGGCAAGATACCCTTGTTATGTGGCAATATCTGGCTAAAAACTTAAAAGACCAGCCAGGTGTAGCTGGCTATTATTTATTTAATGAACCAAGATTGCCCAGTGATGCAGACGGAGGAATAAAAGAATATACCAGGAAAAATAACGAGCTCTGTGCTGCTATTCGGGCTGTTGATAAAAAACATATTATCTTTGTGCCGGAATATAATAGCAGGGAAAGAAACGCTAATGAGGATGGCGGAATTCAAAGCGTAGTTTGGGAACGAGGTTTTGTTAAAGTTAACGACAATAATGTTGTTTACGCCTTTAGTTTTTATGAACCGTACGAATTTACGCACTTAGGCAGAGCAAATTACGATAAAGTTGCTGTGGAAAAATATTTACAAGACAGGGTAGAGTGGGCCAAAACAGTTGGCCAGGCCCCAATTATTGTGGCTGAATATGGGCTAGACCGGGAACAGACCATAGAGAGAAAGGTTGAATATCTAAAACATGTGCATGCTTTGTTTAAAAAATATAACCTCTCTGCTATTTACTGGGAATATAAAAATGCTGTTGCAGCCTTTTCTAAGCCGCTGTGGATTGCCAGCTTATATGGTGAACTTACTGAAAAACATCAAATAATTTATAATCCAGATGGTACCTATCAATTTCAGCCTTGGGCTGAAAAAGCAGCCAAAGAAAACAAATTTGACCAATTATATGAAAAATACTTTTGGAAGAATAAGACCAATGTATCTTTAATGGATAACCAGCCAATTTGGGATGAATTGCAGAGGTTTTATCAAGACAAATGAAAAAGCTAACCATTAAAGTCATTCCTAATGCCAAGAAAAACCAGATCATTGAAGCTGCTGGCCAGCTTAAAGTTAAAGTTACAGCCCCGGCTGTAGATGGCAAAGCTAACAAAGCATTGATTGAACTGTTGGCAAAGCATTTTAAGGTTAAAAAAAACGCGATTAGTATTATTCAGGGGCAGACTTCAAGAAATAAGGTTGTCACGATTGATTAAATTAACATTTATTTTATTAAGCCTGTTTTTATTCTTTAACAATCCTGTGTTTGGCGCAGTAATTCCTCAAAACATTATTCTCACCATCGACCTATGTCCCTCCAGTCACTCCTACGAAAAAACTCTGTTCCAGACCCTGGAAAATTTTTCCCAACAACAGGGCAGGGCAACGCCAGTGGTTATTTGCGTTTCCGGCCGCTGGCTAGACCATCATCAAAAAGAGCTGACAGAGATCAAGAAACTTAAGTTAGATATTACCTGGGCCAACCATTCTTATGAACATCCGATTGATCATGGCTTTTGCACTAATCCCAAATTTGATTTTGTGGGTGATCTTAAGAAAAACGAAGCCACTATGATTAAATATGGCCTTAAACCCTCAAAATATTATCGTTTTCCCGGTCTAGTGGCCAATAAAACACGCTTAAAACAGCTAAGTGACCTTGGTTATACTGTTTTAGGCGCTGATGTTTGGTTAGGTAAAGGCCAAAAGATTAAAGATGGTGCAATTGTGTTGATACATGGTAATGGCAATGAGCTGCCGGGAATTGTTGAGAAGTTTATGGCTTTATTGAAAAGCAATCAGGTGAAGATTATCTCTTTATGAATTTTCACCTAAATCTGTCGACAATATATTGGACATACTAGGAGGTGCATTTTCTTCTTATGGACAGCACATTTGTTGCAAACGCCAATATGATTGTCGCAGCAGCTAGTACTTTGGCCCAAAATATTTGAGTATCTGCGTATTTTTTACTTGAATCATTAAACTCTTTAAAAATGACAGGTAATTCCTCTAAGGCTCAAAGATCGGCAACCCCCAATAGGGCGCCCGGAGGCTAAAATTGAAAATTATATTTTATTTTGATCTTATTCCTTTGAGCTTGTTTTTCTGTACATATCCCATGTGGATAACCTTGGTTACGATTACTTTTTAGCATAATAAAGCCTAAAAACAGCTAATCATCACCCGCTCACAACTTGACATAAGATATATTATGCGACATAGATAGTTTCGCAAAATAAGGCTATTTTTATGCCCCCCTCACAGGGTTTCCTTTGGTAATTCCAGCATCAGTGGGCAATATTTCAGAGAGTGTCTCTTAGGAGTAGCATAAGAAAAAGTTAATACAACAGAGCGTATAAGAGAAAAGTACTGTAATTTAGACTGTTGGGCCTTTATTTAAGACCTTAAAACACGTTCTCCCCTACTGGCTTAACCAAAATACCTAAGCTGATATTGCGTGAGCCTTCATTAAGGAGGTCATCCCCCTGAAGGGTTAGATCCATGTATTCTCTAAACTCGTAGCCAACTCCAAGCCGTATCTTGGGCCAGTTGGGTCGAGGATTATTGATATCATAAATATCAGCTCGATAAGTAACTCTTGCTGAAGGAAAAAAGACCAATCCACCACCAAGCTGACTATTGATAACACCAAGTCTAAAACCAAACTCTTCATTAACCTTAGAACTAGCCAGAATATCAAGCAAGCTCAACCGCCTGGTAGGTCCTTCTCCAATACCAAACCTTATATAAGAATCTTTATTAGAAACAATATCAACATTGCTCTTAACTCCATTAGCCCTTGTGCCTATATCAACTCCGCCGGAAGCGCGCAGCTTAATTTGCCTGATATCAGCAAAGAACTTATTAGCCGAAGAAAGGGTTTTATCTGTTTCTCTAATAGTTCCCTTTAAACTGGCTTGAAATTGAGGATCCGTAACTACATCTCGAATACCCTGATTGGTTTCCCTTAGCTCGGTAGTAAGCTTTTCTAAATCAGTAGAAACCTTATTGGCAGTAAAAATTGTCTGGATAAAAGCCTGCTGTAAGTCTGGACGTTCAATAATAGCTCGGATATTTTCCAATATTGCCTTAGTTTCTTGTAGGTTTTGAGCGCCAATATCAACAAAATCAACAATACCAGAAACTGTAATCCCATAGAGGATCTTGGGAGGCTGATAAACCATTTCAGAGGTTCCAGGACGTATTTCCAGATATTTCTGGCCAACAATGCCATCGTAGGCTATTCGTAAAAAAGAATCTGCCGGGAATTTGATCGTTTTGTTTATTACCGTATAAACCCTGATATCTTCTGGTCCAGGATCAATCTTCAACACCTTACCTGAGGTAAATCCGCGGTAACGTACTTCAGAGCCGATAGTTAATCCTTCAATGTTTTGAAATGAGCCGATCATCTCGTAGCCTTGCTTGATCATAAAAATATCGGTTTTCCAAATAGCTATTATTCCCAGAAGAATCAAGGCTACCAAAGTTAATAAACCAACCTTGGCTGGTGCAGTCACAGTTAATCGATCCATTTCAAAAGTCCCCCTTATTTATTGAGAGATAATCCACCGGTAATAAATCTTTTCACAATCGGATCAGTAGACTGTTTGGTTTCTTTCGGAGTCCCAGTATTGATAAATTTGCCTTCATGCAACATCACCACTTTACTGGCAACTCTTTCTACTGTTTGCATTACATGGGTCACAATAACGGACGTAACCTTTAATTCTTGGGCTAATTTTAACATTAAATCTTCTATTGTGACAGACGTAATTGGGTCAAGCCCTGTGGTTGGTTCATCATAAAGGATTATCTTAGGATCAAAAGCCAGGGCCCTTGCAATGCTAACCCTTTTTTGCATGCCACCGGAAAGCTCTGCCGGCATCATAGCCTGCTTGCCTTCTAAGCCAACCAGAGCCAACTTTTCCTTAACTATGTTATTTATTTCAGTCTCATTTTTCCCTGAATGTTCACGTAGCGCAAAAGAAACATTGTCATAAACGTTCATCGAATCAAACAAAGCTGCAGTCTGGAAGATAAAACCAGTTTTTCTACGTAGTAGACTTAGATCCTCTTCGGAAAGCTTCGCAATATCTTGGCCATCTATAGAAATTGAGCCTTTCGTTACCTGCTCTAGACGAATTAAAAGCTTAAGCAAGGTGCTTTTTCCACAGCCAGAAGGCCCAATAATAGCTAAGCTCTCTCCCTTGGGAATAGTAAAAGAAATGTCTTCTATAATTCTAAGACTGCCAAAATATTTAGTTAAATTTGTTAATTCAATCATTCTTCTTATTACCCATAATTCATTATGGGGTAGTTACTCCCACCCCACATTAAAATGTGGGAAATTTCTCTATCTAAAAAACAAAATCGACAAAAAATAATTTACAATAAACAAGCTGATCAAGGTTGAAACTACTGAAGAAGTGGTGGCCTCTCCAACACCTTTTGCACCACCCCGGGTTTTTAACCCTCGATAACAGGCAATAATGGCAATAATCATACCAAAAAAGATGGTTTTGATTAATCCACCAAAGATATCCCAAAGTTTTAGTAAGCTTTGGGCATTTTCCATATATTCAACAGGGTTAATTTTACTGACAAAAGAAGCTACAGCGTAACCACCACCAAAACCAGTAATAATGGCTAGGATCGTTAAAATTGGCAGCATGACTGCTGCAGCTATAAAACGAGGTACAATTAAATATCGAACTGGGTTACTACCCAAGGCTTTTAGGGCATCAATTTGCTCAGTAACGTTCATGGTGCCGATTTCTGCAGTAATAGCAGCAGCAACACGAGCTGCGATCACAATTCCAGTAATAGCTGGGCCAAGCTCCCTGGCAATACCAATGCCCATAACACCACCTACAAATTTGCCGGCACCAAAACGGACAAACTCACTCGAGATCTGCAAAGCAAAAACTGCTCCCACAAAACCAGCAGTAACAAGAGCCAGGGGTAATGATTCAAAACCGATTTTGACCATTTGTTCGAGGGTTAATTTAACATCAACATGACCGTGAAAGATATCTTTGATTACCTGCCAAGTTAATATAACCAGCCGGCCAAACTCTTCAATTATTCCTTCGACTTTATCGCCAACGTTTTCAGCCAGATTTTGATATTGCATCAGGTATCTTCTCCACTAAATCAGAAGCAGTCATCCCTGCCATGGTCTTTTCTTTAGCCGCTAAATCCCCGGCTAACCCATGCAGATAGACAGCTGTAACTGCAGCATCCCAGGGGGAAAAGGCTTGAGCCAGCAAACCAGCCATCAGACCAGTTAACACATCCCCTACTCCTCCACAAGCCATGCCAGGATTTCCGGATGTATTAACATAACACTCACCAGAGCTATTAGCAACAACTGTTTTGTTGCCCTTAAGTACAACAATACAGCCATATTCTTTAGCAAAACTTTTGGCTAATTTTTCGCGGTGTTTTTGAATAATACTTATACGGCGACCCATCAATCTGGCCATTTCCCCAGGATGAGGAGTCAAAATAACCGGAGCCTGGGGATAATCCTTTTGTTTCCTTAATAAACCAAGATCAGAGGCTAAAATATTAATTCCGTCAGCATCTATGATGGTTGGAACAGCGCAGGGAAACAAAGTTTGAAACATTTTTTTTGTTGTTTTTGAAGTACCTAAGCCAGGACCAATGGCAATCGCATCAGGCAGGATCTTGTTAATCTTATCGATAGAAAGAGTGATAACTTCTGGGGTCATTGAATCAACATGATTTACTAATAACTTGGGAACAGCCAGATAAGTTAAACCAGCTCCAGACCTTAAGGCTCCTCGAGAAGCTAAAACCGCAGCCCCAGTCATTCCTTGAGAACCGGCCACAATTAAAACCCGACCATAATCACCTTTGTGGCTGTTAGCTTTTCTTTGTAGCAGGCGATCATTAACAAGAGACCTTAGGCTCTTAGCCAGTTTATTATTGGACATAACTTAGTGTTATGGTACTAAATAGAGGATTACTAGTCAATTGAAATTCCACTAAAAACTAAGCCTCAATCACTACCTGCGCTACTGCAGAATCCCGACTGTGTGATAAACTGACATGAACATTTTCCAAAACTTTCCCCTTTACAGCTATATGGGGTTTACCCAATTCGTTGTTAATAATCTCAACCTCTGTCCATTTAACTTCAGCGCCAATGCCTGTACCAACTGCTTTGGAATAAGCTTCTTTGGCAGCGAAACGAACAGCTAGCTCCGGGTATCGGTATTGATTTAAACTTTTACAGTAGGCAATTTCTTGTGGGGTATATACTCTAGACAAAAATTTGTCACCGTATTTTTCTACAGCTTCTTTAATGCGGGAGATTTCAATAATATCAATGCCAATACCCTTGATCATGTTAGTAGACAGGGGTGCACCACTTCTTATACTTGGGAGTTTCGCCACGCACAGCTTTAAAGTAAATATCCTGCAGCTGTTTGGTGATTGGTCCGGGCTTACCATTGCCTATCTTTTTCTTTTCCACTTGAACAATGGGAGAAATTTGGGCTCCAGTTCCACAGAAGAACAGCTCGTCAGCAGTGTAGAGGGCTGCAGGTTTAAAAGATTTTTCAAACACTTTAAGACCCAGTTCGTTTCTAGCCATCTCCATCACTGCCCTTCTGGTAATTCCCGGCAAAATATCATCCGACAATCTGGGAGTGATTAGCTTTTC
This sequence comes from candidate division WOR-1 bacterium RIFOXYB2_FULL_42_35, assembly GCA_001771545.1. Taxonomy (GTDB): domain Bacteria; phylum Margulisbacteria; class WOR-1; order O2-12-FULL-45-9; family O2-12-FULL-45-9; genus XYD2-FULL-41-8. The sequence goes on along the minus strand of MEUC01000018.1, from coordinate 21,776 downwards.
CTTCTTGACCATGAAAATGTTTTCCCCACTTCCCTCAGCCACGTTACCTTTATGAGATAAAGTGATTGCTTCCACAAATCCACGATCCAAGGCTTCTGCTTTTGCCAAAGAAGAGTTAAAGTAAGTACCGGTTAACTTGGCACCCTGGGGCATAGAATGCTCAGTGATGCGACGATATTTTGAAAGACAAACCTTGATTCCTGATGAAATATCAATATATTCACCAAAGGGAGCTAAATAGATGGCTAAGTCATCTTCAATGCCGTGTAAACCCAAACCGATCTTCTCTTCAGACTTATAGGCTAATGGCCTGATATAAAGATCTTGCTTGTAGCCATTCTTCTTAACTAAATCAATAGTTACACCAACTAATTCTGCTAAGCTTAAGTTCAACTTAATATGGATAGCTTCACAAGATTTGATTAGTCTCATGTAGTGTTCCACTAATTTGAGGACATACATCTGTTGCTGGTCTTCGTTCCAATAAGCACGGATCCCTTCAAAGCAGCCAGTGCCATAATTAAGGGCATGGGTCATGATTCCAACAGTAGCTTGTTCAAAAGGGACAATTTTACCTTTAAAGTATGCGTATTTCATGTTTTATTGTGCTTTCTCCTAGTTTTAGACTGAAACATGTGCTGTAGCAAGAGTTTGTCTGCTATGTTCTTTTAGATCGCTTTTAATCTCCTTTAATTCCTTGCCAACCACCTCAAAGTTTTGTCTGGTTTCAACCATAAAACCTTCTAATTTATTATCCACCCGATTTATTGCATTAAGCAAAACTGAATGGCCTTCAGCAACAGCCTTAACATCAGACGCAACCTGTTCTAGCTTCACACCTTGCGAAGAAACCTTCCCGTCCAAAGAAGAAACCTTCCCGTCCAAAGAAGAAACCTTCCCGTCCAAAGAAGAAACCTTCCCGTCCAAAGAAGAAACCTTCCCATCCAAAGAAGAAACCTTCCCATCCAAAGAAGAAACCTTCCCATCCAAAGAAGAAACCTTCCCGTCTAAAGAAGAAACCTTATTATCTAATGAAGAAACTTGCTTGCTCAACAAACTAACTTCGTCTAATATTTGTTTGATTCCAGCATCCATAATTACCACCTCCAGGGTTTATTAATTACGATTCTAGCACAAAAATATTATTGAAAAAAGCAAAAATATTTACAAAGGAACATGCGGAAATTGATCAAGCGGATCCAGCGAATCTAAGGTTGAGGTGAAAGTAACTTTTTCTGCTTCATGCACCCTAACTTGTCCATCAGCAAATCGGCCAACAAGAGGATATCCAGGATCATGAATTATATGATCACTAATTGCAGTCTGGTCAGCGGACAAGCATCTATCGTCGTTTTGCCAAGCCAGACTAAGGCGTTGCCAAAAATCAGCACCCCTACCTCGAAGGAAAATTTGTTGATGTCTCACGCAAGATTCTAAGGCTGTCATATTAACTCCAGAGTGATTTAGCGCAGCCAAAAGTGCCTTTAGGGTATTTTCCTCAAGGATTCTATTAATATGAAAATTATTTTCATCGTCGTCCGATTTTGCGTAAATACTGGAATAGGCAACAATACTATCTATTAGCTCATTAAACACTAAAAAGACATTTCCATAGCTTAAACCATAAGCTATTGCTAGTTTATCAAGGGCTTTTTGATCTTGTCCTGTTTTATAATTATAAAGGGCGGAAACCAAATCGAGATCAGGCCTTGAGGAACATAAGTGAAAAGATATTCTTACATTTCTTAGTCCATCAGGTAACTTTTGTAATTCATTCACCAATTTATAAGCACCTCTTTGCGTGCGAATATCATTTTCATCCCAGGCTTTCAAATAAACTGTTACCTTGGGTAAAGATTTGTAAGGGCTAACCCTAAAACTAAAATCAACTAAGTCTGCAGCCGAAAACCCTAAAAAAGGATCGTACCAATCTAGTAAGCTGATTTTTCTTGGTACATCAAAATACATAGGCCCTCCAGTAGCTCTATAGTCTACTAACAATTTTTTAATTGCAGCAAATAATGGTACGCTTCTAGACTCTTTTGACCCGACCCCCTCAAAACAATGATGACATGGTAATAAGCAGCCTTGTCCTAAACCAATACCACCTATTCTAATCCCATCATTAATATCATAAGTTTTAAACCAGTTATACCAATTCAACAAACCATGTTCTGTAATACTTAAATCATCCGGCTTTGGCCAAACGGCAAGAACTTGCCTTTCGGCTTGCAATAATAATGGTGAATTGTAGTCTCCTTGCTCAAGTGCTGAAAAAGCAGGTTCAATTACGCCAGCAGATTTCCGGCCATAATCAGTTAAAAGTGAACCATAGACCATAAACATTTTGTGTGCCCGCGCAATAGCTGCCTGAATTCTAGCTGCAGCTGCATTGGGAGCTGGGTTTAGAGGTTGATCTTTATAAGCAGGAACTCTCATGAAACGTTATCGGAGTAAAGTTTCGGGAATTTCAATATTTTGATAGGGGGTTGGGGAATTTTTACATCTTCTCCGGCGCAGAAATAGCCAGCATTTCCAGGACGTTACGCAGAACTATCCGTGAGGCATCAACGAGGATCACTCGAGCAGGATTGCCCAATACTTGACATTGTTCATAGAAAGAATGAAATAGAGCCGCCAACTCTTTACCATACTCTGTAACCATCTGTGGATGACGCAAACGCGCAGCAACTTGAACTATGTCCGGCCAGGAGATTAACTTGAGCATTAAAGCTCGTTCTGCGGGGTTTTTTAAATCTTTTAGACTGGTAGTTTGGCAGTCCGGCAGTCCGGCAGTCTTGTTTTTCTCCAAGATTGAACAAACCCTCGCATGAGCATATTGCACATAAAAAACCGGATTGTCGTTAGACTTTTTCTTGGCCAATTCTAAATCGAAATCCAAGTGAGAGTTAACATCTGTAGCAGAGAAGAAGAAGCGTGTGGCATCTGTGCCAATTTCATCAACAACTTCTTGAAGGGTGACCATCTCCCCTGTCCTCTTGGACATTCTAATCGCTTCTTTGCCACGATATAGAGTCACAAGCTGACCGATGATAACTTCAAATTTATCCACAGGCAGGCCCATAACTTTTAAAGCTGCTTTTAACCTGGCAACATATCCATGATGATCAGTCCCCCAAATATCAATCAGATGATCAGCTCGAGAAAATTTATTTAAATGATAAGCAATATCAGCAGAAAAATAGGTTGAGTTACCATTCTCACGGATCAAGACTCGATTCTTATCGTCCCCTAATTCCTGAGATTTAAACCAAATTGCTCCCCCCTCTTCAAAAGTCATGCCCAGGTCATGGAGTTTTGCCACTCCCAGTTTAACTTCATTTTTATCGTGTAACTGACTTTCATCAAACCAATTATCAAAAGCAACTCCAAGTTGACCCAGGGTTTTCTTTTGTTCCTCAATAATTGAAGCCAAAATCTCCTCACTGTTTTCAGCTTTCTGCTTAGCAATCTCTTGTATATATGCGCCTCCGTACCCACCCTCTGGAGTGGGTTTTCCATCCTTAGCGGCTTTAACAGAAGCAATCAGCTTATCAATCTGATTGCCAACATTGTTAACATAATATTCGGTCTTAACCTCATAACCAGCTGCCCTTAACAGTCTCGCAATCGCATCACCAACCACGGCCCAGCGACCATGGCCAACATGGAGTGGCCCTGTAGGATTAGCGGAAACGTATTCCAGTAAAACTGTTTCGGGTTGCGGGTTACGGGTTGCGAGTTTTCCCCAATCATGATCCTGCTTAATTACTTCCTTAACTGTGTCCTGGATAATTGCTTCTTTGAGAGTAAAGTTAATAAATCCAGGACCAGCAATAGCTACTTTCTCAAACAAACTATCTTCTTTTAATTTTTCAACTAGCTTTGAGGCTATTTCTCGAGGGTTTTGCTCCAGCTTTTTGGCCAAAATAAGGGCAATATTGCAGGAATAATCGCCAAAATTCTTATTGCGAGGAATATCAATCGCAATTTCAGGTAGATCTTGATAATCTTTGAGCGATTTCTTGACTATTTCCGCGATTTTATGTTTCATATCTCAAAAAAGATTATAACACTCATACTCAGGCAGAGGCAAGGCGACAAAAAAATAGCACAGGATAAAACACCCTGTGCTAAATCAAATAAGCTTAATTATTTTTTAAAGCTCTTCCTGTTCTTTCTTAAACTCGTCCTTGATCTCTTCAAACTTTTCTTTGCCTTTATCAATTGAAATCTTCAGCTTCTTACGGGTTTCTTCTCCTTTTTGAGGAGCAAACAAAAGCCCCATTACAAAACCGACCAGACTCCCTAGCCCTAAATTCTTTAAAAATCTACCCATTATTCATCAACCTCCTTTTTACCTAGTAAAACCTGTAAGCCTCTTTTCAGTCCGGCAATCGCAGCGACTAAAGTAGAATTTTCTCCGGCAAATTTCTCTGCTACCCTCTTTTGAGTTCTCCCCATCCCTTCAACAAAAAGTGTGACTACATCTAAAACAGAAGTCAGCGCCAAAATCTTCCTTTTTACCTGTTTAGTTGTCTTAACAACATCAATTAACATGATAATTCCTAATATAACCGCAACAGTCAATGCTATTAATAATAAAACACCGCAAAAAAGCAGAATATTGAACAGATAAGTTTGCATAGCTTATTTCTCCTCTTCCGCTAGAACTTTATGTGCCTCTTTTTTGCCCTCATCAAAAGCCTCTGATAAGCGATCAATCATACCCTCAAAACCCAATTCTTTTACTTTAGAATGAACCTTTAGCCTGGCTTCATCACCGGTGGAGGGAGCTAACAACAGAGCAGCAGCAGCACCTAACAAGCCACCAAAAAGTAAACCTTCCAAAAAGTTAGATCCTGACTTTCCTTGACTCATAGTTAAATATTACCTCTCAAAGCCTAACTTTGCAATGCTTATTCAAGCTTTTCTATATGAGCCCAAAAGTTTCATAAAAGAGGTTTTTTGTTTTATTTCGCTTAATGCTTCGGCAATAGCTTTATCGTTGCGATGACCTTCCATATCCGCAAAAAAGTAATAATCACCAAGGGCTTTCTTTGAAGGTCTAGATTCAATCTTGGTTAAATTGATATTTCTAACGGCAAATACAGCTAAAACGTCATGCAACCCACCTGGTCTATCTCTGCGAATGGAAAAAACTATTGAAGTCTTATCTTTGCCTGTGCGTTTGCTATCCTTTTTAGCTAAAACCACAAATCTAGTTTTATTATCCTTGGCATTTATTTTATTAGCTAGTATTTTTAAACCATAATATTGAGCGGCTGACTTGTTGCCAATGGCAGCAAAGACAGCTCCTTCAACTCTGCCATGAGATCCCCCACCCCCCCCTAGAGAAGCGGCAACTTTCATGGCCGCATCCGAAGTGCTATAAGCCAGATGCAATTTAGCCTTGGGCAAATGTTTTCTTAAGAAATCTGTGCATTGGCCTAAAGGTTGAGGATGAGACATAACATCTGTGACATTTGATAGTTGGGTCCCTTTAGGAGCAATTAAATATTGATAAATTGGCAAAACCATTTCTTGCTTGATCAGTAAATTAACATCCTTGACCAGCATATCAGAAACCAGACCAATAGTGCCTTCAATAGAATTTTCAATTGGTAGAATTGCTTCAGCTAGTTTGCCTTTATCAACGGCAACTAACAGATCATGGAAGGTAGCATAAGGATAAAGATCAAGCTTGCCCGGGACTTTCTTGGAATACAATTTACAAGCTTCTTCTGAAAACGTACCTTCCGGACCAAGATAGCCAACTTTCATAGCTAACCCTCCCTTTCTTTAACTTGCATGGGCAACACGCAAATGCTCTTCTATCTTATAATCCAATATTGTATTTGAAGTTTTGATCTCCCGTTTCAAACTATCATGAACATTATCAATTTTTCTATCCATCAGATCAAATCTTCTGTCAACCAGATCAAATCTTCTGTCAACCAGATCAAATCTTCTATCAATAGCGTCAAACTTATTGTCAATAGCATCAAATTTTCCATCAATAATATCAAATTTCTCGAAGACCAACTTAAAATTACTCCGCATCTCTTCTAATAACACTTCAAACCGCTCCTTATTCAATTCCACCACTGCCAACCACCTCCCCTGTCCCCTGAAACTTGCTATACTGTTACTTTTCGTAGCGCTCCACTTTTAAATTGGAATCCTTGAGCATCTGTTGGGCTAATTCATCTGGATAGGAACCGGAATAAATTATTTTTTTGATCCCGGCATTAATAATCATCTTCACGCAAATAGCACATGGTTGATAATTGCAATAAAGGGTTCCCCCCTCAATTTTAACTCCGTGGACGGCGGCTTGGATAATAGCGTTTTGTTCTGCATGAAGTCCCCGACAAAGTTCATGGCGATGGCCGGAAGGCAGGCCCATTTCTTTACGAATACAACCAACATCTTCACAGTGTTTGAATCCTTTGGGAGAACCGTTATAACCTGAAGAAAGGATACGATTATCTTTAACAATAATTGCACCAACCTGACGTTTAACACAAGTTGCCCGCTCGGAAACATCCCGAGTAATTTTCATGAAGTAGGAATCCCAATCTGGCCGTTTCATTTTTTCCTCTTGAGCACAGATCCCACAGCAGCAGCAATATCTTTAGCAGTCAGACCATATTTGACTAAAAGCTCTTCAGGTTTGCCTGATTCGCCGAACATGTCCTTAATCCCAACTCTAGCCATTGGCACAGGACAGTTTTCAACAATAACTTCAGCAACTGCTCCTCCTAGCCCACCCAAAATAGAATGTTCTTCTACTGTTACTATTGCACCTGTTTCTTTAGCACACCTAACAATTAACTCTTTATCAAGAGGCTTAATCGTATGCAGATCAACAACCCGACAATTAATTTTTTGCTTGCTTAATTCTTCTGCAGCTTCTAAGGCCTTTGCAACCATGATCCCACAAGCAATGATTGTGACATCTTTACCCTGGCGCAAGGTAATCCCTTTCCCAATCTGATAAGCAAAACTTTCGTCTTTATAGACTAGTGGGGATTTTATGCGACTAAGCCTGATATACATAGGCCCGTTAAATTTAGCTGCTGCTCTAATCACCTTGGCTGTTTCATAAGCATCCGCTGGAACAATGACAGTTAAATTAGGAATAGCTCTCATAATGGCAATATCTTCATTAGCTTGGTGGGAAGCCCCATCTTCACCGGTAGTAATACCACCATGAGTCACAACAATTTTAACGTTTAATCTAGTATATGCAGCTGAGATTCTGATTTGATCCCAGGCTCGACCAGAACCAAAAACAGCAAAAGTGGAAGCAAAAACTATTTTTCCTGAAGCAGCTAAGCCTGCTGCAGTGCCAATCATGTCTTGTTCAGCTACGCCCATGTCAAAAAAGCGCTCGGGAAAGGCTTTACGAAAATCAGCGGTTTTAGTTGAAGCAGCTAAATCCGCATCGAGGACGACAATCTTGGGATTTTCTTTACCGAGTTCAACTAATGTTTTACCGTAGGCGTCTCTGGTTGCCTCTGTCTTAACTTCACTCATTTATTTTCATCCTTGTCCAAAATGATCTGACAAAGTGCTTTTAAGGCAACTTCCTTTTCTGTTTCGGTTGGGGCTTTGCCATGATAATCCAGCGGTTTTTCTTCCATAAAAACCACGCCTTTGCCTTTAATCGTATCGGCAATAATTACTGAGGGTTTGCCTTTGTAATTCTTCCCTTCTTCCAAAGCTTCACAAACGGCCTTAACATCGTGTCCATCACAAGAGATGACATTCCAACCAAAAGACTTCCACTTGTCACCAAAGGGTTTTAAATTCTTGATTTTTTCCACCGAACCATCAATTTGATACTTGTTATGATCAATAATCGCCGTTATTTTATCAAGCTTGTAGTGAGCACTAGTCATTGCTGCTTCCCAAACCTGGCCCTCCTGACACTCTCCATCGCCTAGCAAACAGTAAACCTGGTAATCTTTATTGTCTAACCGTCCAGCTAAGGCCATGCCATTGGCAGCAGAAAGACCCTGGCCCAATGAACCAGTGGACATTTCAATCCCCGGCAGTGATAACATATCAATATGTCCCTGCAAGGAACTGCCAATTTGGCGTAGGGTTGTTAAATATTTAAGAGGAAAGTAACCTGATTCAGCCAAGGCTGCATACAAAACAGGGGCAGCGTGGCCCTTGCTCATTACAAAGCGATCTCTATCTACCCACTTGGGATCCTTGGGATTGTGTTTTAACTGGTGAAAGTAGAGGACTGCAACTATGTCTGCAGCAGAAAGTGAGCCACCTGGATGACCAGAAGCCGCCTGACAAATCATTTCAATAATATGCTGACGCAGTTTTTGGGCAATATTTTTAAGTTCTAAGACTTTTTCTTTAGAAGGCATGACGAAATTTTAGCATGAAATATAACTTATTGCAAAATCTTTACTTCTGGCTCAAGTTTGACTTTAACAGTCTTTTTAATGCGTGCAATTAACTTCATAACATCTGAAGCTTTGGCTTTGCCAAGGTTTAAAATAAAATTACCATGCTTTTTAGAAACTTCAGCATCCCCTACTCTCAATCCCCTTAAACCAGCCTGTTCAATCAGATAACCAGCATGTTTGCCACGAGGATTTTTGAAGACACTACCACAACTTGGTTTATCAAGTGGCTGTTTGGCTCTTCTTAATGCTAAATTAGCCTTAATCTTCTCTTTTATTTTAGTTTTTTTACCAGGAAGTAACTTTAAAACGACTTCAACTACAACTAATTTTCCTGACTGCAACTTTGATTTACGATACCTAAATCCAAGTTGTTTATTATTGAGGATTTTTTCTCGTCCTTTCTGATCTACAACTAAAACAGCTTGGACATAACGACTAATATTCTCATCCCAAGCCCCGGCATTCATCACCACCGCACCACCAATAGAACCAGGTACGCCAGCCAAAAACTCTAAACCAGTAAGTTCCCGCTCTGTTAGATGTTTAAGCAGTTTGGTCAAAGGAACTCCGGCCCCAACTCTGATAATTTTATTTTCCTGTTTAATCCAAGAAAAAGCTACTTTGATTACTAAACCACGCAAACCATGATCAGCTATTAAAAGGTTTGAACCTGCTCCAAGAATGAAAACTTTCAGTTTTTTATCTTTAGAAAACGCTAAGGCTTCTCTTAGCTCATCTAGATCGGTCACGACACAAAAATAATCAGCTGGACCACCAATTTTAAAAGAGGTGTGTTTTCTCAGTGGTTCGTTTTTAAGATACTTCATGTCTTTGCGGAGGGAGAATCCTGCTCAACTTCCTTTTCCTGCATTTTCAATCTGGAGAATATTTCTTTGCCAATAGTATAAATGTCCCCTGCTCCTAGTGTTAGAACCATATCACCATCTTTTATTTCTTGCATCAGGTATTCAGGAATTTTCTCTTTTCTGGGGATATATTTGACATCCTTGCCTTTAATCGCATCGGCGATTGTTTTTCCTGTTATGCCCGAAATCGGTTTTTCTGAAGCAGCATAAATACCGGTGATAATAATTTTATCAGCATCACCAAAAGCTTGAGCAAATTGATCCTTCAAGAGCATAGTCCGAGAATAGCGGTGAGGTTGAAAAATACAAATTATGCGCCGCCCAGGCCAACCCAAACGAGCAGCGGAAAGTGTTGCTCTGACTTCTGTAGGATGATGGGCATAATCATCTATTACAGAAATTTCGTGAAAACTACCAACAGTCTGGAACCTGCGCCTGGCACCAATAAAAGAACTCAAAGCTGCCGCAATAGCAGCAAAACTCAGGCCAAACTCAAAACCAACAGCAAAAACAGCTAAACTATTTAGAACATTCTGCCAACCAGGCACTGACAGTTCCACTTTACCAACATTCTTTCCGTCATGCAACAAGGTGAAATTTGAACCAAAGTGCTTATATTGAACTTCAGCGGCAGAAAGCGAAACATCACCCTTTAAACCGTAGGTGAGAAACCTGGCCTTGACTCTTTTCATTATTTCTTGATTATTTAAATCATTAGGATCAATAACAACAAAACCATCTTTGGCTACCTGATCAGCAAACCTCTCAAAAGTGTCAATAATCGTTTCAATATTACCAAACCGCTCTAAATGATCCCCCTCAATATTACTGATAACGCCAACTGTTGGAGCAAGCTTCAAGAAAGAGCTGTCAGACTCATCGGCTTCGGCAATAGAAAACTTACCGGTGCCAAGCATGGCATTGCTATCAACATAATCCATATCACAGCCGATAAAATAAGTTGGATTAAAGCGATTATATAAAAAGACCTTAGCTAGCATGGCAGTAATTGTTGTTTTGCCATGTGTCCCCGCAACAGCTATTCTGGTCTCACTTTGGTTCATGATCCAGGACAACATCTCTGCCCTTTGCAGGATTTTTACCCCATTGGCACGGGCTTCCAAAAGCTCTGGATTGTCTTGCGAAACCGCTGATGAATAAACCAAGAGATCAATACCACGTACATTGGGAGCATCATGCCCAATATAAATTTTTACCCCAAGATCTTTTAGGCGAAGAGTATTAGGTCCTTCTTTGGTGTCAGAACCACTAACTTTATAGCCAATTTCGTGGAGAACTTTAGCAATACCAGACATGCCACATCCACCAATTCCCACAAAGTGGACTTGTCTAACCCGTTGCATATCAAAATCAAGCATAAATAAAATCCACAATCCTTTGAGCTGCCTGAGGTTTTGCTAATGAGAGGCTAGCTTGTCTCATTTTATCATAATCTAAGACCGAACTGCTAAGCAGTTCAATAAACTTGTTGGCTGTGAAATCTTGATCATTAACCACTACTGCAGCACCATTTTTTGCAATTGCCTGGGCATTTAATAATTGGTGATTGCCGGCAGCATAAGGAAAGGGTATTAAAACCATCGGCAAACCCTTAGCCAAAAATTCAAAAATAGCTGTGGCCCCTGCCCGACTTATTACCAGATCAGCTGCAGCTAACACATCCTGCATATCATCAAGATAAGCAAAGGGAAAATAGTTGGGAAAATTCTTAAAAGAGTGTTCAGCCCAGTCAAAATCACGCTTGCCAATAAGATGAATAATTTGCACACCAGCAGGTAGAGAGGAAAGAGCAGCAAGCACAGTCTGATTGATGCTTTTAGCACCCTGACTTCCACCCATGACTAGAACCACTTTTTTGTTCTTATCAAGTTTGAGCTTTTTACAAGCTTGATCCTTCTGCCCGGCCAGAATTTTCCTTCTCACAGGATTGCCAACAACTTCACCTCGCATATATTCTAGAGACTGGGGAAAGGAAAGAAAGTTCAGCTTTGAGAATCTTTGACAAAAGCGGTTAACTGCCCCAGGCAAAACATTTTGTTCATGTAATAGAATTGGAATACCCAAAAGCCTGGCTGTTAAAACAACTGGCAAACTAGCATAGCCACCTGTTGAGAATAAAACAGTAGGAGCATTTGCTTTTAAGATACTCAAAGCTTGAAAAAAACCTATAACAGAAACAAAAGGAGCAGAGATTGCCTTGTAAGACAGCTTGCGTAATAGAGCACGTGATTTAATCAGCTTAATCTCATAGCCTGCTCTTGAAACTAAGTCTTTCTCCAACCCCTCTTCACTTCCCAAAAAGAGTATCTCAGCTTTGGGATCCCTCAGCCTAACTTCTTCGGCAATTGCCAGACCAGGGTAAATATGACCGCCGGTCCCTCCAGCAACAATAGCAATTTTCACCTTAATTAACCTTCCGTGTCTGTGAAGAAATATTAAGTAAAATACCGACAGAGAATAAGCTAATAATAGTTGCTGTTCCACCATAACTGATGAAGGGCAAAGGAATTCCGGTAGTAGGCAGCAAACCAACCACCACCATTAGATTCATGATAGCTTGCAAAGTTAACCAACCAATTAAGCCGGTAGCCAAAAGATAAGAAAAATCGTCTCTGGCCAAGAAAGCGATTCTAATGCCTCGACCAGCAAAAAAAATAAAAAGACCAATAACAGCTGCTCCTCCAATAAAACCTAGCTCTTCACATAAAATAGCAAAAATAAAATCTGTGAATTGCTGAGGCAAATAAAAAAACTTTTGGCGGGAAGCCCCTAAGCCTAAACCAAACAGGCCACCAGAACCGACCGCTAAAAGCGATTGAATAATATGAAAGCCAATCCCTTGGGGATCTTTCCACGGATCAAGGTAAGCAACCAGACGTCGGAAACGATAAGCACTAGTAAAAGAGAGCACAATTATGCCTGCTACCCCTACTCCGGCAATTAAGCTTAAATGAAACAGCTTTGCACCAGCGGCAAAAAGCATAATAAAAGAGGTGCTAAAAATTGCAATGGCTGTACCTAGATCAGGTTGCTTAATAATAATAGCCGCAACCGCTCCTACCAATAGCAATAAGGGACCTAATCCTTTTAAGAAATCGGTTATGCCTTTCCCCATTTTTGCTAGTAGATTAGCCAGCAAAAGAATCATAGTTAGTTTGATCAATTCAGACGGTTGAAAGGAGATAAAAACAAGATCAATCCAACGCGAAGCCCCTAAAACCTTTCTTCCTACTCCTGGAATAAAAACTAACAGCAAGAGAACAAGAGAGCCAACAAAAATCCAAATTGACCAACGTTTCAGCTTGGTCAGGTCAATTCGTAAACCAAAATACAGAGCAGAAAATCCCAATAGTAAGTAAACAATGTGTCGTTTTATGAAATAGAGTGGGTCTCCAGACTTCAAAGCCATAGTTGGGCTGGCTGAAAAGATCATAATTAAGCCTATAGCTGTTAAGGCTAGGACTGAGAAAAGAAAGAGATAATCTATTTTTGATTTTCGCATATGTATAACTTAATTATTAATTTTTCAACCTCCTTCTTAAAAACCCTCCCCCGTTCTTCATAATTAGCAAACATATCAAAACTGGCACAGGCTGGTGATAACAGTATAACATCTCCTGGTTGGCCAAGATTAAAAGAAGTTTGAACAGCTTGTGGCAGTGAATCAGCAAGCTTAATATTTTTAAATCCCGTTTTCTCTAGAGCTTGTTTAAATCTCTCTGTTGCTTCCCCAATTAAGATTACGAACTTAACTTTATCTTTGACTGCTTCTGCCAGTGTCGTTAACTCTGTCCCCTTATCCTTGCCACCAAGAATTAAGATAATCCCTTGCCCTGGAAAAGTATCTAACGCCACCAGGGTTGAATCCGGGTTAGTGGCTTTAGAATCATTGTAAAATTCAATTCCGTTGATGTTGGCAGTAAACTCTATGCGATGCTCAACTCCAGGAAAGCTTTTTAGCACCTCGGCCACTGTCTGCCTTTCTACCCCACAGAGATAAGCCGCTTGTGCTGCTGCCAATGCATTGTCCAAGTTATGTTTCCCTGGAATCTTGATCTCTTCCGGCCTTAAGGTGATGATTACAGCTTGAGATTTAGAAAAAGGGATCTGTTGGCTTTTGGCTGATTTAACCATTTCTACCACTTGTGGATCATCCAAGTTATAGATCAAATAATCATCACCTGTTTGGTTTAAAAAGATCCTCGCTTTCTGCTTAATATATTCGGACATAGAACCATGTCTTTCAAGATGATCCGGTTGAATATTCAAGATTAAGCTGATCCAGGGCTTAAAATCCTTAATCGTCTCAAGTTGGTAGCTGCTAATTTCCGCAACTATATAATCAAGATCTGTGTCATCAATTGCTATTAACGGTTTACCAATATTTCCCCCAACCGCAATTTTTTTGCCTGCGGCCTTAAGAAATTCTCCAATCAAAGTGGTTGTGGTAGTTTTACCGTTAGTGCCAGTTACGGCAATTATTGGTTTGGTCAAAAATTGATATGCCAACTCTATTTCTGAAATAATCGGGATGTTTCTTTTTTGTGCTTCGATTAAAACCGGAATATCTAAATGGATCCCCGGGCTGACTACGATTAAATCAGTCCCATCAAGGGTTTTAAAGCTGTGACAGCCCAGCTCAATCTTAACCCCCAGGCTCCGCAGTTCTTCAATGGTTCCAACATCAAACTTCTCTGCCGGTTTTGCATCAGTGGCAAAAACCTTGGCTCCAACGGAAACTAAACGTTTGGCCGCAGCAAGGCCACTTTTGCCTAGACCGAAGATGGTTATGTTTTTATTAACAAATATATTCATACAAAAATCACTACGCCGGGTGAGGGTTATAAAAACACCCCCACAATCCCAAAAACCAACCCCACTACCCAAAAACCAATAACCACATACATTTCCGGAATTACCATTAACTCAAAATGATGGTGCAAGGGACTCATTCTGAAGATTCGCTTCTTGAATAGCTTATATGAACCAACCTGAAGAATTACCGATAAAGCTTCCAGAACAAAAACCCCGCCAATTACAATTAAAAGTAATTCTCTGTGGATAACAATGGCAAGCCCAGCTAAAGCGGCTCCAAGAGCTAAAGAACCAACGTCTCCCATAAATAGCTTGGCTTTGGGAAAATTAAAGTAAAGAAAAGCAACTGTAGCTCCTGCGACAATTAGGCTAAAGGTCGTAGCTTCAACAAATCCTAATTTATTGGCAACAATAGCCAGGGCTAAAAAAACTATCGTGGCACAACCGGCCAAAAGACCATTCAAGCCATCTGTGAGATTAGTAGCATTAGCAGTCCCAACTATGATGAAAATGGAAAATGGGCAAAAGAAAAGAAGACTTAGCAAGCTTTGATTTTCTTTAAAACCCAAAAGAAAAACAGCAAAGATAGCCGCAAAGCCAGTTTGCAGGATGATTTTTTGCCAAAAAGTTAGGCCCAGATTCTGCTTTCTGCTGATTTTCAACCAGTCATCGGCAAAACCAATGCCTGCATAACCCAGGGTTAATAGTAGAACCGCTAAATATTGTGGTTTCAATTCAAGATCAATAAAGATTAGTACAAAGATAAAGACTGTTAAAACAAAGCCAATTCCACCCATCGTTGGAGTACCGCTTTTACTCTGATGAGATTGAGGACCCTCTGCTCTAATTGACTGCTTAAATTTGAAGTAACTTGCTCCCCAAAGAACGGGAAAAGTTATTAGCAATGAAAAAAAAGCCGCACTTAAAAATAACAATATATGACCCATCAGACAACTATTTTAACATAATCATTGCTGAGCAGGAAGTTGGTCTGGATAAAAGAAATACCCCACACTTAAGTGTGGGGTATTCCAATAGGAATCTTATTTATAATTAGTACGGTAAATAAATCCTGGCGCCAGAATAAACATTGTTATTGGCGGTTAAGAAATCAAAACTTGTACCAGTGGTTGCACCACTCATCATTTGCAAAGTTACCAAGTTAATATTGGCATACAAAGCTACATTTTTGATAATCTCATAAGAGGCAGAAACTAGACCAGCTAAGCCAACGGTTGTGGTTGCCCCAGCTGCTGTAAACCCGGTATCTGAACGCAGTGAAAGGGTTGCACCCCAGCTAGTGCTGATGCCGCCAAAGTTAGCGATCTTATTGTTAATCCGAGCCCAAATCTGCAGGTCAGTGGTTGCAGCATTATTATTGGAATCATAAGTGGCACCAACATCAATAGCCTGATCATTACTGAGATTAAATCTCATGTAAGGAGAGGTCCCCTCAACACCAATAATCATTGCCTGTGCACTGACAGAAAAAATCACCGCTAAAGCCAAAACAACTAATAAAACTTTTTTCATTTTTTCACCCCCTTTATTTTTATTATTATAACATGAGACTACTGAAAAAGTCTTATTTAGTCCGCGTAGGTGACCCTCTTAGGGTCACCATCTAAACGAAAGCAACAGAGCCTAACCGTGCCTGCCGGCAGGCAGGGAGGCTCTGCTACGCGTGATCCATAAAAAAACCCCCTCCGACTTGCGTCGGAGAGGGTTTACAGAAGCGAAACAAAACTAGTTCAAGTAAAAACCTGCACTGATGAATCCGGCTCTGCCAGATGTGTTCATAGTACCTGTTGAGTACCCGCTAGTTGTTGCACCACTAGCTGAAGTAGATGAATAAGGAATTAAACCAGCACCGATAACAACATTATTAATTTCAACTTCTGCACCAAGCACAAGTGAAAGAATCGTTGTTGCAGCGGTAGCGCCATCAGATGAATACTGCAAACCTACGAAAGGCATAGCAGCACCAACAACTGGCAACGCATAGTTTACTCGTAGAGAGTAACCTAATTGGCTAGTTGTTGTAGCACCAGAGGTATAACTATTATAGTTAAGACCTAAGCCAGCGGAAATCATATCAGTGAAATTGTATCTTACAACTAGAGATTGTGCGTTAGCAACACCCAAGTTTCCTCCAGCAGTATCGATACCAACACCGATCTTTCCGGCTGTGCCTGCACTAGCAGCAACAGCAATAGCGAAAACACCAATTAATAAAGCTACGAAAATTTTCTTCATTTATATTTCACCTCCTTTCAATTTTAGCATTCGAATGCTAGGGGAATTTATTTTCCCCTAAACAAATCATGGATAAAGTCAGCCGCCATGTCCTTGCAACCCAAACCAAAGGCAATCGCCGCCGCCAAACCAAAAGCTCCGATAAAGACTTCCATCTTATCGGCAAAGACCTTGGTATTGATCCCCAACTCTGCCAAGGCTGCCAGGAAAGTGAAAACTATTACTATATAATAGATAAAGCGTGAAGCTGTCTTGGCACCGGCAATCCCCAGATTAACCATAACCACCCGGCTAATACCAGAAATTAAAGCGGCAAAGAACAGGCCTACACCAAGAACCAAAGCAGCGAGTAGCACAACAGCCATATAACTGAAGATCTTTAAGAGAATCATTTCCACAGCCAAACCAAAAAATGTTCCCAGAGAAGTAATCAAGATAAAAATAACCAACCAGTAGACTAAATTACCCAAAAGCTCAGAAAGAGGTTTTTTGATATCAGCCTTTTCCAGAAGTTTATTAAAACCCAGTTTTTGAGCAACAGTATCAAGTTGAATTGTTTTGACAACAAAAGCGGTGAGGATCTCTAAAGCTTTAGCAACGAGGAAACCCAGCAAGATAACAACCAAAGCCAGCAACAGGTTCAAAGCCAAATAAATCACATAATCCATATCTTGCCTCCCCTCTTATTTCAAAATAGCAAGCACAATGGAAATTCCCAGAAAAAAAATAGCACAACCCCAGGTAATCTTATCCAAGCCTTGTTCCATTCCCTTGGGTGTGCCAAACAGTTTTGCAGAACCACCAATACCACCAAGTCCTTCGCCTTTTGCTGAATGAAGTAACACAGCAACAATGAGAACAATCGCTACAACAAATTGTAGCAGTAACAATAAACCTTTCATTTGCTCAAATTCTATAGTATGAGTTTTATTTTGTCAACTTGTTTTAACAACTTGTTTTAACAAATTATTATTGTATAATTAACATTATGAAATATACCCCTGTTTATCTTTGTATCTTAGATGGTTTTGCTTTGGGCGAAAAAGCCGAGAAAAATGCTATTTACAACGCTATTGAGCAGGGGCAGGCCCCATTTTTTAAGCAACTTTTTGAGCAGCACAGCTTGGCAAAGCTAGATGCGTCCGGTTTGGCTGTTGGTTTACCTAAGGGGACGATGGGTAATTCCGAAGTTAATCATCTCAACATGGGGGCCGGTCGAGTGGTTTATCAATCGATTGAAAGAATCAATGTCGCTATTCAAGATAAAAGTTTTTTTAACAATGCAGCCCTCTTAGCAGCCATTAAAAACTCTCAGAAAAACAATTCTACTCTACATCTAATGGGGATTCTGCAAGGTCATGGTGGCACTGTTCATGGAGAAATTAAACATTTGTTTGCTTTAATGGAATTAGCTAAACAAGCTGAAATTAAAAGTATTGCTATCCATCTTTTCACAGATGGTCGTGATACCAATCCTAAGGCTGCCGGTGAAATCTACTTAAAAATGCTGGAAGATAAGATCACCGAGCTTGGTTTGACAGAAAGAGCTAAAATAAAATCGATCATGGGCAGAGAAATTGCCATGGATCGCGATACTGCTTGGGATAAGATCTTAATAGCCATGAAGACCTTAGTAAGCGGCCAAGGTGAGCACAAAGTTGAGACAGCCCACCAGGCTATTGAGGAATCCTACTTACGCAACGAAACAGATGAGTTTATCAGGCCTACTATTATAGGGGATTATAATGGTATGAATCCTGAGGACTCGGTGATCTTCTTTAACTTCAGGCAGGATCGGACAATCCAACTTGCAACTGCATTTTGTGAACAAGACAAAAAGTTCTTCAACTACAAAAAAGGGACTAAGGATATCAGCGACTCTACCTACGGCCAGATTGAGGAATTACAAAACAAAATTAAAGGCTTAGTCTTTGTGGCCATGACCGAATACTATCCTGGCATTAGGGCTTTGTGTGCTTTTCCGGAAAAAGAGATCCCGGAAACTGTGGGAGAAATTGTTTCCAGAGCAGGGTTAAAACAATTACGTTTAGCTGGCCCAGAGAAATATGCCCATGTAACCGGCTGGTTTTCCGGTCGTCGACCTACCCCATTTCCTGGGGAAGATCGACATCTGGCCCAAGATATGAAGTTAAAAGAACGAACCGAAGAAGGTAAACATTATGACTGGGTCCCGGAAATGACTGCTTATTTGGAAACCGACTACTCTTTAGAAGCAATCGAATCCGGCAAGTACTCGTTAATTGTTCATAACTACCAAAACGGCGACATGGTTGGCCACACTGGCAATTTAGAGGCTGCTACACAGGCTGTAGCAGTGCTTTCTGAATGTTTAAGCAGGATTGTGCCTGCCTGGGTCAACAAAGGCGGGATATTTATTATTACGGCTGATCATGGGAATTGTGATGAGATGAAGCTAAAAAAAGGTGGCAAAATGGTTGCCAGTACCCAGCATTCCCTTAACCCTGTCCCTTTCTGGGTCATTGGCAAAGATGTTAAACTAAAAGAAACTGGTATTATTCCGGATATTGGGGTGACTGTGCTTGATTTGATGGGCTTAGACAAACCTCAGGCTATGTCTGCCAATTCTCTACTGACTTAATTATTCCACACAAGTTTTGCTCTAGTTATCCCGATAACAATAGTAGAGGTTCACAATGACTACAGAAAAATCAAAGATTGGTATTATTCTTGATCAAGATCCATCTAAAGCGGAGATTCAGACAATTATTCACGCTATTGATGTGGTTGATTTTGATACTAACCAAGCAGATACTTGCTTAAGAGAGACACTGGAAAAAGCTAAAATCAAAGCGGCTAAGATTGAGGTAGATCTCTTTAAATAAAATGGAGCTGATCGGGATCGAACCGACGGCCTCCGCATTGCGAACGCGGCGCTCTCCCAACTGAGCTACAGCCCCTTACTTATCCAGCAAACAAGCTATACCAGGAAGAACTTTACCTTCGAGGAATTCGAGTGAGGCTCCACCACCGGTAGAAATATGTGACATTTTGTCGGCTACGCCGGCTTTTTTAACGGCAGAGGCAGAATCACCACCACCAATAATGGAAACAGCGCCGTTCTCAGTTGCTTCAGCCACTGCCTTAGCAATAGCAATGGTACCAACCGCAAATTTGTCCATTTCAAATACACCCATTGGTCCGTTCCAAACAATAGTTTTAGCATCTTTAATGGCATTGCCAAATTTTTTAACTGAGTCAGGTCCAATATCCATCCCTTGCCAGCCATCAGGAATAGTAGTTCGTGGAACAACCTGAACACTGGCATCTTCAGCAAATTTATCAGCTACAACGTGATCTAGAGGTAAAAGAAAAGGGACATCCTTATCAATGGCAGTTTTTAAAATTTCTTTGGCATCTTTAATTAAATCAGGCTCAACAAGAGAGTTTCCCACTTTAGTGCCGCGAGCTTTAAAAAAAGTATAAGCCATACCACCACCCACTATTAACTTATCAACCTTGCCAAGGAGGCTTTTTAAGACCTCAAGCTTACCAGAAACCTTAGCTCCGCCAATAATTGCCACAAAGGGTCTCTTGGGATCAGTTAAGGCTTCACCAAGAAATTTAAGTTCCTTTTCAATCAAGAAACCGGCATAAGCCGGCAGATCATGGGCAATGCCTTCAGTTGAAGCATGGGCACGGTGGACAGTACCAAAAGCATCGGAAACGTATATTTCCGCCAAAGAAGCTAGTTGCTTGGCAAATTCAGGATCATTCTTTGTTTCCTCTTTGTGAAAGCGAAGATTCTCCAGTAAAAGAACCTCCCCATCTTTTAACCCGGAAACCAGCTTGTTAACTTCCGCACCAATACAATCTGGAGCCATGGCCACAGGTTTGCCAAGAAGTTCGGAGAGTTTTTTCTGCACCGGAGCTAAACTAAATTCAGCTTTAACTTCGCCTTTGGGTCGACCAAGATGTGAGGCTAAGACCAGCTTGGCCCCTTTATCAATTAAGTATTGAATAGTGGGTAAGGCTGCCTGGATACGTTTATCTGAAGTGATATTTTGCTTATCGTCTAAAGGAACATTAAAATCGCAACGGACAAAAACCCGTTTACCCTTCAGTTCCCCGACCGGAATATCAGCAACAGTTTTCTTAGCCAAGATTAAACTTCCTTCTTATAATTTAGAAGCAATCAGCTTTAGTAAACTAACTACCCGGCAAGAATAACCCCATTCGTTATCGTACCAAGAAACAACCTTAAAGAAGCGCTTCTCGCCTTTTAAGTTGTTTTGCAAGGTGGCCAACGAATCATAGATCGATGAGCGATTATCATGAATAAAATCAGAAGAAACTACTTCTTCGTCAGCTACTCCAAGGATCCCTTTCAGATAGCTTTGGGAAGCGGCTTTTAATTTAGCATCAATTTCTTCAATAGAAGTGTCTTTTTCTGTGCGGAAAGTCAAGTCAACCACAGAAACATCAGCTGTCGGTACGCGGAAAGCCATACCAGTTAGCTTACCTTTAGTTACAGGTAAGACTTCTCCTACAGCCTTGGCTGCGCCGGTTGATGATGGAATAATGTTAATCGCAGCCGCTCTCCCACCCCGCCAATCTTTTTTAGATGGTCCGTCAACAGTTTTCTGAGTAGCAGTATAAGCGTGAATCGTGGTCATTAAGCCGTTTTCAATCCCAAAACCTTCTTTTAAGATCACATGAACAACTGGAGCTAAACAATTGGTAGTACAAGAAGCATTGGAAACAATATCATGCTTAGTTGAATCATACTCATTGTCATTAACACCCATAACAATTGTTTTAACCCCACCCTTGCCAGGAGCGGAGATAATGACCTTTTTAGCTCCTGCAGTAATATGTCCTTGAGCTTTTTCAGCGGCGGTAAATAAGCCGGTACATTCTAAAACAATCTCTACCCCAAGATCTTTCCAAGGCAAACCGCTTGGCTCCTTAGTGGCCATAATACATTTGATTTTATTGCCATTAACAACTAAAACATCCTCACCGTCGGTACCAAGTGTGCCGTTAAATCTGCCATGGACTGAATCGTATTTCATTTGATAAACAAAATAATTTGCGTCAGTGCTAATATCAACAACTGCCACCACCTCAATTTCATTACCCAAAACCCCTTGATCAACCATCGCACTTAAAACCTGCCGTCCAATCCGTCCGAAACCATTGATCCCAACTTTAACCTTCGCCATTTTCCGAGTCCTCCCTTTCGATTTTATTATTACCAAACAGAAAGTGTATTATATAATATTTTTCACTTTTTTTCAACCGGCAGTCTTGTCCAATGCAAGATGTCCCTGAAATAAGGGGCGTTTCCAGCGCGAAATGTCCCTGAAACGGTAAAAGATGTCATTATTTGGCTTATGAACAA
>MEUC01000017.1 GCA_001771545.1 candidate division WOR-1 bacterium RIFOXYB2_FULL_42_35 | reverse complement strand
CGTTCCAGGAGAGAGTAGGGGTAGCGTCAGAAGTTGTAGTTCCGGTGGTTGGATAGATGGGAACAGGAGCTGTGGGGGCAGAAGCATCGACAGTAATTGAAGCAGAAACTGTAGCGCTTTCCACGTAATTACTGTTTCTAATTTTATAGTAAACAGTTTTAATTCCATCGCCTGCAGACAAGGTCTCTGTTGTATTGGCATCATAAGGTATCCAGGAAGCACCGCTGAAAGAAGCTTCACTGGAGACAATCATTTCGGTTGGGGAGCCGGTTACTCCCGATGCTTCTACCGAAACAGTTTGGTTGTTGGTGTAGGAGGTGCTGCCGGTAGAAGTGTCCTTAAGGGAAATGCTGTCGACTGAAACAGAAGCAGAAATAGTAAATACAGCATCAGATTCATCAGAAGCAGTTGCCCCTGTGTCGGTAGTGGCAATAATTTTTATCAGGGCGTCGGAAGTTGGGTCATTAGCCACAGTCCAAGCATATGAGCTAGTGTTTGATTCATTAGTTATCAGCGTATACGAGGTTCCCTCATCGGTTGAATAGGAAAGGGTAATGTTAGTAACAGGGTCCCCCTCATTGGAAGCATACCAGGTAATGTTTTGAGAGGTTAGCGCTGTCCAGTTTTCTCCACCATTAGGAGTGATGACACGAACCACAGGAACACTGCCAGAGTATGGATAGGCGCCCATATCGACTCCTTCCGGGGTACCAGAGTTGATACAGGGGGAGTTGCTTGCAAGGGTAAAATCGTTACTGGTAGCGTTGGTAAAATTAGCCACCGCAGAAATTGTGCCAACCCCTGAAGAGATATTAGTATAATCAGTTTGGTTGCCATAAACGTTGCAATAGCTAACGTTGATGTTTGCTGATGAGCCATCATCTTTTAGACCTGTTCCTGTGGTTGAGGTTATTTCAGTGGGATCCTGTGAGAAGATAGAGTTAGTAATGTTAATAATGCTGTCTACAGCACCACTAGGGATATAAAAACCATTTTCAGCATATTTAACTATGGTATTGCGATCAATAGTTAAAGTTGCTCCAGAGTCAACAGCGACGTTAATTCCTGTAGCAAAAGACCTGACTTCGTTGGTGGCTATTAGACCATTCTGAGCAAAATCTCCAAGTGTCCCCGCAACTATTCCACTTTCAGTATTATGGCCGCTAATCATATTGCCAACAATATTAAAATTATTATTAAACCCCCTCATAAGGATGCCATTAACATAGCTTTCAATGGTATTGTTCTGAATGCTAAAATCCGTATAATCAACAACATTAATTGCTCCTGACCCACCTTCACCGGTACTAATAATATAACAATTTAAAATATTGTTTTTAATTAAAGGAGTGCCAGAGTTGTAGTCGATTGCTGAACCACCATTAAGTCTTTCGCTGCCTGCAACATCCCAGCCAATAACATTATTATTAACCTCATTAGTGTTGGTATTGTTTCCAGTAATGGCTATTCCATCTCCTGCATTTCCGGCAATGTAGTTTCTGCCGTCTGTCGTTCCATCTCCAATTTGGGTGTTTTGAATCCAGTTGATCAACTGGATTCCATGATTATTATTGGCAACAGCGGAAGAGCCATTACCATCAAGACCAATATAGTTACCTAGGATTTGGTTGCCGGTAGAAAGATTTAATTCCCCGTCAATTATAATACCAGCGCTATTATTGCCAGAGATATAATTACGCTCAGCGGCCGTTGTTCCACCAATAATATTATAATCTCCACCTTCCTGGATCTTGATGCCGGCTCCGTTGTTTTGTATGCCAAAGGAGCCTGTGGCATCGAGACCAATATAGTTGCCCGTAACTTCGTTGGAAGCTGCTTCATCTCTCATTTGAAGCCCATGGCTTCCGTTTCCAGAAATAAAATTAGAATTAATAGTGTTATTCCTAGAGGTATTAGTTAGTAAAACACCCTGTTCTACGTTGTCTAAGCGTGAATCACCGACTGCATTAAGACCAATATAATTTCCATCTATTGTGTTCCATCTGCCGTCTATTTGGATTCCTGCGGTGGCATTACCGGAAATAATGTTTCTGCCATTGGCATTGCCATTGCCAACGTTGTTCCCTGTAGAATTGCTGTTCATATAAAGGCCAATTCCCTCATTGGTTAGCTGATTTGTACCATTGGCATTAAGACCAATATAATTATGCAGAATTTGCTGGTTATCTCCGTTATTGAGAGATATTCCATGACTTGCATTGCCTGAGATCACGTTTCCCTCTGTGCTCCCTGTTCCGCCAAGGTAGTTTATTATGGAGCAGGAGTTAATGTTGATGCCATCACTACTATTTGGGACTGCACTGGCTCCATTAGAGCTGGTACCAATATAGTTACCTAGAATTTCATTGGAACCAACATTTGTGCCTGAAATATAAATACCATCAAGACCATTTCCGGAAATAATATTTCTACCGGTAATTGTGCCATTACCGATTTTATTGTATTGTCCATAATTGGTGATGACTATGCCATGGGACGAATTCGCAATGGCGGACGAACCGTTTGAGGACAGGCCAATATAATTGCCGAGCACCTCATTGCTGCTGGAGATTTCTGTTCCGCCAAAAGAAGCACCAATGATTATGCCGTTTTCATCATTGCCGGAGATAACGTTGGCTTCAATAGTGTTAAAATTAGAACCAGTGCCATAAATTCTGATCCCCTTCCAGCCATTGCCACGATCAGTTGTCCCGTTAACATCAAGTCCAATGTAATTGCCGATAACTAGGTTATTAGCCGAACTATTAATAACGACACCATCTTCATTGTTACCGGAAATAATATTTCTTTCCCCGGCATTTTCTCCACCAATAACATTGAGAGATGCTCCGCTAACGATACTAACTCCTTTTTGGAGGTTAGAGAGGGCAGTTGTGCCATTGACGTCCATACCGATGTAATTACCGCGGACTTTGTTGTCGCGAGTATTTGTATCTGTAATGTTTACGCCGTCAATATTATTTCCCGAAATAATATTTCTGCCGGCAGCCGTGCCGTCGCCGATGTTATTGTCTAGAGAACCACCGCTAATTGTAATACCATTACCCTCGTTGGTAATTGCACTAGTGCCGTTAACATCCGTGCCAATATAATTACCCACAACTTCATTGGTGTTAGAACTGTCAATATTAATGCCAACAATGCCATTGCCGGAAATAATATTTTTATCGTCAGCCGTAGTGCCGCCGATGGTGTTGTGGTGTGGGTTGCTTTGGAGAGAGATGCCACCATTCGTGTTTGTTAAGGCCGAGGTTGCGGTTCTTTCTGTGCCGATATAATTGCCGCGGATTACATTGTAGGCAGTATTGGCTCCTTGAAGAAATATTCCTACAATATCATTACCTGAAATGACATTTCTTCTACCGCTTTCACTACTGCCGATGATGTTGTAAGAGCCATTGAGAATTTCTATCCCCTTGTCGTTGGCTGCGGCAATCTCTGCGGTGGCATTTGTCCCTAAATAACAACCATAAACTTCGTTACTGTTTCCGGTTATGTAAATGCCGGAATTGCCAAAATTATTTATTACTAGTGTTTTAATTATGCAATTATTAGCGGCAATAGTTAAACCGTCTTGGTTAGCTCCAAGAGCGGAACCGTTGATCAATACTTCAGGCCCGTATGGGTTTGAGTCCCCGTGAGCTGTTGCCGCTTGAGATTCCCCAGAAATAATTGTGCCATCGGTTGTAAGTGTTGGCAGTTCGGAGACTAGATCAATATGCCAATAACCGACATCAGCTTCCGTGGTATAACTGTTAGTATCATGAATCGACAAACTAAAATTAATTATGTGGGGACCAGGATTACTGTTGGCGTCTTCAATGGCTTTGCGTAAAGAGCCATCGCCAGAATCGTTGCCATTGGACACTACAAAGGTGTCGGCAAAAGAGGGGAGAGATAAAGCATTTGCTATTAAGTAAAAGCTAAGAAAACCCACTCCTATTATAAAAAATAGTTTTTTCATCCGCTTATTTGATTTCCTTTATCCTACATAAAAATCACAATGTAGCCTGTGCCGATTGCTTGGGTACCGGAAGTTATCTTAATAGGATAAATCCCATTGCCAAGATAAGTTCCGGAAAGATCGGAAATCCCATTAAAAGGAACGGCATTATAGCCTGCCCGCCCTCCTTGAGCTCCGGAATTTATTTTATTGGTCCATTCAACCGTTCCAACTGGGCCGATTATATAAATAGTAATGTTAGCGTTGGCGCTTAGGGTGTAGCTGATAGTACAGGTTAAATCAACCGGCGGGTTGAATTTTGTGGGATAGGCCAGAACATTACCGACAACCCTGGCTGAAGCATTGGAAACCTTAAGACCAGAGATTTCTTTGGTGGCAGTGTTGCCAATAAGATCACCGGCTTCGACGGTGATGGCGTGAGTCATAATGCTTTCGTTAGCAAGGTCAGCGGTTGGAGCATAAGAAGCTTCCACAGTGGTGCTGGAAATAAGGGTAACAGTAGGGGAGACAGAAGCCCCATCCAGGGTCATGATAATCGAGGAGGTATCAACAGAGCTAGAGTCGGTTATAACAGCCACAAAGGTTGGCCGTACAGGAATATAGTCATTATTTTTAATTGTTACACCATTGATGTTAATGGCAATAGAGGGAGAAGTGTCTTCAGAAGTGATGGTAAAGTTGCTAACGCTGCTATCATAGCCGATGTTTCCGGCTTGATCTATCGCCTCAATGCTTACCCTGCAAAGTGAACTGTTAGCACTAGGGACAGTCCAGGAGTAGGAGCCATTATTTGTTTGGGCAGAAGCAATGCTTGACCAGGAAGAACCGGCATTTGTAGAATACTTTAAATTGATAGAGATAGCTGCTTGGGAAGAGACAGCATCAATTGCTTCCCAGGTGATGGAGTAAGAAGAGCCGCCGGTTAGAGATTCTCCGCCATTAGGTTGATAGAGAATAACAGCTGGGCTTGAGGTATCAAGGATAATGGATGCGGAAACAGTGCTACTTACGGTTAAGGAGGCATCTCTGACTTTGTAATAGACGGTTTTAGTGCCATCACCAGAGCTAACAGTATATTCAAAAGTAGCAGAATAGGTTTGCCAGGAAGCATTAGTAAAAGAAGCTTCTTCGGAAGCAATCATTTGGGTGGGAGATCCGGTTGCGCTGGAAACTTCAACGGAAACAATTTGATTGTTAGAGTAAGTAGTATTACCAGTGCCGATATCTTTTAAAGTTATGCTGCCAACAGTAGGTCCTGCTCCGGCAATGATTGTAAAGGTTGCATCTGATTCATCAGAGGAAGTATTAGCGCCAGAAATGGCTTCGATTTTTATTTTTGCTTCATCTGTTGGACTATTGGCAACTGTCCAAGTATATGAGCCTGAGTTTGACTCGTTAGTTATAAGGGTATATGAGCTCCCGTTATCGATCGAATAATAAAGATTAATTCCGTCAATGCCACTTTCATCAGAGGCATACCAGGTAATGTTGTGATTTGCTCCGGCGACCCATTCTTCCCCCCCGTTAGGAACAAGGATATAAACAATGGGGCCATTACCCCAAAGCCCATACCGACCCATATTGATCCCTTCGGGAGTACCAGAACCGAGACAAGGAGAATTGGAACTTAGGTAGTAATTATTACTGTTGGGATCAGCAAAGCGAGCTAAGGCAGAAATAGTTCCAGATCCGGTTGTTACCCATGATGGATAAGCAGTATCTGTTCGAACACCGATTACGTTAGAATAATTGACATTTACTGTTCCGCCTGAACCCCAGAACCCAGCATTGTTAATATCTGTTGCTTGAGTTTTATTTCCAGCAATGATTGTATTGGTAATATCCCAAGTCCCGTCACTACTCCAAACGCCAACTTGGTTTAGTAAAAGAGACGAGCTTTCAACTGTTATGGTTAATCCTGCGGTTTGACAAGCAATACCAGAACTAAAATATCTGACCTCGTTACTGCTACTTGTAACATTGCCATAGGCATTTATGCCGACACCAACCCCAGCCCCGCTCTGAGAGGTTCCGTAAATGAGATTGTTTGCAATAGTTGCATTGCTGCCGCTGTCAATATAAACACCAGCGGCATAGGTTTCTATTGTATTACCTTGGATAGTAATGTTGGTGGCGTTAGTGTGGACATGAACACCTCTGCCAGTTTTTAGTATTGACCCGGCTCCGCCATTTGTGTTGGTATATAGCCAGTTGTTGCTAACTAAACTTGAATCTGCTTCGCTGGTTATATAGACTGCGCATGCATATTGTGCTTCGGCACTAATGCTATTACTTAAAACATATCCAGTTCCTGCCAAATGCACAGCGCCATTAGCAGTACTGCCCAGAGCAGAATGAACAGTAAAGTTTTCTAAAGTAGAATTATTGCTTAATATCACTACGGTAGCGTTATTGCTTTCCGCATTAATTTCTGCCTGATCAGGGCTTTTTAAATGAACGTATGCAGGGATATTTATTGGAAAGGACTCAGAAGAACCAATCATCCCAGCAGTGTATTTTCCGGCAGTAACGCTAACAATGTCACCGGTACTGGTTTGGGTTAAGGCATAGGTAATTGTTTGCCAAGGATTTCCGGCACTTCCATCTCCGGTTATATTCCCAGTTGTGACAGAGCCGTCTACATAATAGGTTGCTGCATAAGCAGAAGAGAGTAAAAAAAACAGACCAAAACAAACAACAATCACTAATCTCGGAAGGCATTTTTTCATAGTTTATCCCTGACTAGATTATAGTCTAAATAAAAATGGCTGTAAATGATTGATAAAGATATTTTACTTGTTACAAATGATGTAAAGATATTTTTCTGGGTCCAGGCCTTTGTGCTATAATTGCTGAAATGGAACGATTGCTTAAAAGCCGTTATAAAATCGGCGAAAAAATCTCTGAAAATCCCTTTAGTGTCAGCTACAAAGGCTCCTTTCTGGTTAACAATAAACCGGTCATAATTAAGATCTACAAAAGGGGGACCTTAAGCTCCAGCCTGATTAAAACCATGAAGCAAAAGGTTAAGGATTTTTCCCTGATTAATTATCATGGGATTGCCAAGTTGATAGATGGTGACTATGGCTGGCAGGGTTTCTACTATGTGCGGGAGTATATTGAAGGGCAAACCCTAGCCGATCTTTTAGCGACTGGTTCAACCATTGGAGTGGAAAAAAGCCTAGCGATTGTGGAAGAAATCTGCAAAGCTCTCTCTTTCGCTCATTCAAAGGGCATTATTCATGGGGCGCTTAAGCCGAGTAACGTGATAATTAATTCACAGGGAGTCTTGAAATTGGCGGATTTTGTTGTTGAGGGAGAAATTATGGAAGCCTTGCCCCAAAAGGCCTTAACCATGATGAATGATGGCAAGTATACTTCTCCAGAAGAAATAAGCGGGCAGGCAGCTGGTGTTTCCGCTGATATTTTTGCTTTGGGGCTCATCTTGTATGAAATGTCAACTTCTAAGTCTTTGCCCTTGGAAAAAGGGCTTGCTACGGCGCTGAGAAAGTTAAAGAAAGTTGCTTTGGTTGACCAGGGAGAGTTGGCAACTTTACCAAAATACCTCCAAGACATTATTAATAAAGCTTTGCAGGTTGATCCGGCCATGAGGTTTTGTTCTGCCGATGAATTTTGCGAAAGTTTAAAAAAAAAGAATCTAATTAACAAGGAAATTTCTAGAGACGAATTTGCGCAAATCTTTGAAAGCACGGTGACTCACTATGGAGAAGAAGATTTAAGCCAGGGGAAAGAGTCCCTTGAAGATCTGGGCAGGATCAAGCTGCGCTGGGGCAGAGAAAGTCATCGTAACTGGATTTTGGCTTTGTTGCTTGGTGCCGCGGTGATTGCCGGGCTGCTTTATGCTTTTATGATTGGAATATAAGATGCTGATTCGTTATTTTAACCTCTATTTAATCTTTGTTATTATTGCTTCGGTAATTTTTAGTTTAATGCTGATCAAGGTAAGGCAGCTTTTATCAGGGAAGTTTGTTATTCCGGTCATAATAATTATTATGCTCCCAGCCTTGTTGGGCTATATTTATTTGTCCTATTTTTCTTCCTTGCCTGAGGTTGCCGTTCCTAACCTTAAAGGGTTGCCTTTGGAAATGGCAATTATAAGGTTAGAAGTTTTGGGCTTAAATGGTCAGGAGGCTGGCAAGGTCTTTAATCGCCAATATTCCGAAGGAACAGTTGTTAAGCAGCTTCCTGCTGCTGGTAGAAAAGTTAAGACTAGAAGAGTGATTAGCTTAATAACAAGTTCGGGACAAAAAATAGCTTATGTGCCAAATCTTTTGGGCCGGTCGGTAAGCCAGGCTGAGCAGGTTTTGGTAGCTCAAGGCCTGTTGTTGGGTGAAAAAAAAGTTGATCAGGTGACTAATTTTCAACCAGGGATTGTGCTGAGCCAAAACCCCTTACCGGACGAAGAAATCGAAGTTGGCACTGTGGTCAATGTTACAATTTCTGCCAGTGTGGAAAGTGCGGCTAAAAAGAAGGAAAGGGGATTTCTCATATGGTAAAGATTGCGCCCTCAATATTGTCGGCTGATTTTGGGAACTTAGCGGCAGAGATAAAAAAGGTTGAGCAAGCCGGGGCAGACTTAATTCACGTTGATGTGATGGATGGTCACTTTGTCCCCAATATAACAATTGGACCATTGGTTGTTAGGGCGGTAAGAAAGGCAACGAAATTGCCGCTGGATGTTCATTTAATGATTGAAAACCCGGATAAATACATTCCGGTTTTTGCTAAAGCCCTCCTTCGTCCGCCTTCGGCGGACTTCGGCGGGCAAGCCGGAGCAGATATTATAACTGTTCAGGTCGAAGCCTCAAAAGATTTAGAGCGAGATATTGTTTTAATTAAAGCAAGTGGCGCTAAGCCTGGAGTTGTTGTTAACCCAGCAACGCCAATTGAAATAGTTTTTCCTGTCTTAAATAAAGTAGCCATGGTTTTAATAATGTCGGTTAATCCTGGTTTTGCCGGGCAGAAATTTATGCCGGAGGTTTTGGAAAAAGTTAGCAAGCTGAAAGCGGAAATTAGTCAGCGGAAAGCAGCCGTCGAGATAGAAATAGACGGAGGAATCAACATAGAAACCGCTCCAGAGGCTATTAAGGCAGGGGCTGACATTTTAGTGGCAGGCTCAGCGGTTTTTGGGGCCAAGGATTATCAGGCAATTATTAAAAGATTAAGGGGATAATTGAGTATGTGGTCAACCGCCGATAAAAAATTTATGCGTGAAGCCTTGCTTTTGGCTAAAGCAACAGAAGGCCGGACTACTCCTGATCCCATGGTTGGAGCTGTTCTGGTTAAAGATGGCAGGATTATTGCCAGGGGATATCATAGTGAGGTGAAAACAGCTCATGCTGAAGCCTGGGCAATTCAAAAAGCCGGCCAACAGGCCAAAGGCGCAATTTTATATATCAATTTGGAACCCTGCAGTCATTATGGCAACAATCCGCCTTGCGCCGACCTGGTTGTTCGAGCAGGCATCAAAGAGGTTGTGGCGGCAATGAGAGATCCTAATCCACTAGTCAATGGCCAGGGTTTTAAAATTTTGCAGAATAAAAAGGTCAAATTAAGGGTTGGCTTGCTCGAAGCGGAAGCAAAAAAACTAAACGAGGTCTTTATAAAGCACATAACAACCCAAAAACCTTTTGTGGTGGTTAAGGTTGTAACAACTTTAGACGGTAAAATTGCCACTAAAACAGGCGCCAGCCGTTGGGTGTCTGGCCCAGAAACCCTAAAGTTTGCGCATCACTTGCGCAATGTTTATGACGCTATTTTAGTTGGTGTTGGAACTGTTTTAATCGATAATCCCACCTTAACAACCAGACTGGTCAAGAAAATTAAACATCCAATCAGAATTGTTTTAGATGCGCTGGCTAAAACTCCTTTAACTGCCAAGGTTGTTACAAATAAAGAGACCAGAACTATTATTGTTGTTGGGCCTAAGGCGGCGAAGAAGAAAATTGAGGCTTTAAAAAAGAATGGGGTGGAGATGTTAAAGGTCAAAGCCTCTAAGGGAAGAATTAATCTGCCAGCCTTAATGAAAAAACTGGCTAAGATGAAAATAACCAGTGTTTTGGTCGAGGGTGGGGGTGAAGTCATTGCGTCGGCTCTTCAGGCTAAGGTTGTTGATAAGATGCATTGTATTATTGCCCCCAAGATTTTTGGCGGGCGAACGGCTAAAACATCAGTGGAAGGGGAAGGGATCAAATCGCCCGAGCAAGCTTGGCAATTAAATAATGTTAAGGTTGAAAGGCTTGGCGAAGATATTCTTGTTACTGGTTATTTGCGATAACCTGAGCAATCGTTTTGAGCACGTCTTCTACTTCAAATGGTTTCTTGATTACCCCGTCCACCTTAAATTCTTTGCCTAAGGTTACAACTACGTCTTCATTCATTGAGGTGCAAAAAATAACCGGGATTCTTGGTTGGCTTTCTTTGACTTGTTTGAGCAGTTCAAAGCCATTAAGGCTTGGCATGTTAACGTCGCTAAGGATTAAATTAAAGGCTTGTGGATCGGCTTTTATTTTGCTCAAACCTTCTTCTCCGTTGTTAGCGGTTGTTACTTCATAACCTTGGTCTTTGAGGGTTTGGGAAAGGATCTGCAGCATGCTTTCCTGGTCGTCAATAATTAATATGTGTTTTGCCATACGGGCTAATTCTATTGTGTGATTAAAGGGAAGTCAAGTGAAAGTCTTACGGAAGTAGTTTTTTCTCAATAAAGCTGGTTTTATAAAGAATGTAAGCGGCTTCGGCTCGGGTAAAATCCCGTTTCGGCTGGAAGTAATCTGCTTTGATGTAATCCAGCCAACGTTGTTTTTTGGCGGCGCTAATATATTTTGCTGACCAACGCTGTTGAGCAATATCCGAGAAGGGGGCTGGCCCTTCTTCTTTGGGCAGTTGATCATATTCAACGTTAACCTTGATAGCTTCTTCCCGATTAATGCCATTATTAGGTTGAAAAGTTTTGTCCGGGTAACCATTTACTAATCCCTGTTTGGCTGCTTCACCAATGTATTCTCTGGCCCAATGATGACTAGGAATATCCTTGAATATTTCCGTTTCTGCTTGGGCTGGTTTTATGCCCTGGCTTTTTATCAGCAAGGTGCTAAGTTCGGCGCGACTAATGTTTTTTTCCGGTTGGTAGGAGCCATCCGGCAAGCCGTTAATTATATTAGCTTGAGCCAGGGCTTCAATTGCTTCCCGTGCCCAATAATCTTTTGGCACATCAGGGAAAAGAGGTGGCTGTTTTTCTTCTTCTTTTTTTTCTTTTTTGATCGGTTCAACTTCTTTGACTTCTTTGTTTGGAGCAGGATTGGTTGCCGGTCGTTTTTCTTCGGGTGGGGCATAGGAGATGGTGAAATAATGGGTTGAATTGGCACTTAAGGTATTATCAAAACAAAAAGCATAATCGTAGCTAAACCCATCGTTTTTTATCCCCAGTCCAGTGGTGATGTTAATGGCTGTATCGTTTGTTGAAAGAGGGACTTGTTCCAGACCAGCTCGGAAAGCCAAAGTTTCTAAGGCTCTCCATTCTAACCCGCCATGCAAAAGTAATGGGGTGTTATCGGCGTAGTCCAAATCGGCGGCCAGGGAGAGGTTTTCTTGAGGGAAATATGTGCAGCCCAGCTTGCCGGTAAAAGGGATGTTTTCTTTTGCTCCGGTCCCCCAAACCATTTCTCCGCCGCTGCTTTGTGATAAAATGTTTTGCAGAGAAAGTCCCAAAAACAACTTTTCTTGCGCTTGATAGATTAGGCCGAAATCCAGATCACGACCGGAAGCGGTCCCCCCGGTTACGTTGGAAAAACTCTCGTTAAAATATTTTAGATTAATTCCGACTGCTATTTGGTCCCGGACTTTTTTCCCGTAGACAAGCGAGGTAACTGAATTTGAGTAGTCAAACGAGGCGCCGGTTGCCACAACTCGGCCAGTAGCTCCTAAGCTGGTCACCCCAATCCCGCTGGTGCCGGCATTAAGATAAGCAATTCCTACAGTGCCATAATCAGAAGATTGGCTCCCCCCAATGAGGGTGTAAGTAATTTCTCCTTCCATTAAAGAAGAATACATACTGGTTAAATTCCAGTTGGTAAGATAAGCGGCATTAGCTGGATTGAGAAAAATTGAATTAACATCGCCAATTTGCACCACAGAAGTTCTGCCCATGGCAATAGAGCGTGCCCCGCCGGCGATTTGCAGGGGATCAAGACCTGCGTGGGAAGGGGAGACAAAAATCAATAATGACAAATTAAAAATGACAAATGACCAATGAAGGAATCGCTTTGCGATATTAATATAATAATTACTACCTTCATTGTTAATTGTTAATTGATCATTGATCATTTTAATACTGCTATTTTCCCCTTCCCAACCACTTGCCCATTAACCACAATGCGGCAGAAGTAGAGGCCATTAGGTACAATCCCGCCAAAGTTGGAGATCCCGTTCCAATTAACACTGTTGTAGCCGGCATGACCGCCTTCAGAACCGGAGACATAATGCTGTTTCCAGGCTAGTTGGCCAAGACTGTTGAATAAAAAGATCTGTACGTCAGCGTCCTGATTGAGTTGATAGGTGATTTGGGTCGGTTGTGTGTTGGGATTAAAAGGATTGGGATAGGTTAGAACAGCGCCGGTTATGCCGGTACTAGTATTGACAGAAAAAGAAATTGATTCTTCAGTTGAATTGCTGGAATTATCGACAGCCACAACTTTAAAGGTGTGAGAGCCGTCGACAAAAACAGCTGCAGATTTATAAGTTAATGTTCCGGAACCGGTTTCATAGGTCGAATCGCCGGTTAAAGCGGCCAGAAAGGTGCTGATTGAATCAACTTCAACCGAACTGGTGGAAATATTAATCCCAGCAGCAGCTGATAAGGTGGTAATGATAGTCACAGCGTTGTTAACTGTATCTCCTGCCTCAATTGTTCGACCATCAAAATATAGTGTGGAGATAGTTGGGATCAGGGTCGTTGTAGTCGTCGTTGTCGTAGTCGTAGCAGCAGTAGTAGTAGTTGTTGTTGTGACGCTGGCAGCAATAAAGCCTAGTTGAACAGAATATGATGAGCTTGAAGTTACTCCTGTAATGTTTGCAGCCAAACTGCTTTTAAGATTATAAGAGCTGCTTTCTGCACTTCCTCCTGAAGACGTTATTGCTTCTGGGCTGGAAACATAATTAGTGCTTGAAGCCGCAAAAACATTTGTGACCAAAGCAACCAATATAATTATGAACAGGAATCTTTTCATTAGTTAATAATTAGATACCGAAACGGCATGCCGCCAACAGGGGCCCAGTTAGTTGTTTTAACAGTAAAAGATCCGGCAGATATATCAGTAATCCAAATTGCTCCCATATCATAATCTTTTGGGCCTAACATGACAAAAACAGCACTGTTTGCAGAGACTGCCGTATTGCTAACTACTTTATCCGAGTCCCCGGCCGCAATAGTGTCGGAGCCAACTACTGAACTCGAGGCTCCTAATTTGCCGTCGATAAACAAAGCAAAGCCTGATGAAGCTTCAGCGGAAACAGGTACGCCAGCTAATTTCCCGCCAGAATCGAGAGGGTAGAGATAATTAGCGGTTGCTGTTGTACTAGCATTGATATGGTTAACCGTGGTGGCATTGGTGGCTGTTCCTGTGAGTGTGGCGTAATCGGCGCTGGCTGCGGTGGTTGCCGATCCTGCTAGGGGAGCATAATCTGCTGTTGCAGCTGAAGTTGCAGTTCCTGCTACTGTGGCATAATCAGCACTAGCAGAAGTTGTTGCTGTTCCAGAAACAGTGGCATAGCCTGTATTAGTTGCATATGCCGAGGTAGTCGCAGTGCCTGATATTATTGCGTATGCCGAAGTGGTTGCGGTTCCTGCAACAGGAGCATAACTGACAGCGGCACTACTGGCACTACCGGCTAAGATTGCATAACTGGCTATGTTAGCGGTTGTTGCTGTTGTTGCGCTGGCAGCTGAAGTTGCAGTTCCTGCTACTGTGGCATAATCAGCACTAGCAGAAGTTGTTGCTGTTCCAGAAACAGTGGCATAGCCTGTATTAGTTGCTGCGTCTGCTCTTAGGGCATAAGCAGCCGAATAGATTTGTAGGCGAGGGGAAAGAGTTTCTACGCCAACGCTTACCTCTAACCAGCGGTCGTCACCATTAAAATCATTCGAGTCAACGGTGCCAAGCTTTACGGTGTATAAACCATTGCTAACCGCCACACTTTGAGCGCCGCTATCAAAAACAGCCGCCCCGCCTGTTGGATTATCATAAACGACAAATTGCATGGTATAAGTGCCGCTGAGCGCTTCTCCGGTTGGGCTTTTTAGATACCCTTGGTAGTTAATATATTGGGGTACGGCAAAAGCTGTAGAAGCAAAGAGTAGTAAGGCAGACAAAAGAATAA
This sequence comes from candidate division WOR-1 bacterium RIFOXYB2_FULL_42_35, assembly GCA_001771545.1. GTDB lineage: Bacteria > Margulisbacteria > WOR-1 > O2-12-FULL-45-9 > O2-12-FULL-45-9 > XYD2-FULL-41-8. The sequence goes on along the minus strand of MEUC01000017.1, from coordinate 38,745 downwards.
TTTTTTTCATAACAATACCTCCTAAGTATTTACCAATTATATACTGGGGAGGTTGGTCTTGCCAGTCTTACTTGATTTTGGCGTCTGCCAGGCTGTATGCCCAGAGGATGGGAATATTAAAATTCGCAGTGCTAAGTTCGAGGCTGACTTCAAGATACTGATTGGCTGGTGATTGAATTGCTCCGCCTGGGCCAAGGAGAACAGAAGAAGTCCAACTAGTATCTGGAGTTGGGGTTGAACCGGTTCTTGTTTTAACAACTACCGTTGCTCCGCTAGGAGTTGTGGACTGATAGATAATTTTTGCGCCATTAGCTTGGCCGATATTATTACTGGCTGTGCCAAGGTTATAAATTCTTGAATAGGTGCCAGGTCCTGTGACTGGGACATCGGTGCCACTCTGATGAACGCAAAAAACGTAAATATCTAGAGCGGCGTCATTTTTACCAGCATTGTCGCCAAAGTGAACTCCGTATAAACCATAATTACTCATTTTACTTATTCCAGCTAAAAGTGCAGTTGAGCTACCATCAACCGAAACTGAATATGTGCTACCAGAAAGGTTAGCTCGATAAGTGTGGGCGCCAGTCATTGGGTTTGAGCCTGATAGCGTGTTGCAGCTAACAGGCGATTGAGTGTTTTCGCAAACTTGAGTGCGACCCAAGCCAAGATTAAAAGACCATTTATCATTAAAAACTTCCAACGAACTATCTAGGCCTTTTGAGATTGGGTCATCATTATTGTGTAACCTGGCCACTAAGAGATGGGCTGAGCCGGTGGCAGCGGTTAAACCAGTTTCGGTCCAGCGATAACGCAGCTCTTTATCTAAATTAGCAGTTTGTGAATCAAGTCTTAAAAACCAGCGACCTTGACTGTCTTGTAATAGTTGTGGAGTCACGGTTGTGCCAGAATTATTTTGTAATGAAAAAGGAGAACTTGGCAAAGCTTTCGAAGAAGCATAGTAACAACCTCCTGACCAGGTTTGTTTTAGCGTTAAACCGTCCGGATAAGTTTCTCCGGTAATATTGGCCGAGGTTGTTCCCAGTTTAAAGTTTGTATCTGCTGTTGGAGTGTAGGTCTTCCAAGGCAGGCCAGTGTCTCCGATTGACAAATCTGTCCCAGCTTCTGGATTTGGCCCGCCTTCACTTGGAAGGGACTTATCAGGAGTTCCATCAGCTTTAGCATCAGCGCCTTTAGGTCCGTCAGTCCCGGCTTCGGGTCTTGGGCCATCATGTTGTGTTTTGTCTGAGCCTCTATCTGCGCTTGCTTCTGCAACAGGATTTCTATCAGGGCCAGCATCAGCCCCTGCTTCTGGTTTTGGTGGGCCGGCGTCGGCATCTTTACTGTTACCATCAACTTGAGCAGATGCATCGCCAGCTCCAGGGCGGTGGTTGAAAGCCTCTGATAAACAACTGGTAATAAGTCCGCCGAATACTAGTATTGCTAAGGCAAGAAAAATCGTCTTAAGAAGATATCTGTCTTTAGCTCTCAAACCAGGATGGCTAAATTCTACTGGTTTAGCTTGAGCAGGTTTTGCTGTGTTACTAAAGTGATGATATTTTGGTGGTATGGTTGATGGGCTCATTATGGTTTTTTCCTTTCTGGGGTGGAGCCTGGAACCCAAACTTTTGTTGCTGGGTTTTTTGGTTGATCTTCTGCTGCTTGTTCAGGGGGGCTTGGTAATTGAGAGGGAGCCTTACCACTATCAAGGGGAGCACTCTCAGCTATAGAATCTGGGGCAACTGCTGTTTCTTCTAAACCTAAATCAACGGGTAATGAGTTAACCGGAACTTTTTCAGTAGAAGAATCTGCAGCAGGTACAGATCCTGGTTTTAGACCACTCCCTAGCCTTTCGAGTAATTCAGCAGGAGCCATGCCTGTGGGGGCTTCGGCGACCCCTGAAAGTCTAGTAGCTATTTTAGCTCTTCTTTTCTGATACTCTTCCACTCTTATACGGCTTGCTGGATCTTGCTTTAGAGCGTCGAGATATAATTGTTGTAATTCTCTATCAGGAACAAGGGTCCGGACTTTTCTTCCAACAAAAGTATCATTATCTATAGTTTTCTTTAACAACAGTTTGGCTAAGTTTTCTTTTGGTTCCTCTTGGTTTTGGTCTACGAATTCCTGGTCAGACCATAAAATTCGACCCGTTTCCAGCTCGAAATCTATAGCTGCGATAGCATATAGATCTGCTGGTTCACTAGCACTTGCTACGTCCACATTTTGTTCTGGAGCCATATAATAAGCTGTTCCCATCCTTGATCCATCGTTGGTTTGCCTGGTTGCTCCTTCAAGCTTAGCTAAACCAAAATCAGTAACTTTAACAACAAGTTGTCCATCTTGTTCTGCTAGTAAAATGTTTTCTGGTTTTAGGTCGCGATGAACAATTCCTTCTCCATGAGCATAAACCATAGCAGCACAAACCTGGTCAATAATTGTGGCACTTTCATCTGTAGAAGCTCTTTTCTTGCCTAGTTTAGTTGCTAAGTCTCCACCAGAGACATACTCAAGCACTATAACTGCAGTAATAGCATCTATTTTTTTATTTTCTCCTCCGTCCATATAGGGTAAATCTATTAATGTCCAGCCACTAGCCAGGCGTTCAACAATATTTGGATGCTGAAGTTTCTTGCCTGCCTCATCTTCTCTCTTCATGAAGCGCAGGAGTGAGATCTTATCTCTGGTTAAGCAAGTTTTTATAACAACTCTTTGACCGTTTACTTTTGCCAGAAAAACCTCTCCCATACCACCTGATTTTAATGGGCGAATGATTTTATAAGCAGAAACATCAACTGGATCAAATTGGAGTAGTTCCATTTCGTAGCGCTGTGGGGCAATTGCCTGATACAAGGCACTAACTAAATCTTTTATCTGATCTGCCTCTGTTCCGAAATCTTTTAATAAGTTGGGCAGCGCAGCTATTAGGGCTTGACCCTGTTCTGGTTCAAGAGCATCTTGTTCGACTCTTTGGGCTAGTAAAGTTAAACTTTCGGCCAACTCTTTTAGTTTATTGTAAATTGTTACGGATGAATTGGCCTGCCCGTCAAGAAAAGGGTCTATTTTTAATCCTTTCAAGACTTTTAGCCCTCTTAAAAGTGCAGTATGAGCATCAGGATTCTCTTCTGTTTTTTTAATTGCGGCTTCTAATTTATTAGCTAAACAATCCCTGGCTCCTTCTGCTTGTTCTAGGGCTTGCTTTGTATTAGCAAGTTCTGCACTGGTTGTATCAAGTTTTGTTCTAGTATTAACAAGTCCTTCCATAGCCTTAGCACCTTTAGCAATGCTTGAAACTACCAGCATTGCTGCAAAGCCTAAAGTTAGTCCACCGGCAGTATAAAGAAGAAAGGCAGCTGTGTGGATAAGATCAAAGAGGTTAGCTAAGTTGCTTAAGTCAGCAGAAGTCAATCTTTGGATTGTAACAAACACTGCTCCAGAAGTTAGAGTAGGGACTGCTCTGGTTAAAACAGGACGCGCATCCATCCTGTCATAGACTTTTACTAATTGTCTTTGATGCCACCTTAATTGTTGTGCTTGTCCTACCTCTGCCATAACGGGTCTCCTATATATAATGGTGCGGTTGAAGGACTGTAAGGTAAGGGTTGATTATCGCCAGCACTTATGTTGTAACCAGCCCTTAACTTAAGGGTACAAATTAAAGAAGCATTCTCATCAATAACCTGTGTTGAGCAATCAGCGCCAAGTCCAAAATATTTATTGATCTGCAGAAAAGCGCCTACTTGACCGGTAAAATAATTGCTATCATTATAATTGATGTAAGCAGCTTCTAATCTGATGGTAACCGGATCAAACTTGAGTTGTTGCAAGAGGCTCGCTCCAAGAATCGCTTTTCTAGCTTCTTCGTCAGTTTTTAGTTTCTTGTCTGGATCACCAGTGATTTCGTTTGCACCAACAATAAAGTTAAGAATAGTAAAGCTTGGGCCTGTGGTTAAGCTTGGACCCACTGTAACAGTTCCTCTGACTTGATCATATCCTTTGTCATCTTTTAAAGGTTCTCCAAACGTAGCCTTTTCGTACATCATGGTGCCAATAGCTTGTAAAGCCCAACTGTCAGAAAGATTAACGCTAGTCCCTAAATGGCTAATGAAAGCTTCGCCATCTGGAGAAAGGTCAGAGGAGACATATTGAAAATGTTCGCGATACCCGGCTTCCAAATAGAGGCCAACTCTTTCGGTAAGGCGAGCTGAAAAAAATAGCTTAACTTGTGCATCATTGCCTACAATACCATAATCATCTACCCCCTTATAAATTCCGTTAGGGTCATAGCTCCCTGTTCCTTCATACATAGCACTGATTAGTGTGTTAGGGGTTGGGGTGATGGCTAATAAGGCTTTTAATTGCAGAAAAAGACCCCAAAAACTTAGGCTCCCGTTTTCTTTGATTCCGTCAGTAGTGTAGGCATAGCCAGCTCTTAGTTCTCCTGTTAGGCTAACATTCTGCTCAAACCAGCTGGGTTGTTCTTTGACCGGTTCCTTTTTTTCTTCAGGCTTTGCAACTGGTTCCTTAGCTTGTTGCTTTTGCTCAACTGGTTTAGGAAAATACTTTGGACAGTTAGTCAGAGTAAAGTTATTGGCTCGTGAAAGAGCCAAAGGGACTTTGTCTGTAGAAGGATTGGTAAACCAAAAGGCATTGATTTGGAGTTTTTCTTTTAAGCCGGTTGGCAACTTGCTATTTATATTACCAATTGCTGTTTCAAGGGCATTTCGGGTGCGGGTTAAACTATTACCAGTTTGGGATTGTGGCCAAATTATATTAAGGAAATGTCCTTTTTGTTTTGGTGATAATTTGCCTAGAAATTCATTCCAGAGTTTATCAAGTGTTGTATAAGCATCACGATATAGTTTGACTTTTTTAGCCCCTTCTGAATCCTCTAACTTGCTGTTTTCAAGCTTAGAATAGGCTTTACTATAAATTAATAAGCCTCTTTTAAAAGGGGAATCGGCCGGTTCTGGCGAATACTTTAATTCCTCCCTGGCTGTTTTATAATCTTGGTATGCTTGGCTCGTAACTTGGCCAATGGTTTTAATGCCTTCTTGTATTCCTAGGAAATTCTTATAAGCTTCCAAAGCATGAAGTAAGTCATTAAGGTTATCAACCTCAACCGAATACTGGTTATCCAGTTGAAGAGTAGGGGTTATTTTTGCACAAACGTCTTGAACACTCATTCTGTAATGTCTCCTCCCCCTTCCTCAGCTGGTTGAGTTGGGGGTTCTGGTTTTACTGCAGGAGTTGGGTTTTTGCCTGGCCCTTTACTTGTATTGCCATTTTCAGCAGCTGGCCTTTGGGATGCCGGTTTATCAGCTCTTGGTTGGGAAGGAACATCAGGTTTCTTGTTTTCGGTAGGAACTGTTGGAGGATTAACTGCTCCTGTTGCAGCTGTTGGAGGCTTAGCTGCTCCTGTTGCAGTTGCTGGAGGATTAACTGCTCCTGTTGCAGCTGCTGGAGCAGCTTTTTTTGCTTCAGCTGGCCTACATTCTACAGGGGTAACTTCTATTCCCCATTTTGGTGGGATAACCATTGACCAATTACTTGGATCAAGATTAGCTGTGTTAGCGGCTTTAAAACGGGCAGCATAAGTTGGATCCTTAGGGCAGAATTCGGCCGCAGCTCTATCAGCTATTTTCTCTGGAGTATCATGTTCTGTAGCATAAATCCTGGTTTTGGCAGGATTACAAGCTGTTAAAAGCATAGTTGCTATATATAATAATGGTCGTATTCTCATCTCAGAATCTCCTATACTTGTTTTCGACACTTTTCGCAAGAAATTTCACTTTAATTTTAGAATTTCTTTGAGCAAGCTTTTTGGATATGAGTCAAGAAAATTTTCCCGATGCTGGCTTCGCCAGATCGGGATTCCGATATTCTATTTATTAATGTCATCGGAACATAATTCCATCTATATAATGTGCGACGGGACACTTTTTCTTTAAATTAAACAATGCTATAATCTTTCCACAGGAGGTATCTATTATGAATATGTTGCTGTGGATTGTTTTAGGGTTAATTGTTTTAGTGGTTTTGTTTGTGGTAGCTACTTATAATAGCTTAATCACCCTTAGAACCCGCACCCAGGAAGCCTGGTCTGATATTGATATCCAGCTCAAGAGAAGGTTTAATTTAATTCCCAATCTGGTTAATACCGTTAAAGGCTATGCCACTCATGAAAAAGAAGTTTTTGAAAAAATTACTGAAGCCCGTGCTAACACTACTAAAGCAGGCTCCATTGAGCAAAAGGCTGCGGCTGAAAACGCTTTATCCTCAACGCTAAAAACGCTTTTTGCTGTAGCAGAAAATTATCCCGACTTAAAAGCCAATGCCAATTTTCTTGATCTTCAGCGTGAATTGGCTGATACGGAGAATAAAATTGAATACTCCCGCCGCTTTTATAATGGTAACGTGCGTGACTTAAACATTAAAATTCAGGTTTTTCCTGCCAACCTGATTGCCGGTCGCTTTGGCTTTAAGCCGATGGAAATGTTTGAAGTCAAAGAAGCTGCCGAGCGGGAAGTGCCCAAAGTCCAGTTTTAAGTTATGAATGTTTACGATCAAATAGCCTCAAATAAGCGTCGCACTTGGGTTTTCCTAGTAGGCTTTGTCTTTATCCTGGCAGCTATTGGCTATGTTATTGGTCTGGCCATGGATATGGGTTTTGGTCCGCTATTTATTGCAGGTGTTGTGGCCATTGTGATGAGTATTGGCAGCTACTATTATAGTGATAAGCTGGTGCTGGCTATTTCCGGCGCCAAGGAAGTTCAGTTTGAAGAGAACAAAGAGCTTTATCGTATTGTAGAAAACCTTTGTATTGGTGCAGGGCTCCCCAGACCAAAGATCTATATTATTAATGATAGTGCGCCCAATGCTTTTGCCACTGGTCGCGATCCCCAGCATGCAGTGGTAGCTATGACAACCGGTTTGCTTGATAAGTTGGATAGGTCAGAGTTAGAAGGGGTGATAGCTCATGAGCTGTCCCATATACGCAACTTTGATATTCGCTTAATGACCATTGTTTCTATTCTGGCTGGAACAATTTTAATTTTGTCCGACTTTTTTATTCGTTGGAGCTGGTGGGGTGGGGGTAGGCGGCGCAGTAGTGAAAAAGGGAGTCAAATACAAATGGTTATGTTTGTGCTGGCTATTTCGCTGGCAATTTTAGCGCCGATTTTTGCGCAAATCATTAAACTGGCTATTTCCAGAAAAAGAGAATATTTGGCTGATGCTTCAGCAGCCTTGATTACTCGTTATCCAGAAGGCTTGGCCAAAGCTTTAGAAAAAATCTCAGCTGATCCAAAGCCTGTTGAGCATGCTGGTAGAGCTACTGCTCATCTTTATATTGCCAGCCCTTTAAAAGATGATAAGGCAGAAAAACACAGCTGGTTTTCCGGCCTCTTTGACACCCATCCACCAATTGCCGATCGCGTTAAAGCCTTGCGCGCGATATAGAGTAGTTTCATTAAAATCTAAAAGTGGCTATAATTAGAGTTAAAGACATGCGCATTAAAGAATTTAAAATTATTGTGTTGCTGGGTATTTTTGCTTTTAGTCTGATATTGGTTTCAGGTTGTAATAATCAGGTAAACGTAACAATTCCCACAACCAGTACAACGACAACTACAAGCGCTCCGACCACTACCACCACGACAACATTAACTAGCAATCCTACTGCTGAACCAAGCAGTACTGTTAAATTAATTTTTCTTCATCATTCCTCTGGTAGAAATTGGTTGGCTGATGCAGATGGTGGCTTGGGAATTGCTTTGCGTGATAGCAATTATTTTGTTTCTGATACTAATTATGGCTGGGGGCCTAGCTCAATAGGTGATAACACAGACTTTGGCAATTGGTGGACCTGGTTTAGAGGTGCAAACTATAGCACTATAATGTCAGCTGTTTATGCTGAAAGTGGGCAACATGATGAAGGCTATACTTATTCTCGTTTAAGCACGGATCCCGGAGGAGAAAATGAAGTTATAATGTTTAAATCCTGTTACCCTAATAATGATAATTTAGCAGGCGATCCAAGCGCTGATCCTCCTGCTATTGGCTCAAACGGTCTAAAAGGCCAGAATTGTTATTCTGGTTATCATTTAATTGAAAATGCCAAAGGTATTTACAACGATTTGTTAAATTATTTTAGCACGAGACAGGATAAGCTTTTTATTGTTATTACTGCGCCGCCGGTTCAAAGCGGGACAAATGCTGGTAATGCACGGGCTTTTGCGCAATGGCTGGTTGATGATTGGCTGGACGGCTACTCTTACGATAATGTAGCTGTATTTGATTTTTATAATGTTTTAACCAGTAAAACCGGCTCTGGCAGCAATGATTTAGGCTTGTCAACTGGTAATCATCATCGCTGGTGGAGTGGTAGCCTGCAGTACAAGACAAATGATGGCGCTAATACTAGTGCTTATCCCACTAGTGGGGGAGACGATCATCCTAACCAAGCTGGCAATTTAAAAGCCACGGGCGAGTTTGTGTCGGTTTTGAATTATTATTATAACCGCTGGAAAGGCTTAACCCCATAGTTGACAAATTGTTGGGCTTTTGGTTATAATAGTGAAATAATTCACAACCGCCTACGCCGGTGCTTCGGCGGTTAAAAAGGTGTCGTATGAAGAAAATTATACCTAGAAAAACAATCCAAAGACTTTTACTCTACTATCGTTATCTGTTGTTTCTGCTGCAGCAGGGGACCAAAAATATTTCCTCAACCTCTTTTGCTGATATATTAGAGATCAGCGCGGCGCAGCTGCGTAAAGATTTATCTTATTTTGGCAAGTTTGGCACTCAAGGGGCGGGTTATGACGTTTTAGCCTTGCGCGACGAGATTGCTAAAATCTTGGGCATAGATAAAGAACGTAAGGTTTGTATTGTCGGCCTGGGCAATCTTGGGTTGGCTTTGTTGGGTTACAAAGGCTTTGCCTCGCTAGGTTTTGTTGTTACCGCAATTTTCGACAACTCTCCCCAAAAAATCGGGCGCAAGATCAAGGGCTTTGCTTGTTATGATATCAAAGAGTTAATTCCTGTTGTAAAAAATAACAAGATTGAAATTGCCCTGTTAACTGTCCCTTCCGAGGCTGCGCAAGAGGTGGCCAGAAGAATGGAAGATGCCGGCATTAAAGCCATCTTAAACTTTACCCCGGTTAAGCTTTCTTTGTCAAAAAAAATTAAAATTAACAATGTTGATCTGGCTGCAGAATTAAAAACCCTATCATATTTTTTGTAAGGTTAATTGTGACTTTTTTCACAATCAAGTTGCCGCCCGCCTTGCAACCGCTGTTTTCCCGTTTGACTTCTTGTTTTATGCGTGATAGAATACCTTGTCGGTGTTTGAAGTATTGTGATTTTTTTCACAAATAACAAATAAAGAGGAGGATCTGGGCATGGAAAAGTCAGTTAACAGGTGGGGGATTGCTTTGGCAGGGGTTGTAATGCAGCTGCTTTTGGGGACGGTTTATGGCTGGAGTGTATTTAAAAGGCCTTTGATGGAGAGCCACGGCTGGACAGGTGTTCAAGTGGGATTGGCTTTTACAATTGCAATTTTTTGCTTAGGTGCGGCAGCAGCTCTTGGCGGTAAATTTGTTGATAAGGCTGGAGCGCGCAAAGTTGCCACCACCGCAGCAATTCTTTTTGGTGTAGGAACGCTTCTGGCCGGATATGCCAACAGCATAGGCAGTTTATGGCTATTATGGCTGGGTTACGGTGTTATCGCTGGAATTGGAAATGGGCTTGGTTATATTACCCCAATTGCAGTTTTGGTCAGATGGTTTCCAGATAAAAGGGGATTAATTACCGGATTGGCCGTGATGGGCTTTGGTTTTGGATCGGCGCTGATCGGTCAATTTGTCCCTTTGCTCCTTCCTTCAATCGGAATAACCTCCACCTTCTATGTACTGGGAATAATTTACCTTATAATTTTGGGTCTAGCCGCTCAATTTCTTAATAATCCTCCTGAAGGGTGGACGCTTCCTGCTTCAGCCGGCGCGAAAGGTAAGCCGCAAGCGGCAATTGTCAAGTCATTGGATTTGAGGGAGGCACTTGGTACTTTTCAATTTTATATACTCTGGCTGGTTTTATTTATTAATGTGATGGCTGGAATGGCGCTTATCAGCAATATGTCTCCGATGGCGCAGGCGCAGCTGGGGGTAACCGCGGTAGTTGCCGGCACGCTGGTATTTACCGCTTCCATTTTTAATGGTTTAGGCAGGGTATTTTGGGCTTCGCTTTCCGATAAAATAGGCAGAAAAAATGTCTTTTTAATTATGCTTAGCTCTCAAATACCGGTATTTTTTCTACTCCCTCAGGCCTCCAATATCTGGATTTTTGGCGCAATGTGCTGTTATATCCTCTCTTGTTTAGGGGGAGGGTTTGCGACAATGCCTTCATTCGCTGTGGACACCTTTGGACCAAAAAATTGCGGGAATATTTACGGGAAAGTGTTGCTGGCCTGGAGTTTGGCCGGAGTAGTCGGACCATTGCTTATGGAATATGTTTTAAATGTAACAAGCAGTTTTTCAATGGCATTGATCATAGCTTCAGGAATCCTTGCGGTCGGGGTTTTACTGGTTTCGTTGTATAAGAAACCGGAAGCGGTTACCGCGTAGTTGTTGAATGAATGGAATTATCCTTGCCGGCGGAAAAAGTTTAAGGTTTGGTGAGGATAAGGCGTTTGTAAAAGTCGGGGATTTTATCTTAATAGAATCCCTGATTGGTTTATTGACCCCGTTATTTGATAATTTAATAATTGTAACTAATTATCCGGAAAAATACGTACAATATCCTGTTAAGGTTGTAGTTGACCAAATCAAGGACCTTGGCCCCTTAGGCGGGATCCAGGCCGGGCTTTTGGCCTCTGACGCGGATTATAATTTTGTTATGGCTTGCGACATGCCGCTGGTCAAGCCAAGCTTGATCCGCTACCTGATGTCAAAGGCGCGGGCCGATATTGTAGTGCCAAGACGAGGGAAGAACATCGAACCCCTTTGCGCCGTGTACTCTAAAAACTGCCTAACGGCAATTGAAGCGCTAATTAAGACCGGAAATTATAAGATCCACGCCATGTTTGATAAGCTTAACGTGGATTATGTTGAAGACGAAACAATTAAACAATTTGATCCGGGCTTTTTGTCGTTTTTAAACCTAAACACCAAAAAAGATTTAGAAAGAGTTTATCAATGTTTGAAGAGCTCGAAATTAAACGCGTCAGTTTAGAAGCCGGGATTTTAGTTTTAAAAGATAAGGTGGTTAGGGAAGTCCCATTTACTATAATAGTAAATGGGGAACAACTGGCAACTTTGTTGGCCTCTCCCTTGCAACTAAAAGAACTAGCAGTCGGCTATCTTTATGTTGAAGGTTTTATTCCTTCAGCTGATGAGATTAGCAGCCTGATAATTGATCAAAATACTTTTATTGCCAAGCTGGAGATAAAAAAACAATTATCAATTGCTGAGCTCAGCAAAAAAAGAGTAATTACTTCGGGCTGCGGCAGGAATATCAGTTTTTATAATTTTGAAGACTTTAAGAGTTGCGTCCCGGTGCAGTCCCCTTTAAAAATTGAGGCGAAAATTATTTTGGATTTGATTGCCGAATTTCAAAAAAAATCAACAATTTTTAAAGAAACTGGCGGGGTTCATAGCGCGGCAGTTTGTCAGGCAGGAGCGATAATTAGCTTTGCCGAAGATCTTGGCCGGCATAACGCGGTTGACAAGGTTATTGGCGGCCTGGTTTTAGCCGGCCAGACAGCGGAAGATAAATTTTTACTATTGAGCGGTCGAATATCATCGGAAATGTTGTTAAAAGCGGCTCGGATCGGCATGCCGATTATAGTCTCTCGCTCTGCGCCAACAGATATGGCGATTAGGCTGGCCAAGCAATTTAAAATTACCTTGGTTGGCTTTGCCAGGGGACAGCGCATGAATATTTATTCAGAGGAAGGGAGGATTTTATGTCAGAAGTAAAACAAGTTTTAACCACTTGTTCCTATTGCGGTTGCGGCTGCGGTTTTTATTTAAAAGTAAAAGACGGGGAAATAATTGGCATTACTCCAAGCCAAAAACACCCGGTTAGTCAAAGCTCCTTGTGTGTTAAGGGCTGGAATGGCGCTGAATTTGTCCAGCATCCGGATCGATTAACCGATCCGCTTATTAAAGAGAATGGCAAGTTTAGAAAAGCCTCTTGGGATGAGGCCTTGTCTTTGCTGGTTAAAAAATTTAGCCAACAGGCCAAAGAGGGCGGTCCAGACTCCCTGGCTTTTTTTGGTTCGGCCAAATGCAGCAACGAAGAAAATTATTTGATCATGAAACTGGCGCGTGCGGTTTTCAAGACCAATAATGTTGATCACTGTGCCCGGCTTTGCCATGCCTCAACCGTGGCAGGCTTGGCCGCGGTTTTTGGTTCCGGCGCCATGACCAACAGCATTGATGAATTTCTTGATTGTGAAGTTATCTTAATTACCGGCTCAAACACTACCGAACAACATCCGCTGATTGGGTCACGGATTATTAAAGCGGCTAAAGCTGGCGCGACTTTAATTGTTGTCGATCCCAGAAAAATTCAATTAACCAAATTTGCCAAGTTTCATCTTAAGCAGAATTGCGGTACCGATGTCGCTTGGATGAACGGCATGATGCGCGTAATTATTAAAGAAGGCCTGGAAGATAAGGAATTTATTAAAAACAATACCGAAGGCTATGAAGAGCTTAAGAAAACTGTTGAAAAATATACGCCGGAATATGTCGAGAAAATAACTGGCATACCGGCCGAAGAATTGGCTGCCGCGGCCAGGGTGTTTGCCCGGAGCCGCAAATCAAGCATTGTTTATTCGATGGGGATTACCCAGCACACTACCGGTGTTGATAACGTAAAATCAACTGCTAATCTGGCCATGCTGACAGGCAATATTGGACGGCCGTCTACAGGGGTTAATCCCTTGCGCGGCCAAAATAATGTGCAAGGCGCTTGTGATGTTGGCGCCCTGCCCAATGTTTATTCCGGCTATCAAGCGGTTATTGACCCCAAAAATAGGGAAAAATTTGAAAAAGCCTGGGGTGTTTCTGGCTTGCCGGATAAAATTGGGGTTCCGGTAACCATGGTGCCCCAATTGGCAATAGAAGGAAAAATCAAAGCCTTGTATATTATGGGCGAAAACCCCATGGTTTCTGAACCCAATACCGCGCATGTGGAAAAGGGCTTAAATGCTCTGGACTTTTTGGTTGTCCAAGATATTTTCTTAACCGAAACAGCGGCTTTGGCCGATGTGGTTTTACCGGCAACCAGTTTCGCGGAAAAAGATGGGACTTTTACCAGCACCGAACGTCGGGTAGAGCGGATCCGCAAAGCTGTAAAAGCTCCGGGTCAGGCCAGGGAAGATTGGCAGATTATTTGTGAAATTGCGACCCGCGCGGGCTATAAGATGGAATATGCTTCTGCCCAAGCAATTTTTACCGAATTGGCACAAGTAACACCCAGCTACCATGGCATGAGCTATGAGCGCTTGGAAAAAGATTTTGGCTTGCAATGGCCTTGTCCCAATTTAGACCACCCGGGCACAAAGTATTTGCATAAAGACGGCAAGTTTACCCGCGGCAAAGGCCTGTTTTCCGCCATTGAATATAAGCCGCCGGTGGAAATGCCGGACGAAGAATATCCTTTAGTTTTAACTACCGGACGCCAGTATTTTCACTATCACACCCGCACAATGACCAAGCGAACTTCAACTTTGGAAAGAGAAACTCCCGAGTGTTATATTGAGATCAATCCTCTTGACGCCAAAAAGTATCATGTTAGAAAAGAATCTTTAATCGCGGTCTCTTCCCGCCGCGGCACAATTACCGTACGGGCCAAAGTTTCTGAAATTATTAAAGCAGGCACGGTTTTTATCCCGTTCCATTTTGCCGAAGCAGCGGCCAACCGCCTAACGATTGACGCGTTTGATCCAGTTGCTAAAATCCCGGAATTTAAAGTGTGCGCGGTAAAGATTGGAGGGAATAATAAATGACAAATGACAAATGTCAAATGACAAATGAAGGAATAATTAAATTATTAGATAAACTAAAAGATGAGGTCAATTTGTTTGCGCCGCAGACAAATGAATATGGCGATACGTCTTTGGCCCAAGTTAAAGATGCTTGTAACGTCCAGTTAAAGCATTTTAAGCCGGTGATGCCGGCGGTCAGAGAAGTTCTTTTTGGCCAAGTCAAAAAAATGCTGCGCTATCAAAAAAGCGCGGGCAAAACAACAGTAGCAACACTGGACGATTTCAGCGAAACTGTTATCTTTGGTTTGCCAACCTGCGATCTTGAGGGGATTTTATATAACGATGTGTTTTATGGGCAGAGAGAATTCCCGGACTTTTACTATAACCGAGCGCGCGAAAAGCTGACACTTATTACCATTGCCTGCGTTACTCCGCCCAATAAAAATTGTTTTTGCGCTTCAATGGGCCATGGTCCTTTTGCCACTAAGGGCTTTGATTTGCAATTAACCGACCTGGGCAACGGCCGGTTTATGGTTGAGGTTGGCAGTTCTAAGGGGGAAAAAATCGTGTCTTTGTCTCCAGGCTTGTTTGAGCCGGTTGGCCAAAATGAGATTGCTGCCTGGGAAAAAATCAAGCAAGGGGCGGAGCGATTGCCGCGCAAGGATTTTATTAAAAAGGATCAAGCCTTGGAAACTATGGGCAGGGAACCTTTAAATGAAGAGCTGCTTAAAGATATCTCCAATCGTTGCATCTCGTGCGGAGCCTGCAATTATACTTGTCCGACTTGTGCGTGTTTTAATGTGGTTGACCTGGAAAACCAAGGGGGCGTAGTGCGACAAAGGTTGCTTGATTCCTGCATTTTTAGCGGCTACTGGCGCATGGCTGGCGGGCATACTCCCAAGCCGGAGAAAATTCAGCGTACCCGCAACCGCTATTTTTGCAAATTGGTTTGGGATAAGGAAAAATTTGGCGATTCGGGTTGCGTAGGTTGTGGTCGCTGCCTTGATTCGTGTCCGGTTGATATAGACATTAAAGAAGTTATCAGGTCTTTGGCCTAAGGAGAAGAAAAATGCCAACATACGAATATAAAACAAAAGCTAAAAATGTTATTGACCCGGCTAAAAACGAATATTTGTCCCGACCAGCCGTTATCACCAAGATAAAAAAACTTAATAGTGACGTAAAACACTTTAGTTTTGAGTTTCCCGACCAACTGCCTTTTATTTATAAGCCCGGACAATTTGTCCAGGTATCTATTTTTGGCCTTGGCGAAGCCCCAATTTCAATAACCTCAAGCCTGGAAGTGGGGCAGGGGCTTGAGCTGGCAGTGCGCTCGGTTGGCAAGGTGACCAAGGCGCTACACGAATTAAAAGAAGGGGATGAGGTTTTTATCCGCGGGCCCTATGGCAATTTCTTTCCTTATCAGGAATACAAAGGTAAAGATATCCTTTTTATTGCCGGCGGAATCGGGCTTATTCCTTTGCGCTCGCTAATTAATTCGATTTTAAAACAGCGCCAAGATTATGGCAAGCTCTGGATTTTGTATGGCTCAAAATGCCCCGCTGATTGTGTTTACATTGATGAATTGGAAAAATGGAGCAAGCTTGACGGCGTGGAGGTTTTATTGACAGTTGATTCAGCGACGGAAGGATGGAAAGGAAACGTCGGGGTGGTAACCACCCTTTTTGAAAAAATTGAATTTAATGCAGAAAATACCATTGCCTATCTTTGCGGCCCGCCGATTATGATCAAATTTGCCAACGTGGCTTTAGAGGAAAGAGGCATGGATCCCAGCGACGTTATTACCACAATGGAAATGCACATGAAGTGCGGAATAGGTAAATGCGGACATTGCGCGCTTGGCCATAAATATTGCTGTACCGATGGTCCGGTTTTTAGTTTTGCAGAGTTAAAAACTTTGGGTGCGGAAGAATAAAAAAGGAGGAAAAAGATGAAAAAGATTCTTGTTTTGGTTTTGGCCTCATTGTTTCTGGTTTCATCGGTCTCATTTGCGGTTGATTTGAGCACGGTTAAGATGAATGGTGATTTTCGTTTTCGCTACACTATGGATCAGACCGCGGGGAATAACGACGCTTTCGGCACCCCCAGAGCCAGGATTAAGCTTTCCGGTCAGGTTAACGACGACCTTTTGTTTGTGATTCAACCTGATTTTGCCGGGCTGGCAACCGGAGCAAATGTTGCCCTGGCTGATGCGTATGCCGACCTAAAATGCAAAATTGGTATTGAAAAAACCATGCGTTTTGGCCAGTTCCTGGTGCCTTTTGCCTATGATTCCGGTAAATATAATGTCATTGTTTATCCGTCCCACTATAATGTCATTGTGCCGGACAGAGATTGGGGCCTAGGTGTTTTGGGTAAAGCCATGGCAGCCAACTATTTTGTTAGCTTGACCAATGGCAACCGTTCCGCCACCGACAATAACGAATCAAAAGATTTGGCGGCAATGGTAATTCTGCCAACCCAAATTGCCGAACTTGGCTTGTCGGGCTACTATGGAAAAACCGGCGCGACTTCGGTTCAGCAAACAGCTTATGGCGCTTATGTTAAAGCCAATGTTTTGTCAGTTGACGCGTTATTAGAATATGTGGCCGGCGATAATTGGGCAGGCACAGCCAAGCTCTCTAACCTTTATTTAAATGTTTCTAAAAAACTTGGCGAGATTGAGCCTTTGGTTCAGTATCAAATTTATGATGCCGACACCAATACAGCCAGTAATATCGTCAATACTTTAACCGTTGGTTTTAATAAGTATTTGGATAGCAATGGCTCTTGTTTGATGCTCAATTATAATATTGTTAACGAAGAAACAACTTCTGTTGACAATAATACTTTAATCCTGCAAGCCAGGGTAAAGATTTAAATTTAATTACTCCGACCCCGACGGCCTAAACCTTTTTGGCATGGTCGTCGGAGCGGTATCCCGAGGTTATATCGGGATCAAGGGTTTGGTTGGAAATTTCCAAGCCTCCCATTTAGGAAAGGAGAAAACATGAAAAGGTTTTTGGCGTGGTTATTATTGGTTCTGTTCCTGTTTTCCGCCCCGTTGCTTGCAGCGTCTAAAAGTATAATTCTTGCTACTACAACCAGCACAGTTGATTCAGGGCTTTTAGATGTCTTAATTCCTATTTTTGAAAAACAGACCGGGTATAAGGTTTTAACCATTGGAGTTGGCTCCGGCATGGCCATGGCAATGGGCAAGCGCGGTGAGGCAGACGTGCTTTTAGTCCATTCGCCAAAAGCTGAAGAAGCTTTGGTTGCCGGCGGATTCGGGATTAACCGCAGGGCGGTTATGCATAATGATTTTGTTTTGCTGGGGCCTTTGGATGATCCGGCCGGAGTTAAGTCTTTAAATGGTGCCAAGGCCGCTTTTGGCAAAATTGCTTCCGGTGGTGTTTTTTTTATTTCCCGCGGGGATAAATCAGGCACGCATGCAAAAGAGCTGTCTGTTTGGCCGGCCAAAACGGTTTTGTCTAATCTCTGGTATCTTGAATCAGGCCAGGGCATGGGCGCAACCTTAATGATTGCCAGCCAAAAAAAAGCCTATACTTTGTCTGACCGCGCGACATATTTAAGCTTTAAAGATAAGGTTAAGTTGGTTATCTTGTCCGAAGGCGATACGGCTCTTTTAAATCCTTATCATGTGATCGAGGTTAACCCGGCAAAATTTACCAAAGTAAATGCAGAGGGAGCAAGAGCTTTTTCCGATTTTATAGTTTCTCCCGCGATACAGAAGGTTATTGCCGAGTTTGGCAAGGAGCAGTTTGGCGGAAGCCTGTTTTTTCCTGATGCAAAATAATTTTTTAGAAATCAGCGAGATTATTTTTTTAACGCTTAAAGTTTCGGGCACGGCCTTACTTATTTCAGTTGTTTTCGGAATAAGTTTGGGTTTTTTTGTTGCCTTAAGAACTTTTCCCGGCAAAAAGATCTTGGTTACAGCCATAAATACCGGCATGGGACTACCACCAGTGGTGGTAGGCTTGCTGGTGATGATTTTTTTATGGCGCAGCGGGCCGCTAGGCTTTTTTGAGTGGATCTATACGCCAATTGCCATGGTTATTGCCCAAACAATTTTGGCCACACCAATTATTGCGGGCCTAACTTTGGCCACGATCCAGTCCGTACCCCAAAAAATGATTTGGCAGGCCAGGGCTTTAGGCGCCAGAGGTTGGGATTTGGTCTGGCTTTTAGTTAGAGAGACCAAGTTATCGCTTTTAGCTGCTGTGATGGCCGGGTTTGGAGGGATTATTTCCGAAGTTGGGGCGGTAATGATGGTTGGCGGCAATATCAAGGGAGAAACAAGGGTCATGACAACCGCGATTGTTTTGGAAGCGCAAAAAGGCAATATTAATTTTGCCATTATTTTAGGGGTATTTTTATTGGCGCTATCTTTTTCCGTTAATTTGGGCTTGACGTTGATTCAACAAAAGGTAAGAAAATCATGATCAAAGCCTTGCTTGGACCAAATGGGGCGGGTAAAAGTACCTATCTTCGCCAGTTAATTGGCCTTGAAGGCGATCAAATAGATTTAACAATGGCCATGGTATTTCAGGAACCCTTACTGTTTGATTTAACGGTTTGGGAAAACGTTGCCTTGGGTTTACGATTTAGAAAAAGCAAAAACATTGGACAAAAAGTTGCTTTTTGGCTCGATAAACTACAAATTAGCCACCTTGAAAAACGGCGTGCCATAACTTTATCCGGCGGCGAAGCGCAAAAAGTTGCCTTGGCCAGGGCCTTGGCGATTGAACCTAAAACCCTGCTTTTAGATGAACCGACTGCTAATTTGGACTTGTCTTCACAGGTAAGAGTACGGGCTGCATTAAAAAAGCTTATTAGCGAAAACAATCTTGACGCTATTTGGGTCACCCATAATAAGGCCGAAGCCCTGGCGGTCGCGGATCAGTTGCTGATTATGATCAACTGGAAAATTGTCCAGGAGGGAAAGCCGGAAGATGTTTTGCAGCGGCCGGCTAATCGGGCTGTGGCGGTTTTTCTAGGCATAGAAAACATTTTCCACGGCAGCATTTTTGGGTCGATTTTTAAGAATCAAAAAATTTGTTTTGAAGTTGCGGCTTTGGATCAAGCCTCTGTTTGGGCAATTGTCCACCCCGAGGACATAATACTATCTGCTGAACCGCTGCGTGGAGTCAGCGCGCGCAATTGTTTGGCCGGGGTTGTTGCAGAGCTAAATCAAACAGGACTAACTTATTTAGTTAAAATCAATGCGGGAGAGATTTTTAAGGTGCTTATTACGCGGAGTTCAAAAGAAGAACTGGCTTTGACTATTGGCCAAAAAATCTTTTTAACTTTTAAGGCAACCGCGGTAAAGGTAATATGATTAAGCCTGATCAAGCGCTCAAAATAATTTTAAGCCAGGCCCAAGTGCTTGGAGTTGAAGCTGTTACCCTTAATCAATCGCTTGGCCGCGTCTTGGCGGAAAAAATCTATTCTGACCTGGATATCCCCGCTTTTAATCGTTCGGCCATGGACGGCTTTGCCGTAAATTCAAAGGACACTTCCAAAGTTTTTGAAATTATCGAGGATATTCCGGCGGGCTATGTGCCCAGGAAGAAAATTAGGTTTGGCCGGTGCTCCAGGATTATGACCGGGGCGATGCTGCCGCGCGGAGCGGATAAGGTTGTAAAAGTAGAGGATACAAAGCTAGCGGCTAATGGCTTACAGCTTACGGCTTTCGAGAAAAAAACAAACGTGTCTCTAAAAGGCGAAGATGTTAAAAATGGCCAGCTAATTCTTGAAAAAGGGACAAAAATTAGGCCACAAGAGGCTGCCATGCTGGCTACGGTTGGGAAAACTAAAATTAAGGTCTATTGCCAGCCCAAGGTTGTGGTTGTTTCCACCGGTTCGGAACTGGTTGAGCCAGCGTGTAAGCCAAAGCTTGGCCAGATCAGGAATAGTAATGGTCACATGCTTATGTTGCAGCTTAAACGCTTGGGCATTAAGGCTAAGTATCTTGGCATTGCGAGAGATAACTTTTTAGCGACAAAAAAGCTGGTTGAAAAAGGCTTAAAACAAGCTGATATTTTGATTCTAAGTGGTGGTGTTTCTGTGGGTGATTATGATTTTGTTGAAGCTGTACTTAGAAAATGCGGTGTCAAGATCCTTTTTAATAAGGTAGCAATAAAACCAGGTAAGCCGACGACTTTTGGAATTAAAAAGAACAAAGTTGTCTTTGGCCTGCCGGGAAATCCGGTTTCGGTCCTGGTTATTTTTGAGCTTTTTGTCAGGCCGTTTATTGATGCGCTGGTTAGTCAGCCAAACAAAGATCGGTTTAAACAATATCAGCTATTATTAGACTTTAAGAGAAAAAGCGCTATGCGTGAACAATACTTTCCAGTCACTATAGAAGAACGAGGGGTCCGGCCAATTAAATTCCATGGGTCAGCTCATATGCAAGCCTTAACACAAGCAAGTGGCATCATGTTGGTTCCATCAGGCAAAACATCTATTAAAAAAGGGACACAAGTTAATGTTAGACCAATATAACCGAGATATTTATTATTTACGCATCGCAGTGACTGATCTGTGCAACCTGCGCTGTACCTATTGTATGCCCAAAGAGGGTATTAAGTTAAAAAAGCATGAAGAGATTTTGAGTTTTGAGGATTTTTTTGAGATTGTTAAAGTGGCAATTAAGCTTGGTTTTTACAAGTTCCGCTTAACCGGCGGAGAACCATTGGTTCGTCGCGGTATTATTGATTTAGTTAAAATGTTGGCTCAAATAAACGGAGTCAAGACTTTGGCTATGACTACCAATGGGCTTTTATTGCCCCAATATGCCAAAGAGCTAAAAAAAGCAGGCCTATCTCGACTTAATATTAGCCTGGATTCGCTCAAACCAGAAAAATATAAAGAAATTACTCGCGGGGGAAAGCTGGAGGATGTTTTAGCCGGGATAAAATCTTCCTGTGAAGCCGGCTTTGAAAAAACCAAGCTCAACGCAGTAATTGTTGATGGGTTTAACGATGATGAGAAAGACAATCTTAAAAAATTTGCAGAAGAAAACAAGATGAAAATCCGTTTTATTAAAAAAATGGACTTAAAAAGTGGGGATTATTATGGGGTTGAAGGGGGAGAGGGAGGCGATTGTTCTATTTGCAACCGAATCCGCTTGACCGCAGACGGCAAACTCCGTTCGTGCCTATTTTCCGACTATGAGGTTGATGTGCGCCAGGTTGGGATTGAACAAGCCTTTAGGCAAGTGATAGGCAACAAACCGGCCAAAGGCGAAAAATCGTTAAAAAGGGAGATGATTGAAATTGGCGGCTAATAAATTTAGTCATACGGATAAACAAGGGAAAGCTAAAATGGTTGATGTTGGGCAAAAGCCGGATTCAAAAAGAATCGCGATTGCAAAAGGTTCAATTTTTCTGGCAAAAGAGACCATTAAATTAATTAAAGATAATAAGATGAAAAAAGGGGATGTTCTTGCGGTGGCCAGGATTGCAGGGATCCAGGCGGCAAAACAGACCAGCAACCTTATTCCCTTGTGCCACCCCTTGCTCTTAAATAATATAGAGGTAGATTGTGAATTGTTGCACAATCAGGTCAATATTACATCGAAGGTCGAATGCGCCGGTAAAACCGGGGTGGAGATGGAAGCCTTAACCGCGGTTTCTATCACGCTTTTAACTGTTTATGATATGTGTAAGGCGGTTGATAAAAAAATGAGAATTGGAGAGATTGAATTATGCCACAAATCAAAGCAGTTTGTGTAAATAAGTGCAAAGGTCAAAAGTCAGAGGTCAAAAATATCAATTTAATAGAAAATCTTGGTGTTGACGGGGACTTTCATGCCAACGGTGGAGAACGCCAGGTTAGTCTTTTGGCTGAAGAAAGTATTCAAAAGATGAGAGAAAAGGGACTAACTCTTCTTCCGGGAGCTTTTGGGGAGAATCTTGTGACAGAAGGAATAGACTTGCTCTCTCTGGCGATCGGACAAAAAATTAGAATTGGAGAAGTTGAACTTGAGATCTCAAAAATCGGTAAAGACTGTCCGGCGCGCTGCCAAATATATTATTTGGCCGGAGACTGCATCATGCCGCGCGAGGGTGTTTTTGCTAAAGTCCTAAAAGGTGGAATTATTAAACCAGGAGATGAGATTAAATTATGAGAGTAGGGATAATTACAGTTTCGGATAAGGGTTCAAAGGGTGAGCGGGAAGATTTGTCTGGTCCGGCAATAAAAGAAATTGTAAAAGCCGATGCTTATGAATATGCCATTGTTCCCGATGAACAAAAAGAAATTTCAGGGAAAATCAGGGAATTTACCGATAAAAAATCCTGCGATCTGGTTTTAACGACTGGCGGAACCGGCCTTTCTCCGCGGGATGTGACTCCGGAGGCGACCAGGGCGGTAATTGACCGCGAGATTCCGGGGATAGCGGAAATAATTCGCTCCGAATCTTATAAAATCAAAGATCGAGCCATGCTCTCCCGCGCCATTGCCGGCTCACGGCGCAAAGCTCTAATTATTAATCTTCCCGGCAGTCCCCGCGCGGTTAAAGAATGTTTAAAAGTTGTGCTGCCGGTTATCCCTCATGCCTTGGAAGTGTTGGAAAAAGGCAGCGTTGAGTGCGGCTAAATTTTTTGTTAAAATAGGAAATTATGTTACACAATTTAGAACAATATGTTGTTTTAGCAAAAAGTGATTTTGATCATTTTATTGTTGCTTTAGCCCGGGAGCAGAAAGTTTTTGCTCCGGTAGCAAAGGATTTTGGTCAATTTTCTTTTGAACAAGTAACCGAAGGCCGTCAAGTTGCTTTGAAATATATTCCTACCATCCTTCCGCCAAAGAAATACTTTATGCCCCAGTATGAAACACTGGCAACCTTTGATACCTCAACCGGTCAGAACATGGAGCCGGTGGTTGAATATGAAAAAATGGTGCTTTTGGGGGTTCATACTTGTGATTTAGCTGGTATCCAGTGCTTAAACATGGTTTTCAATGAACGACCCAAAGACTTAAATTACCTGATCCGTAAAAATAAAATCACTATTATCGGTTATGAATGCAATGATTATTGTGACAAATATGCTTCCTGCCGTTTAGTGCATAATCATACACCCAATGGCGGTTACGACCTGTTTTTTACTGATATTTCGACCGATAAATTTATCGTTCATGTTAATACTTTAGCTGGCGAGGAGATTATTGAAAAAGCCAATGTCTTTGAACCTGCCAGCGAAGCTGATCTCAAGGCTTTAGAAAAATTGCGGACAGAAAAACGGGCAATTTTTGCTAAAAATGAAGTACCAATTGAACATGAACGCATTTCCGAGCTGTTTGATAAGGCTTATAGTAGTAAGGTTTGGGAAGAGTTAGCTGAGAAATGCCTGGCTTGCGGCAACTGCACCAATGTTTGCCCCAGCTGTTATTGTTTTGATGTAATTGATGAACCTAATTTGGACCTAAAAACAGGCAAACGTTATAGAAAATGGGATTCCTGCCAAAACGAGACCTTTGCCAAGGTAGCTGGCGGCGAATCTTTTAGGGAAGAGCGCGGCGCCAGACAAAGGCACCGCTATTATCGTAAGTTTAAATATCCTTTGGATAAGTTTTCCCGCTTTTTTTGCACCGGTTGCGGCCGTTGTTCCAGAACCTGTATGGCCGGAATCAATCTTAAAGAAACATTAAGTAAATTAATCGATGAGCAAGGGATGAAGAATCCTAACGCAGGTGAGGTTAAACTGGGATAATTATGAAAGCAGTTAAGATTAAGGATTCTGAATACGAAATTAAAAAAGGTAAGATCCTCAAAGCCAAAATGCTGACCACAATGGAAAAGTATTTTGAAATTGCTCTGCCTGGCGGCGAAAGCCTGGATCATGAGCCCGGACAATTTGTGGAAGTGTCAATTTTAGGTATCGGCGAAGCGCCAATCTCTATTTCTTCTTCGCCAACCAAGCGCGGTTCTTTTGAATTAGTCGTAAGAAATGCCGGCAAATTATCCGGTGCGCTTCATAAATTAGAAGCCGGCGATGAAGTTGGTATTCGCGGGCCATTTGGCAAAGGCTTTCCGGTTAGAATATTAGAAGGCAATGACCTTCTTTTTGTTGCCGCTGGTTTAGGCGTTGTGCCGCTGCGCTCTTTAATTAATTTTGTTATTGATAATCGTAGAGATTTTGGCAAAGTAAATATTTTGCTGGGCTGCCGCACCCCCCAAAACATGCTTTTTAATGACGAACTGGAGCAGTGGGGCAAACGTTTGGATGTTAATTTTAACTGCACTGTTGACAAGGCTGATCCTGACTGGAAAGGCAATGTCGGCTTGATCACAACCTTGATTCCCGGCATTAATTTGGAGCCGGAGCGGACTTTTGCTGTGGTGGTTGGCCCGCCTATTATGTATAAGTTTGTGATTGTGGAATTGTTAAAAAAACAAATTCCCGAGCGGCAGATTTTAGTCTCTCTTGAGCGGCACATGAAGTGTGGTTTGGGCAAATGCGGCCACTGTCAGATCAATAATATGTATTGCTGCCAAGATGGTCCGGTCTTTACTTACGATAAAATTAAAGGAATACCCGAGGCATTATAACTATGGCTAAACCAAAAGTAGCGTTTTTTGACTTTGCTTGTTGCGAAGGTTGTCAATTGCAGATTGCCAATATTGGCGAGCTGTTGCTTGATGTATTGGGCTTAATAGATGTGGTTGAGTTTCGCGAAGTCATGTCAGAAAAAGGGCCGGATAAAATTGATGTGGCAATAGTAGAAGGCAGCATAACTGACAAGCATGCCATTGAAAGAATTAAAAAGATCAGAGAACGTGCCAGTGTCTTAATAGCTTATGGCGCTTGTGCTTGTACTGGTGGCGTAAATGGTATGAAAAACAATTTTAAGCTGGAAGATATCAGAAAAGAAGTTTACGGCGACCGTTTCAATTATTTTGATACTGTTGAAACCAAGGCTGTCCATCAAGTGGTTAAGGTTGATTACTTTGTTAATGGTTGCCCGGTTTATATCCCGGAATTTGTCAAGGTTTTAAAATGTGCCTTGCAAGGGTTACCTTACGAAGTGCCTGACCAGTCAGTTTGTACCGAGTGTAAGTTAAATGAAAATGTTTGTATGTACGAACGAGGCGTTACTTGTCTTGGTCCCGTGACCAAAGCTGGCTGTAACTCCTGGTGCATCAATAATGGTAATATTTGCTATGGCTGTCGTGGTATGGTGAGCAATCCGAACGAAAAAGGGGCTCAAGACGTAATTAAGAAATACAATGTTCCTATGGATTTAGTTATGAACAAAATGAACATGTACAACAAGTGCAGGGAGAATGACAAAAAGTGAGCAAAAGAAACGTTAGTGTAAATGTTGAATATTTAACCCGGGTCGAAGGACACGGAAACATTGTCGTTGATGTAAAAGAGGGGAAGCTTGAGACCTGTCAGCTTCAGATTGTTGAATCTCCCCGTTTCTTTGAAGGGATGCTCCGCGGCCGCTCAATTTTTGAAGCCCAGCACATTACTTGTCGCATTTGCGGAATTTGTTCTTGCGGTCACACGCTAGCTTCTATTCAAGCAGCAGAAGATGCCATTGGTTTTATCCCTTCAAAGCAAACTATTGAACTTAGAAAATTCTTGCTGCACATGGAAAACCTTGATTCTCATCTTCTCCATATATACCTTTTAGTTGCTCCCGACTTGTTGGGGGTAAAGAGTTTTGTGCCGCTAATTGATACCCATAATAAAATTGTGCGCCGAGCTTTGCGCATGAAAAAAGCCGCTAATGATGTTTGTGATATCTTAGTTGGACGCCATGTCCATCCGATTTCCTCAATTGTCGGCGGTTTTACTAAACTGCCCAAAGAAAAAGACCTGGATGCCATGCTGCAGATTCTTTATGATATGAGAGCAGATATGACGGCAACTGTTGAGCTGGCCGCAACATTAAAATTCCCTCGGTTTGAAAGGGATATGGAGTTTGTCGGACTGGTTTCCGATGACGCTGAATATCCGATGTTGATTGGCGATATTGGTTCAACCGACGGCAAGCGTTTGAACAAAAAAGATTATAAGAAAGCGACCAATGAGTTTGTGGTGCCGCATTCATCCGCGAAGCACGCCAAATGGAACCGCGAATCTTACATGGTCGGCGCTTTGGCCCGCGTCAACCTGAATGCCGGCAAACTGCATCCGAAGGCCAAAGAACTGGCCGCGGCTTTAGGTGTGAAACCAAAAGTTATTAACCCTTATTTAAATACAGTTGCCCAATTAATTGAATGTGTTCATTCTCTGGAAGATAGTATACGCATTTTAGAGGGATTCAAGAAAACCGGTGTTAACCAGGACGAAGTTGTTTTGGTTGGTCTTAATGAGCAAAATAGAATTAAAGTTAATCCTGGTAGTGGCGTTGGTGCGGTTGAAGTGCCTCGCGGAATTCTTTTCCATCATTATGAAGTTGATGAAAAAGGTATTATTACCAAAGCCAATTGTATTATTCCCACCAGCCAGAATGTTAATAATATTGAATGGGATATGAAAAAACTAGTTCCTGAAATTCTTGATAAAACCGATGAAGAGATAACTTTGGCGCTTGAGATGCTTGTCCGCGCTTATGACCCCTGTATTTCCTGTTCCGCCCACTTTTTGGACGTTAAGTTTAAGGGGCGGTAGTTAGGCAACTTAGAAAAACAATGCTTTCATCAACCTATTCATCAACCAAAACATCAACCTGTTTTTTTTGGCTTATTTATGCTAAAATATAAGCTAAAGATCGGCCTTGGCCTTGAGGTTTAATAACTTTCAGCTCAACAAGTTTTGCCAGCTCTTTATGCACTGCTTGGGCCGAGATTTTAAACATAGCTTGCAAATCTTTATTGGTAACCTTTCCATGTACGTTAATAAATTCTAAAATTGTCATCTGCTTAGGGGTAAGTGCGATTTGAGGGCTCGAACCTTTTCGGTTCTTTAAACCTAAGCATAAAATAGCTTCTTTTACCTCATTAACAGACACAGCCACCCCATTGGTAAAATATTCCAGCCAACCAGTTAAATCATGGGTTTCTTTATTAACAGCAGCCAGGGCAGCATAATATGCCGGCCGGTCGCGGTCATAATAATCATCTAAAGCAAATATGCGCCGATGGTCAAAACCGCTTAAATAAAAGATAAGTGTGGCTAATAACCTGGCTGTCCTGCCATTGCCGTCAATAAAAGGATGGATACGCGCTATTTCATAATGCGCAATTCCAGCCAATAAAACCGGATTAAGGCTGTTCAGTTTCCCTTCATTAAGCCAATCAAGGAAATCTTCGACAAGCTCTGGCACTTCCTCCGTAGGAGGCGGCAGATAGACAATTTCTTCGCGAAAACCTGTGGCTTCAAAAACGTGTTTGCCGACATAAACCTGTCTATTCCTAAATACTCCACAATCAAGAGGATCAGCCAAGGTTTTATTACATATTATCCTATGAATATCCATCAGTGCCTGGATAGTAATTTGGCCTGCCTTACTAAAAGACGGGATATTATTTAAAGCCTCAAGATAATTTAAGACTTCTTGTTTGTCCTTATTGGCAGCAGTAATCTCTTTGCCCTGAGAGAGAGCTTCCACTTGTGCCAAAGTTAATTTATTGCCTTCAATAGCAGTAGAAGAATGGGTATTGGTTAGTAAAGCCTGGCGCCTTAATTTTGCTTCCCACTTAGGCACTATCGATGATTGCTCAATTACTTCACGAGCAGAGGTAATTAAAGTAAGATTATTTAAGGTCTTATCTGTTATGGTGTATTTTGGCTCAAAAGTCATAAACTAAGAAATCTCCTCGCATAATAATAACACATTGAATAAAATCCGGCACGCTTTCGAATCAAATCATCTAAAATCTAACCATAGTCACAATTGAGGCTATGTTATTTAAGATTTTATTGGTCAGCTTAAAGTTTGGTTTATACATCTTATGACCCACTTATGACCCATTTAATGACCCAATTATTATAGCATAAAACCGGCTGCCCCCCAGGAAATTTCACTCGAAATCAATTTTTTTTCTTAATTGATCAGTGTTTTGCTCGCTTTTGGGATGTTAAGTTTGAGGGGTGGAAGAAAAACTAATTAGCCGTTTTCAACTTATAATAAGTTGCCTTGCCCTTGCCCGATTTTTCAATTAAACCTAGAGAAAGTAACTTGTTAAAATCATGATTGCGCGTGGCTTTGGCTCTTTTAGTGATTAGTGAGTAATCCCGGTCGGTAACGTAACCATGATCTTTGATATGGCCAAGGATTTGCTGATGGTAGGGTTTTAGGGCGGTTTCGGGAGTAGGAGTAGCTGTTTCAAGTTCTTTTTTTACTCTTAACAATTCATCAATAATTCCGCCGGTAAAATATTCCAGCCAGCGAGTAAAATCCACTTTATCTTTTTCGTCATAATAATTGCCCAAAATCCCCACTTGCTCAAAGTATTTGCCCACATTCTGGTTGTAATAATTTTCAAAACTAAAAAGGTTGAAGGTGTTTAACCCCATGGCAGCCAGCAAGGCTTTGGCTGCCAACCGTGTGGTTCGGCCGTTGCCGTCCATAAAGGGATGAACAATGACAAATTGCTTGTGAAAGATGCCGGCCAGAATTAATGGGTCAATTTTGGTCCGGTTTATGTTGATGAAAGCAAGTAAATCTTCAAGCAAAGACTTTACGTCTTGATGGTCAGGCGGCCAATAAATGGTTTGCCTTGATCCGGGGTTATTGACAAAAACCGCTTCCTGGCGCAGGTGACCACAGCGATATTTTTCTATCAATTCTTTGGTAATGGTCTGGTGTATGGTTAAGATCAATTTTAAGCTTAACTTTATGTTGCCCTTTTGCAGTAGAGCTCCTAGATCTTTAAGCGCTTGATTGTAATTGATGACTTCCCGTTCTGTGTCGCGCAGGTTTTCCGGCCGGTTTTTTAAAATCCTCTTTACTTCTGTTAAGGGCAGGGGGTTGCCTTCGATTGAGGTTGAAGCAAAGGTGGAAAGTTCCCGCGCTTCTTTTGTCAGCGCCATAACGACCAGTTTTGGCAAATTCTGGCTGTTGAGTTCGGTGACTAGGGCTGAGATATGTTTAATATTGGCCAGAAGTTTTTCGGTTATAGTGTATCTCGGTTTGAACATAGGCGAATAATAGACGAATAGTAGACGATTGTCAAGTTGCCCCGCGCACTTTTTGGCGGTGAAGTTTAAGGGAGGTAAACCCCAGGGCTGTTGTGTTAGAATTAGCATAATGTCTTTAGAGGTTAAAATAGTCCGCAGCCAGAACCGCCAAAAAACCATTAGTGCCAGGCTGGTTGGCGATGTTATTCAAATCACTGCCCCGGCCGGCATTCCCCAGGATAGGCTTGATGAAATTGTTGCCAAGCTAAAAGCTAGGATTGAAAAAAAGCTTCAGAAAAAGCAGCTAAATGCCCAAGTTGATCTTCATGATGTGGCTCATAAGCTAAACCACAAATATTTTGGCGGGGAACTGAAAATTGAATCAATCGAGTATTCCACCAACCAGAACACAGTGCATGGTAATTGTAATTATAAAAACAAAACCATCCGCATTTCTCATCGCCTGGCCAATATGCCGGAGTGGGTAAGGGATTATGTGATTGTGCATGAGCTGGCGCATATTATTGAGCCCAATCACGGAGAATCTTTTTGGAAGATAGTTAGCCGCTATGAGCTGTCAGAGCGGGCTAGGGGGTTTTTGCTGGCCAAAGGGTGGGAGGAGGATGTAGGGTGTTAGACATTCTTAAGCCAGATCAGCAGGGGATAACTTTAATTATTACAGTTGGTAATACTTTGAGACAAGATGATGGCGTGGCTCCGCTGATAGCGGAGCAACTCCTAAGCACTAAATCCGAAATACTAAACAATCTCAAAATCCTAAATGTTAATGATAAACCGGAAAATGCCATTGATGAAGCGGTAAAAATCAAACCGGCCAAGACGGTTATTATTGACGCGGCGGATTTTGGGGGAAGGGTGGGAGAAACACGCATCATTCCTCACGATCAAATCCCGGAAACAACCTTAAGCACACACACTTTTCCTTTGGCAATTATTGCCAAGATGATTGAACAAGATACAGGCTCGCCAGTCTATTTTTTAGGCATTCAGCCTGGTAAAATGGGTTGGGGTGAGGGTTTAAGCCCGGAAGTAGAAAAAACAGCAGATCAAATTATTAAAAGTTTAAGAAAAAAGAGCAAGCCTAACCTTGACAAAAATAGCTAACCCAGCTATTATGGTATACATATACCATAACTATGGTAATACATTATGATTTCATTCAAGTCAAAAATAACAAAAAAAGTTTTAGATTATTTTTTTCTTAACAGGGAAGCTGAACATTATATTAATGAATTGGCCAAGCTGTTGGATTTGGATCCTAAGAACCTGCATAGCAAGCTAGAAGAGCTGGAAAAAGAGGGCCTTTTTAAAAGTGAGTTTAGAGGCAAGGAGCGATATTTTTCTCTGGCCCAAAATTTCCCTCTTTTAGATCATTATCGTCAAATATTTTTAAAGACCTTTGGCTTAGAGCATGGTTTAAGGGAACTTATAAAGAAAATCCCAGGGGTTAAAAAAGCCTATATTTTTGGTTCCTATGCCAGTGATAAAATGGATTCATCAAGCGATATTGATATCTTAGTTGTAGGAGGCCATTCGATCTTAGCCTTACAAAAAGAAATCAACAAATTACAAAAAACAACTGGGCGGGAATTTAATGTTATTAACATGGACGAAAGAGAATTTAAGGAAAAGAAAAAAACAGACCAATTCATGAAAAATATCTTTAATGAGAAAATTGTTGAACTGCTATGATTGATTTTAACGATCAGGATTTTCAGAGATTGGAGTTTTCGAAGGAGCAGCTCGAAAAATATCTTAATTCGGCCCAGCACGATTTAGCAATTGCAGCCGGTTCGGACGTCGAAGATGTTATTTTTAGGTTTTCTTGTGATGCCTTGCTTAAGATTGGGATTTACTTGATTGCTAAAGCTGGTTATAAAGTGCGCAGTCGGCTAGGACATCACCATAAGATTTTAGAGAAAACAGCGCAAATATTGAGGGATGAAAACATTTCAATTCTTGGCAATAAGATGCGACAAGACCGTAATGTGGGTTTATATGCTGGAGGGATTTCTGTTACCCGAAAAGAATGTTTGGAGTATTTGGCTTTTGTTAAAGAAACATTCGAAAAAGCTACCCGGCCAAGGAGATAATAAATGTCATTATTAGAACAACTTAAAAATAATAAAGGCACAGTATCCTCCTCTTTAGGGAAGTCTCTAGCAGAACAGGTTTTAAAGGGGGATGTGAATATTATTAAGGAAGCGATTCAACTTGTTTTATATGATGATAAAAATGTCAGAGCCGGCGCCGCTAAAATTGTTGAACAAGTAGCTGTAAAAAACCCGGAACTGGTTGCCCCTAACCTAAAGGAATTACTGCCTTCCCTTAATAGTCCGGAACCCCAAACCAGATGGATGATAATTAATACTTTTGGCTTATCAGCAAAACTTAATCCCGTGGTAGCAGTTAAAGCCTTTGACAAAGCAAAACAATTTGTTGAACAAAACAGCGGGGCTTGTTTGTGGGATAGGACAATTTGTTATTTGGGCTATCTTGGCGCATTATCGTCCAAACAAGCTTTGGCAGTATTTCCTGTTTTAGAACAAGCATTCAAAAGTATACCCGGCCAGACCAAAACCATACTTGAAGCATTTGCCAGAATGGCAGAAGTTATGGATAGAACGATGAAGCAAAAAACCTTAAAATTTGCAAATGAAGGTTTAAAAAGTGGTAAAGCGAGTATTAAGGGTTGCGCTCAGAAGTTGGTTAAGAAATTAAAATAAATAAAAAAGGGGGCTAAGAGCATGAAAAACAACAGATTTTTTGGCATTTCATTAATAGGATTAGCTTTATTAATGATTATTGCAATGCTGGTAAAGAATCACATTATCTGGTTCTTTACGGACTTATTAGTAATACTTGTTGCTGGAATTGTTGGGGTGCTGCTAATAATAAAAAAGTGAAGTTGTTGAAGGAAGGGTAACAATGAGCAATATAAAAACCGGGCTTGTTTTCGGAACAGTTACTGGCGATGCCAGAGAAAACAGGGAAAAAGAATGAGAAGAAAGGTTGTAATAATTGTTTTTTTAGTAATGAGCTTATTGCTTATCTCTAGCTGTGCCCCGATCCAAGTAGGTATGTTGCTGGAAGGCGGAGGAATTTATAAAGCTTCTGATAGCAAGCTTTCTTTTAAACAAAAAGGGCACCTTATTTTCATTAAAGCCCAAATTAATAACAGCTCCAAGGAATATACTTTTCTTTTGGATACCGGGGCTCCTTGTGCTATTAATAAAAAGGTGGCAGACGAATTGGGTCTGACCGGAGGCATAGAAATTGGGGACAACGATGCGGCAGGAAACACCAGCCAAGTTCGCTTTGTTGCTTTGGATTACTTAACTCTTGGGGATATAACGCTGAAAGACATTGGTGCCGGTGTCATTGATTTTGAAAAAATTAACAAATCTGTAGGGCTAAACATTGATGGTCTTATTGGTAGTAATGCCCTTAAGTTTTTAAAGATTATTATTAACTACCAGGCTCAAACCATAATATTGTCCAACAATTGTGTGCCAACAGCTAATACAGAGCCAGGCTATAAGGTAAGGTTTGGCAAAGAGATTATGCATGGCTTAGCTCCCAAGGTTAAATGCGTAATAAATTCCAGTCTTGAAACCGAAGGAATAATTGATACTGGCATGATTGGTTATCTTGATGTGCCGGTTGCCCTGCTGCGCCAACATAATTATCCGCTATCTGACCAAAACCAATTTGCTAAAGCTAAAGGAGAAATTCGCTGGGGTGCTTTTGGCCCCAAGAAAGAGGATTATATTTTTAAAATGGCCAATTTCAAAATGGGTGATTTGGAAATTCCTGATATAGGGAGTTTTACTTCAGATTGTGACAGGCTGCTTATCGGCTCCGATTTTTTAGCTAATTTTGTTGTTACATTAAATTATCCCGCAGAAGAAATGGTTTTAGCGCCTATTGCAAAGCCTAATTTTGGCGGCAACATCAAAACCCTTGGTTTAGCTATAAAAAAAGACGCCGAAGGCAAAACTCTTGTTTCTGGCTTGTGGACACATTCTCCTGCCGACAGAAGCGACATTAAGATTGACGATGAAATCATTCAAATGAATGGTCACAAAGTACAGAACTTGTCTGTTTTAGACTGGTTTATGATGGATTTTTATGATCAAACAATTTTAACTGTAAAGTTATTGGTTAAGGAAAATAATGGTATCAAAGAAATAACTTTAAAAAAGGAGTCTTTATTGCCATAAATTAAAGTGGCAGGTGATTAAAAAATCTTGCATTTTTTCGATAAATATTAACAATGCCTAAATGGAATGCCAAAAAATATAGCCAGAGTTCCAGCGCCCAGCAAAAATGGGCAGAGGAGCTAATTAACAAACTTTCCTTAACCGGCCAAGAGCGGATTTTGGATATTGGTTGCGGGGATGGCAAAATCACTGCTGAAATTGCGGGACATTTAACAAATGGCTATGTTTTAGGCATAGATAATTCCGAAGAAATGATCAGCTTTGCCAGGGAAAACCATCCCGGAATTGACTTTAAGGTTGGTGATGCCAGGAAACTAAATTTTGATCAGGAATTTGATCTTGTTTTTTCCAATGCAGCGCTACATTGGGTTGTTGACCACTTGTCAGTTTTAAAGGGAATAAAAAATAGTTTGAAATCAGGCGGAGAAGTTTTATTGCAAATGGGCGGCAGGGGCAATGCCGGTGAAATGCTTAAGATTGCTGAAGAGCTGATGGCCGGTGGTAAATGGAGCAGTTTTTTTAAGGATTTTGTTTCCCCTTTTGGATTTTATGGGGTGGAGGAATATGAAAAATGGTTGGCACAGGTTGGTCTTAAGGCCAGAAGGGTTGAATTAATACCCAAGGATATGGTTCAGCAAGGAAAAACGGGAATGTTTGCCTGGATTAGTACCACCTGGATGCCGTATATAGAAAAAATTCCGCAGAACTTTCAGGCAGAATTTATCAATCAACTAATCAATGAGTATCTTAGTCGATATCCCTTGGATGATAAAGGTTTGGCTCATGTCCAAATGATCCGGTTAGAAGTTGAGGCTAACAAGGAGTAATTTATGTGGAGAATTTTATTCTGGTTGTATTTTATTAATGCCGTCTTATTGATAAACCATGAAATTGATTCCGCTTATTGGCAAGAATGGAACCTCTTTAAATTGCCAGGAGGAATTTCTGGTTTTCTAATTATTCATTTTCCGCTTCTGGTTTTTATCCTTTATGGGCTTGTTTTGGTTTTTGAGCAATCTTTTGTTGGCCTGATCTTATCTTTATTGCTTGCTTTGGGCGGGATAGGCGCTTTTATTATTCATCTGTTTTTTATTAAGATGGGTCGAAAAGAGTTTAAGCTGCCAGTATCATTGTGTATATTAGTCGCAATGTTTATGGTGTCAATAATTCAAGGGCTTATAACGGGCTATTTATTGTCAGGGAGGTAAAGGTATGAACAAAATGAAGATTGGCCTTATTTTCGGAACAATTGCCGGGATTATTGATGTAACTCCCATGATAATTCAAGGATTGACTTGGGATGCTAATTTATCAGCTTTTTCCCTGTGGGTAGTGGTCGGTTTGCTAATTGCGACATCCAATCTTAAGCTTCCCAGTGTTTTAAAGGGAGTTTTAATTTCGTTCCTAGTATTAATCCCTGTTGCAGTTTTAATTGCCTGGCAAGAGCCAATTAGTTTGATCCCAATTTCAATCATGACTTTAATTTTGGGAAGTTTGCTGGGTTATTTTATTGATAAAGTAGGAGGCTAAATTATATGCACGAAATGCACTTGTTGAATGATTTGCTGGCTGATATTGTAAAGCACGCTGGGGAAAATAAGATTAAAAAAGTCGCCAAGGTCTATCTTAAGATGGGCGAGTTTACTGAAATAAACGAGGACATCCTGCGACATTATTTTGTTGAGCATGCCAAAGGGACGATTGTTGAGGGGGCTGAGATTGCCATTGAAAAGAGTCCAACAAGGGAGTTGAGGCTAGTTTCATTTGACGGAGAATAATAATGTGTTATGCCATTCCAGGAAAAGTTACTTCAATAATAGATAAAATCGCCAAAATCTCGTATTTCGGTGAAGAAAAACAAGCGATTAATGAGATTGATGATCTCAAGGCAGGCGATTATATTTATGCTCAAGGTGGCTATATAATCAAAAAACTTCCCGAGGCTGAAGCCCTCTCAATCCTCGCAGTTTGGAAAGAAACATTTTTTGATCTGCAGGAAGTTGATCTGCGCTTGTCAAAACTTGATCTCGAAGAAAAAGGTTTGGATAAAAAGCTAACAATTATCCTTGATAAGGCAGCTGATGGCGCAGTTTTAAAAGATTCTGAACTGCTTTATTTGCTTAACTTAGAAAAAGACTCAGAAATCCAATTACTCTATAAATTCGCAAACTTCTTGCGCCAAAAACATCTAAAAAATTCTTGTTGTGTTCATGGAATTATTGAGTTTTCTAACTATTGCAATCAAGCCTGTGCTTATTGTGGTATTTCTACTCACAACAAAGAAGTTAAACGCTATCGCATGAGCAAAGAAGGGATATTTGCTGCAGCTGACACGGCAATTAATCAGTATGGGTTCCAGGCTTTAGTTCTGCAGAGCGGAGAGGACACTCATTATTCTGTTGACGACCTGGTTGAAATTGTCTCAACCATAAAAAAGCGCTGGCCTTGTCTGATTTTCATTAGTTGCGGCGAGGTTGGTCTTGTTGGTTTGAAAAGACTCTATGAAGCAGGGGCTAGGGGATTGTTAATGCGCTTTGAAAGTTCCAACTTAGAAGTTTATAAAAAACTTCATCCTGGTCGGGAGTTAAAATCACGCTTAGCCCACTTGGAAGAAGCCTATAAACTTGGTTACTTGATTATTACCGGTGGCTTGATTGGTTTACCAGGGCAAACTAAAGAAGATTTATTAAGAGATATTCTACTGACTCGAAGTTTACACACAGAGATGTACACTTTTGGGCCATTCTTGCCTCATCCCAGCACCCCATTGGCCAAAACACCACCGCCGCCAACCAAAGATATTTTAAAAGTTCTGGCAGTTGCTCGTTTAGCTGATCCTGTTAATGCCAAGATCCTGGTGACAACTGGGTTTGAAACTTTAGACCCAGAAGCTCGTGAATTAGGTCTAATGGCTGGGGCTAATTCGGTAATGTTAAATGTAACGCCAGAAGAATATTCTAAAAATTATTCAATTTATCCTAATCGGGCTCATTCTAATGAAGGCATTCAAGAACAGATTGAAACCACTTTGTCTCTTCTTCGCTCAATCGGCCGCGCGCCAACAGATTTGGGGATCTAATAGATTGAGCCCCCTTCTGCTTTAATATATAATGGTAAGTATAATGAAGATTATTACCCAGCCAATAACAATTTCCACGCTTAACGATATGGCCAAAAACATGTTTGGCAACATGATAAAAGCTGTTGTTGATGTGGAACGTCAGATAATGGCTGTTGATGCAGAATTGCACTCAGACGAAGAAGCGCTGCTACTTCAAGATGGTTCAAAAAATCAGGATTTATGGGGAATCAACCTATATCCGGATCTTGAGGGCGATGACTGGATTGAGTTTGATTCGATGATCAATCTGCGACCCGCTCAAAACAATCGTACTCGTGGAGTAGAAGATTCGCAGATAAGAGAAAAAATAGTTCAAATAGTTAGCAAATTGGTGCAAAAATGAATATTCAGCATCAACAATTAGCTGCGGGTAAATGGCAAAAGTTTACGCTTTGTGAGCAAATGGCTAATATCGGTTCAGAAGTAGAAAGAGCCATCAAATGGCGTAATAAAGGTAATGTTGCTTATGGCCAACTTGCTTTTGAAAGAATCCTTGAGCTACTGGACTTAAGTATAGGGCTGCAGACCACTTATCCCCGCTTAAAAGAATTGAGTCGCTTGAGAGAAGTTCTGGTTGATTATTTTGTTTTTGATAATAGTTATGCTTCTTCCGATTCCAGCTGGCAGAAATATTTTTACGCTTTCAATTATGCCGCAAGAGTAAACTAACCCCAGCTGCGCGCCAACTGATTTGGGTTTTAGCTAAATCTTGGGCACTGCTTTTAGCGCTTCTTTGATTTTTTCCATGGGATATTCATAATCTTCCAATTTGTTGGAAAGATATGCATCATAAGATGACAGGTCAAAATGTCCATGGCCGCTCAAATTAAAGATAATAACTTGTCCTTCTTTAGCGTGTTTGGCTTCTTCAATAGCCGCATGAATAGCGTGTGAAGTTTCCGGAGCTGGCAAGATCCCTTCTGTTTGCGCAAAGAGCAGGGCAGATTTAAAACAATCTGTTTGGTGATAAGCTCTGGCTTCCACAACTTTATCTTTAACCAGGTTACTAACTATAGGTGCCATACCATGATAGCGCAAGCCGCCAGCGTGAATTCCAGGAGGAATAAAATCATGTCCAAGTGTGTACATTAAGACTAAGGGGGTCATTCCCGCTGTATCACCAAAATCATATTCGAACAAACCTTTGGTTAGGGTAGGACAGGCCATTGGCTCAACAGCAATAACCTTTGGGTTGGTTTTACCTTTTAACTTATCTTTTAAAAACGGGAAAGCTAAACCGGCAAAGTTGGAGCCGCCGCCCACACAGCCAATAATCACATCGGGATTTTTTTCACCAATAGATTTCAGTTGCTCAATTGCTTCCAGCCCAATTACCGTTTGATGCAGCATGACGTGATTTAAAACAGAACCAAGAGAATATTTAGTGTCTTCTCGGCCAACAGTATCTTCAATTGCTTCGGAAATAGCAATGCCTAAGCTGCCAGTGCTTTGGGGGGTTTTCGCTAGAACAGCACGGCCATATTTGGTAATAGTGCTTGGTGAGGGATCAATTTTTCCGCCCCAACTTTGAATCAATAATTTGCGGTATGGCTTTTGGTCAAAACTTACGCGAACCATATAGACTTGGCATTCTAGGTCGAATAATTTACAGGCAAAAGATAAGGCTGATCCCCATTGGCCGGCACCTGTTTCAGTGGCAATTCTTTTGACCCCTTCTTGTTTGTTGTAATAAACCTGGGCTACTGCAGTGTTGGGTTTGTGCGAGCCAGCAGGAGAAACACTTTCATTTTTATAATAAATGTGGGCTTTCGTGTTTAAAGCTTTTTCCAGGCTTAAGGCGCGAACCAAAGGGGTTGGTCTCCAAATTTTTAATATTTCCATAACTTCATTGGGGATTTCTACCCAGGGATCCATGGTCATTTCTTGGGCAATTAAGGCCATGGGAAAAATTGGTGCCAAATCTTCCGGCCCTAGTGGTTTGTGGGTGGCCGGATGAAGTGGGGGCGAAAGAGGGGTCTTTAAATCAGGAGCAATGTTGTACCATCTTTGGGGCAGGTCTTTTTCGGCTAACAATATTTTTCGATCAATCATTTTGTTTTCCTCCTTAAAGCTTTACTGATGTGTTAATTTTACTTACACCCACTAATATTTTCAAGTTAAATTTTAATATTGAGCAAAGGACTAAGGTGATTAAATTCACAATACTCTTGATATGATCAAGAATATTAAATTTTATTCAGAGAAAAACCACCGCTAACAGCGGTGGTCACCTTTTGTCCACCAGCAACGCTGGTGGTACAATAATAATGTGTTAGAGCAATGGGATAA
>MEUC01000016.1 GCA_001771545.1 candidate division WOR-1 bacterium RIFOXYB2_FULL_42_35 | reverse complement strand
TGTGGGCCAAGAAATGGCGGATTGAGCACGCGATCGCTTCTCCGGCGGCGATGATAGGAGCCAGCAATTTCTTTGAGCTGGCGGTAGCGGTAGCGATCACTCTTTTCGGCTTGAAGAGCGGCGCGGCGCTGGCTACGGTGGTGGGAGTTTTAACT
This sequence comes from candidate division WOR-1 bacterium RIFOXYB2_FULL_42_35, assembly GCA_001771545.1. Lineage (GTDB taxonomy): Bacteria > Margulisbacteria > WOR-1 > O2-12-FULL-45-9 > O2-12-FULL-45-9 > XYD2-FULL-41-8. Next base: position 53,452 of record MEUC01000016.1, on the reverse strand, counting down.
GAAGTGCCAATAATGCTTAGTTTAGTCAATTTTTCCAACAAGACCCGTCATTGGTTTGTTAGTAAAGAAAAAGTTTGAATTAAGGAGGCCAATTTATGGAAAAAGTAAGAATTTTATTTGTTTGCGTTGAAAACTCCTGCCGTTCCCAGATCGCAGAAGGTTTTGCCAAAAAGTACGGCGGGGACAAAGTTGAAGTATATTCCGCCGGATCAAAACCGTCGGGGATTGTTAATCCGGATGCCATTGAGGTGATGAAAGAGGCGGGGATTGATATTTCCGGACAAGTTTCCAAAGGATTTGAGCGGTTGCCTTACAACAAGTTTGATCTGATCGTGACAATGGGCTGTCAGGATGTCTGCCCCTTTTTCCCTGCCAAAGAAAAGATCGACTGGCAGATTGAGGATCCAAAAGGGAAGGGGATGGAAGTTTTCAGAAAAGTCAGGGATGAGATTGGGGAGAAGGTGAAGTGGTTGGTGGGTATCCCATAAAAAATGCGCCAGGGAGGACTTTCCCGACGCACCATTACCAAATATGCACCATGAAGGACTTGAACCTTCAACCAACTGATTAAGAGTCAGCTGCTCTACCAATTGAGCTAATGGTGCATATTTGGTTATCAATGAACGTCGGGATCCCGATGATTCCATTATTGTCATATATTATCATGACCATCGGGAGAACCTCCAACCAATTGATTAAGAGTCAACTGCTCTGCCAATTGAGCTACTGGCGCCTGAAACTTTGGAGCCCGCCAAAGGCGGACAAGCGGGAGACCGGATTCGAACCGGCGACATCCACCTTGGAAGGGTGGCGCTCTACCAGCTGAGCTACTCCCGCATCAACTTATTCTATCATGGGCGAGAGAGGAGTTGAACCTCCATGCCTTGCGGCGCTAGATCCTAAGTCTAGTGCGTCTGCCAGTTCCGCCACTCGCCCATATCTAAAATTTCCTGCGCCAGACAGGACTCGAACCTGTGGCCTACAGATTAGAAATCTGTTGCTCTATCCAGCTGAGCTACTGGCGCATAGGTTGAGTATATCACGAAAAAAAAGAATGTTTCAATAAGCGCCGAGAAGAAAAAAATATTGAGGCAATTAATTGGATTGAGAAATCGGGGTGATAGGATTTTCCCGTCGATCATTATTCTATAATTGTAGTGTAACCGACGGGATCCCGCCCGTTCCACAATTGTTATAGTAATAATGAGGGGCGGGAGAACCTACGGCCTCCTGGTAAATTAGGGGAATGATTGGGAAGTTTTGGGTAGGGAAAATCGGGGTGATAGGATTTGAACCTACGGCCTCCTGGTCCCAAACCAGGCGCTCTACCAAGCTAAGCTACACCCCGTGACCGCTGTGCGGAAATTTCAAAAGACAAGATCCAAATGACAAAAGTAAGGAAAGCGGGAGACCGGGCTCGAACCGGCGACCTTCTCCTTGGCAAGGAGGTGTTCTACCAACTGAACTACTCCCGCGAACACAAGTTTATTATATAGCATATCGACCAAAGTTGACAAGCTTATTATTTGGGCAAAAAAATAAGACTTGAGAGTCGCTTGCCAATGACTTATTATTATCAAGATGAAATTAAGACTTTTCTTGTTAATCTGTTTAATCTTTATAGCTGGTTGTTCTTCTCGGCCAGCCAAGCAAAGGCTTTTGGTCGACATGGTTAAGTTTGACCGGGTTTATGTTCCCGCCTTAGTTTTTACCGATTTGTTTCGTCAACGCGAGTCGGAAATTGCTCTGGCTGATTTAAAAAAAGAGTGGCAACGATTCTACGATAAATACCATGGGATGAAAATGAAATATGGAGTTGATATTGTTGACAAGCGGTGGCCGCAGGATTTTGATTTGATAAATAACTTGATAGCCTCAGCAGAGGTTTGCACCAGCGATGAGTTGTTGATCCCTGCTTATGCTAGTTTGGAAGCAGTTAGGTTTGTCTTGGCCGACATTAGAAAACGCAATAGTCTGCATTATTTTCTAGATTATTTAAATGATTTTGATGCAACTATGGGGCAAATGTCTTTGACTGTTAGAAGCAAGACTCGCTTAGAAGAGAAAGACTTAAAAAAACTAAAGAATTTATCCGAACAAGCCAGGCTAGAATGGCAAATCGTCGGTCAGGCTTCGCTTGAGGCGAAGCTTTTTAACTTTGATGAATTAAAGGTTGAGGCACTCAAAGAGCGGATTAAAAAAGAAGAACAAGTTTTGGAGAGTTTAGATAGAGCGCTAAAATATAAAAATCAGCAGGCGATTTTTCAATCCATACAGAATATTAAAGCGGAATTTGTGGTTATTTATAAGGCCTTTGGTGATTTTGGGCCGGTGTTTGAAAGGGTTTTAGAAGAGAAAGGAAAACAAAATGCACCTGCAAACTAAAAAACTTAAAACGATGCCCCGTTTACCACTTGAGGGGAAAATCGATCTTACTTACCGCTGTAATAATAATTGTCGCCACTGCTGGTTGAGGATCCCTGCTGATTCAAAAGAAAAGGAGCAGGAGCTTACGTTTGAAGAAATAAAAGAGATTGTTGCTCAAGCTAGAAAATTAGGTACCAGGCGCTGGTCAATTTCTGGCGGGGAACCGATGCTGCGGCCGGATTTCGCGGAGATCTTTGATTTTTTAACTTCTCACGCTGTTTCTTATTCTCTTAACACCAATGGAACTCTGATTACACCAGCTATTGCTCAACTGATGAAAAGAAAAGGCTCAAAAATGGTTGCTGTTTATGGCGCCACGCGTGAAGTCCACGATCATGTAACCAGAAACCCAGGGTCATATGATGCAATGATGCGCGGCTTTGCCTATTTAAAAGAAGCTGGCGCTGGTTTTACTGTCCAGCTAATTCCCATGAAAGATAATTATCACCAATTTGATCGAATGGTTGAGCTGGCAAAGTCTTTGAGCAAGCATTATCGGGTAGGGGCTCCATGGCTGTATCTTTCTTCAAGCGGAGATCCTGCGGTTAATGAAGAGATTAAGAGACAGCGGCTTTCTCCTAAAGAAGTCTTAGAGCTTGATAAGCCGAGCGTCTCTTACGAAGAAAGAATGGTAGAGGAGTCCGGTTGCGGAAAAAGAGAGCCTGGCGACAAGCGCCTTTTTGCCGCATGCATTGCCAACCGAAGGGATTTTCATCTTGATCCCTACGGCCAAATGACTTTTTGCGGTTTCATAAAGGATCCTGCCTTGCTTTATGATTTAAGACAAGGGACAGTGGCTGATTGTTGGGACAATTTTATCCCTTCTTTGGCGGATAAAGTGCTGGGTACGCAGGAATATTTAGACAGCTGTGCTTCTTGTGAAGACCGCAAAAATTGCCGCTGGTGCCCGGTTTACGCGTATTTGGAACACAGGGATTTTTCTAAAAAAGTGGAACACCTTTGTGCTGTAGCCAAAGAGAACAAAAAATATAAAGAGAATTGGAGGAAAAATCATCGCAGGTATTATCAAATTGGGGGCATTACCATTCAAGTTGAAGCAGACCTGCCGATTACAGAAGAGACCTTTCATCCCAAGCTTAACCCTTTTAAGGTAGCGGGTCCGGGCAAGGATACAGTTCATGTCCATCATCATTTTGCTTTGCCGGATTTAACAAACAAGGATTTAGGAGAAAGGCTTTATTCTAAAACTCCGTGGTCTATTTATAAAAAGGGGGATTCATGGATTTATCTTGGGATCTCTCCAACTACAGGAGAGAAAGACCTTCACCGTGTGGCTGTTTTTAATAAAGACCACAGCAGGGGGGAGATTTATCATAAAGATGATACTAGTTTTAAAAAAGGGGGAATGACCTCTTTAACTCTTTTTGCTACGGACCAGATCTTGGTTGGAAGGCTTTTGGCAGACAGGCAAGGCTGTTATCTCCATTCCAGTGCAGTGATACTGGAGGGCAAAGGGTTGATGTTTGTGGGGCATTCCGAAGCAGGCAAGTCTACGACGACTAGAATGATGATGGAGCATGGGGCAGAGGTCTTGTGCGATGACCGCAATATTGTAAGATCAAACCCAGAAGGTTTTACTGTTTACGGCACCTGGAGCCACGGAGACGTGCCGGATATTTCCGCAAAAACAGCGCCTTTGCACACAATTTTCTTTTTGGAACAGAGCAAAGAAAACCAGCTGACTCGACTAACGGACAAAAAAGCGATCTTCAAAAAACTAATTGCTTGCTTGATCAAGCCGTTTGAAACTACTGATTGGTGGGAAAAAGAGCTCGATCTTTTGGAGCAGATTGCAGAGAAAGTCCAGGTTTATAGGATGGAGTTTGATAAGAGCGGGGCGATTGTGGATAAAATAAAGGCAGTATAAAAAAAGTCTTCCGAATTTTATTCTAGCTTACGGCATACCATGGAACAATTTGCAGTTTGCTCCGCTTTTGATAGTTTTTACCTCCAAAAACAATTGCCCCTTCGGTTTGTTTATTGTTAGGCAATTTCAACCAGCTGGAAATCGGCCTTAAAAAATCCTGGTTAATGGTTTGGGAAGCTTTAATTTCTACAGGGAAGCCTTTTCCCCCATGGTCAATTAACAGGTCAATCTCGGTTCCGCTCCGGTCCCGCCAAAAATAAAGCGGAGGGGTTAGCCCTGCATGGGTAAAAGATTTAAATATTTCGCTGACAATAAATGTTTCAAAAATAGATCCCAGTTGGGGATGGGTTGCCCATTCTTTAGGGTTTTTAATTTGCAGCAGAAAACAGAGAAACCCCGAGTCAAGAAAGTAAACTTTAGGCGCTTTGATGATCCGCTTGTTAAAGTTTTTATAATAAGGAGGGAGCAGGGCAACAAGATAACTTGCTTCTAAGACCGAAAGCCAGCGTTTGGCAGTGGTGTGGGAAACGCCCAGGTCGTTTCCCAGGGAAGTTAAATTTAATATTTGGCCGGATCTGCCGGCTAACAAACGGACGAATTGTTCAAAAGACCTTAAATCTCCAAGTTCCAAAAGGTTCCTTACATCTTTGGTGACATAGGTTTCAAAGTAGTCACGGTACCATTGCCGCGGGTCAATTTTTTGGTCATGGATACGGGGATAAAGGCCTTCAAAAATAACGCGGGATAAAGTTGCTTTGGGGGGGGCAATTTTTTGCGATGGAGCGGCCGGTTTTTCCCAAAAGGATTGAGGGGGTCTTGCCAAAAGCTCTGCCAAAGAAAAAGGAAGCAATTTAAAAATTGCGGCCCTTCCCGCCAGGCTTTGGGAGATCTTTTCGTTAAGCGTAAATTGGTTGGATCCGGTCAGGACAAATTGCCCGGGCAGTTTTTTTTCGTCAACAAGGGTTTGCAGATATGAAAAAAGCTGCGGAACACGCTGGACCTCGTCTAATATAACGTATTGATTGTATTCCTCTAAAAAACCGCGGGGGTCCTTTTCCGCAAAACTGCGTTGGTCGGGATCTTCCAGCGAAACATACCTGTATTTTGGAAAAGCAGTTTTAGCCAGGGTGGTTTTCCCCGATTGGCGCGGTCCAGTCAAAGTAACAATGGGATATTTTTTAGCCGCACTTTTCAGGGGTTTTTCCAAAAAACGCTTTTTCATGTTCATGATTGCTATTATAGTATCAGGTTGTTCAATAGCTTGTCAAATTGAATATTGAAAGTTCAATTTGCCTGACTTTAGTTCTACCCCTGCCTGTCTGTCTGCAAGTTTGATAGCCTCGATTTTCTAGAGTAGCTGTACTTTTAGTTTGTTTGTTGTATAATTTCTTCAGCCTATTTTAAGGAGGGTGTTTTTATGAAAAAAGAATGGAAAAAGCCGCTGTTGATGGTTTTGACGCGGTTAAAGGCTGAAGAAAATGTGCTGTCAAGTTGTAAAAACACAGACCTCGTTGGTGACAACAATTCTCATAACGGGGCATGTGATGAATATTGTTTGCCTTGCCATGATTTTTCAGGAAGTTAAGCAATAACAATTGGAAGTGGGGGCGCGAAAAATAGAGACAATTACCTTGGTTGTTGTAATCAATGAATATTTATGCGCGAATACTCGACAGAAATAAACATCTCCAACTCCGATCTCTTTAAAAAAGGGAGGCCTCTTGTTGGCCGCCTGGACATTGAACTTACTGAACGCTGTAACAACGATTGCATCCACTGCTGTATCAATCTTCCTGAAAATGACGAATCAGCAAAGAAGAAAGAACTTTCTACTGACGAATGGAAAAAGATCATCCAAGAGGTTGCGGATCTAGGCGGCATGACGATCCGTTTTACGGGCGGGGAACCTCTTTTGCGGGAAGATTTTAAGGAGCTTTATCTTTTTACCCGCAAACTGGGCATCAGAGTTATGCTTTTTACTAACGCCCGCTTGATTACGCCTGAATTAGCCGAATTTTTAGCAGCCTATCCTCCGCGTGAAAAAATCGAGGTTACGGTTTATGGGATGCAGCCCAAATCTTATGATGCGGTTGTCAGGGTAAAAGGAGCATTTGAGGAGTTTTGGAGGGGGATCCATTTGCTCTTGGAAAAGAAAATCCCTTTTGTGGTTAAATCCGCATTTCTTCCTCAAAATAAAGAGGATATGGAAGAGTTTGAAGCTTTTGCAGCAACTATTCCGTGGATGGATCGTCCACCTTCTTATTCCATGTTTTTTGACCTGCGCTGTCGCAGAGATGATGAGGCTAAAAACCGGTTAATACAAAGGAATCGTCTTTCTCCAGAAGAGGGATTAAAAATCCTAACTAGGGATAAAGAAAAATATCTAAAAGGGATGAAAGAGTTTTGTTCCAAATTTATGCGGCCTCCCGGGAACAAATTATTTTCCTGCGGGGCAGGGCATGGCGGAGGGTGCGTGGATGCTTACGGGAATCTTCAGCTTTGCCTGATGCTGCGTCACCCTGATACTGTTTATAACCTTAAAAAAGGGAGCATCAAAGATGCCATGACCAATTTCTTTCCTGAAATGCAGAAAAAGGAGCCAAAAAATCCGGAATATCTGAAGAGATGTGAAAAATGCTTCCTCAAAGGCCTTTGCGAGCAGTGCCCTGCAAAATCGTGGAATGAGACAGGTACTCTCGATACTCCGGTAGAATATCTCTGCGATATTGCCCATGCACAGGCGGAATATCTGGGGTTGGTTGAAAAAGGGGAGAAGGGGTGGGAGGTGGGGGAGTGGAAAGCCCGAATAGCTCGGCTGGCAGACAAAAGAGCTTGACAAATCGCATTACAATTAATATGATATTGACATGCGAATCGCATTAAGGAGAATATGAATTATGCTTAGCAAAGAAGAAATAATCGAAACTTTGGCGCCGCTCAATAGCTGGGGGAAAAAGCAGGATTCCGGCATCAAAAGAGGCCTGTATCTTGACGCATTAAAGAAATATACGAGCGGAAAAGGGATGATAACCGCGATTATCGGTGTAAGAAGGGCGGGCAAAACTTTTTTGGCAAAACAAGCGCTTGAAGCCGCCGCCGGCCAATCTTTGGAAAATACTTTATACGTATTGCTTGAAGATCCGAAATTCGGCCCATATCTTGGCACCGATCTGCTTGATAATATCTACGGCGCGTATCGCGAAATAGTATCCAAAAAAGAAGAAGCCTATCTTGTCCTGGATGAAATACAAAATGTCCCTAATTGGGAAAAATGGGTTAGGCTGTTAACGGAAAAAAAAGAAAATGTAAAAATAATAATCACCGGCTCCTCTTCTAAATTGCTTTATTCCAAGCTAGCTACGGCTTTGACCGGGAGAATCTTTACCTGTGAAGTATTCCCGTTGAGCTTTAAAGAATTCCTGTTGTTTTGCGGCCATGAAATCAACAAGAAGCACCAATTGCTGGGAAAGAAGCCGCTTTGGGAGAAGCTTTTCAGGGAATATTTAACCTATGGGGGGTTCCCGCAAGTTGTGCTTGAAAAAGATGAATCCCTGAAACTGCAATACCTAAAAGAAGTGTTTGAAGGCATCATTTATAGGGATGTTGTCGCGAGGCACAAAGGAAAAGATGTTTCAATAATAAAACTTGTGGCGGAACTTGCCTTAAACAGTTTTTCTTCCCTTTCAAGCGCCAATAGGACGAGAAATGCCGCCGCAGTACTTGTCCAAAGAAAAATTTCCCCAAACTTAATCCTGCAAATCTTGTCATATCTTGAAGAAGCTTTCCTGATCTTTCAGGTTCCAATTTTTTCCTATAAGGTGAAAGAGCGGAAATTGTATCCCAAAAAATATTACTGCATAGATACGGGAATCATAAATGCCGCAACCGTGAATTTTTCCTCAAACATTGGCAGGGTATATGAAAATATCGCGGCAATCTATCTTCTAAAGAAATACGGAAAAGAAAATATTTTTTATTGGAAAAACGATAAGCAGGAAGACGTTGATTTTGCCGTTAAAAAAGGCCAGGAAATAGCCATGCTGGTTCAAGTTTCCTACGATATGAGGGCAGCTAACGTGAAAGAAAGAGAAATAAAAGCCCTGCTTTCCGCCGCGAAAGAATTAAATTGTGCTACTCTTGTAATCGCGACAAAAGATATTGATAAGACAATAACAAAAGGCAAGTATTCTATAGTCTTTATCCCCCTTTGGAAGCTTTTGCTCCAGGAATTGATTTAGAAAAAATTTAACTTGTTACCTAAAAAGAAGGGCTTTTATTATTGCCTGAAAAAGGGGAGAAGGCGTGGGAGGTGGTGGAGTGGAAAACCCGAATAGCTCGGCTGGCAGATAAAAGGGCTAAAATTATCACTTGACTCTCTCTCTCTCTCTCTCTCTTGTATTATTACAACCAGCAAAGAAAAAAGGGGGAAGGATAATCATGGGAAAAAGCGCAAAAAACAGATGGAAGAAACCCGCGCTCATTGTGTTGTCAAGGGGATCTCGCCAGGAGGCGGTCCTGTCTGGGTGTAAGACAGCTGGAATCACTACTGGTTCCGATGGGTATCATGATAGCTGCTATGCTGGCGAAGAATGTCCAATAGATGGTAGATGTTGGAGCGTTGAAGGGTCTTAGGCGACTTCTATAGTATTAAAGGTTCTTGTTGTTGCTGCGGTGATTATTTCACCGTTAAAAATTAGCGGGGACAAACTTGTCCCTCGAGCCTGGAATTTTAAGCTCTCTTCTGGCATGTTTTTATTATACAATAATTTTAATTAATATTGTTGCCTTCCTCCTTCTCTCTGTAGTAGAATAGCCACAAATGAATTGGGAGGTGTTTTATGGAAAAAAGAAAATGGATTCAGCCTCAATTAATGGTTTTGACTCGCGGAAAACAGGAAGAAGCAGTGCTGGTTGCTTGCAAAAATGGTGGATTTACCCCTTCAGGGCCAGATTATGATCATGAACGATGTTATTCCAATGATGAGCCGGCTTGTGTGCCGCTTTGCAATGCGTTAGGTGCTTCTTAGTCTTTAGTTTGGTTGTTTTAAATTTTTGAGCAGGAGGACTTTATTATGGAAAAAGAAAAAGTATATATCCCTTCCGAAAAGATCGTTGCCCGCGAGATAGAAATTGGCGACATGGAAGACGAGCTTTTTACGCTGTAATTTGTTAATATGGCAATAAAACTTGACAAATTAGCCTTAAAATGGTAACTTTAACTCCGCGATATGTATAAAAGATACTATTTAGATAAGATTCCATCTTTACTTGAGCCTAATAAGGTTTTGGTCTTGTATGGGCCGAGAAGGGCAGGTAAAACAACTCTGCTTAATGCTTTTTTAAAGGATTTTTCAGGAAAGTATTTTTTAGGTTTTGGGGATGATGGGAATCTTAGGGATGTTTTAAAAACGCAGGAAATAGACAAGATCAAGCAGTTTTTTGGCGGATATGAGCTTATTGTAATCGACGAAGCCCAAAGAATACCGGAAATCGGTCTGGTTTTGAAATTAATGGTTGATCATATCCCTGGCATTAAAGTAATTGCTACAGGTTCTTCTTCTTTTGATTTATCGAACCGCATAGGGGAACCCCTGACCGGCCGCCAGCGAGTTTTTAAATTGTTTCCTATTTCAGTGCTGGAAATTTCCGCACAATTTCAAAGTTATGAAGCCAATAAAATGCTGGGGGACTTGTTGATTTATGGCTCTTATCCGGAAACGTTATTAAAAAAAAGCTATGCTGAAAAGCGAGAATATTTGGAATTGCTGCGCGATTCATATCTATATAAAGATATCCTTGAATTGGAGAACCTTCGCAATGCAGACAAATTGTCGGACTTATTGCGGCTGCTGGCTTTTCAAGTGGGGAATGAAGTTTCGTTGAACGAATTAAGCAATGCGCTTGATTTGAGCAAACAAACAATTGAAAGGTACCTTGATTTGCTGGAAAAGGCCTTTGTTATTTTGCGGGTAAGAGGCTTTTCCAGGAATTTGCGTAAAGAAGTGTCAAAAACCGCCAAGTATTATTTTTTGGATAATGGCATACGCAATGCGGTAATTAATAATTTTAATTTGCTTGAGGCCAGAAACGATGCCGGACAATTATGGGAGAATTTTTTGTTTATTGAAAGGTTGAAGAAGCGCGCCTACCTGGATATTTACGCGAATATTTATTTTTGGCGCACCTATGATCAAAAAGAAATTGATCTGGTTGAAGAGCGTGATGGAAAACTGTTTGGATTTGAGTTTAAGTGGGGAGATAAAAAGAAAAAGCCTCCACGTATTTGGCTGGAAACATATAAAAATGCTTCCTATGAGGTAGTTAATAAAGAAAACTTTTTGGGGTTTGTTGCTTAAGTGGCTTTTGTTATCTGCAACGTAATTGCCAAATAGCTAGTCGCGGATATTTTTGCTATAATTCTATTAAGGAGGGATCATGACTGAAGCAATTATAAATACTAGCGCTATTTATCTACCGTCCGAAAAGATCGTTGCCCGCGAGATAGAAGGAGAACTGATTATTGTCCCTTTGGTTTCTGGCGTAGGTGACATGGAAGACGAGCTTTTTACGCTCAATGATACCGGCAAAGAGATCTGGAAAAGATTGGACGGCAAGAAGAGCTTGAAAACAATTATTGATGAGTTAGTGGCAGAATTTGAGGCGCCTAAAGAAGAGATTGAAAAAGATGTTTTGGGGTTGACTGAAGAGCTTTTAAAAAGACAAATGCTGACCATTGCTTCATAACATAGATGTCTACTGCTTTGACCCAAGAAAAAAAAGAAATCTCCCTCTACAGCCCCCAACTAATCGGCCTAATGCAAGCTGTGCACGAAAAAGGGGGGCTTTTCCGTTTTAAAGCCAAAGGCGGAAGTATGTCCCCGTTTATCAAAGACGAAGATGTTTTAACTATTGCAAAATCTTCGGATGGCTACAATATTGGTGAAGTAGTTGCGTTTGTCCGGCCTTGCAGGCAAAAACTGGTAGTGCATCGTATTATTGCTAAAAAAAATGACCAGTATTTAATCAAAGGCGATAATACTATGGAAAGAGACGGAAAAATCCCTTTGCAAAACATATTGGGAAAAGTAGCGAGAGTAGAGAGAAACGGAAAAGATGCCTTTGCCGGGATTGGGCCTGAATGCCATTTTATTGCATGGTTAAGTTGTTACAACCTCTTTTTCATGTTATTCTTTTTTCCGCGTCAGTTTTTAAACCTTATAAGGAGAATTAAAGGTGAGTGAATCATTTTCTTCTTCCATTCCTCTCCCGGAATTTGCCCTCTGGGACAAGATGAAACACAACAAAAACAGGGGATTGGTTTCTTTTGACTTGGAAGTTACTGCGCGCTGTAATAACGATTGTTCCCATTGCTATATCAACCTTCCGGCTGGCGACCAAGAAGCGAGAAAAAAAGAGTTAACGCTTGAACAAATCAGCAATCTTGCAGACCAGGCAGTAGAATTAGGGGCTTTGTGGTGTTTAATTACCGGCGGGGAACCTCTTTTACGCCCAGACTTTTTTGAGCTCTATATGATGCTTAAGAAAAAAGGGCTGTTGCTGTCTGTTTTTACCAATGCCTGCTTGGTCACCAAAAAACATGCGGAATTCTTTAAAAAATATCCTCCCCGTGATATTGAAGTTACTGTTTACGGAGTAACAAAGGAAACCTACGAAAAAATCAGCCGCAAGCCCGGGTCTTTTGAGGCTTTTATGCGGGGGCTTACTTTGCTGATGGAAACAGGGGTCAGAATCAGATTTAAAACAATGGCCTTAAAATCCAATCTTCATGAATTACCAGAAATTTCTAATTTTTGTCGGGAACGGACCAAAGATTACTTTCGCTTTGATCCGCAATTGCATTTGCGCTTTGACCGTAACCCAGAACGAAACGAGTTGATTAAAGCCGAACGTTTAAGCCCTGACGAAGTAGCAGCAGTTGAAAAAGCTGACGAAGAACGTTTCGGTGCGTTAAAAAAAGGCTGCGACAAATTAATTAACCCTGAATTTGAAAAACATGTTTGCGACCATCTCTTTCGCTGCGGGGCAGGCAACGGCAGTTTTTCTTTAAGCTATGAAGGTTTTTTCCGCTTGTGTTCTTCTCTTTGGCATCCGGATACTATTTATGACCTCAAAAGGGGAACGTTAAAAGAAGCCTGGGAGAAGTTTGTTCCCAAAGTAAGAGCGATGCGCTCTCAAAACAAGGAATTTTTAAACAAATGCCGCAAGTGTGCAATTATTAATCTCTGTTTGTGGTGCCCGGCGCATGCTTATCTGGAAACAGGGGGAATGGATTCCGTAGTTGATTTCTTTTGTCAGGTTGCTCATGCTAGATCAGCTGCTATTGCAAACACAAAATAATCCTTCTATAATTTCTTCAATGAATACTCTCTCCGATAAACTTTCAATCTGGATCAAAGAACAAGTCAAAAATGCTGGGGCCAAGGGTTGCGTTTTTGGTCTTTCCGGCGGCATTGACTCTGCGGTTGTCGGGGTGTTGTGTAAGCAAATCTTCCCGGAAAACGTTTTGGGTCTGCTGATGCCCTGTTTTAGTAACGATGAAGATATAAAGCATGCTCAGTTGTTAGCCAGTAAATTTGCTATCCCTACCAGGTTGATAGATCTACGCTTTGCCTATGATCAGCTCTATGTCCAATTGGAAGGTAAACCGTTTGAGGGCGAAAAAAACAATTTGGCGGCCGCTAATATTAAGCCAAGGTTAAGAATGTTGTCTCTTTATTATCATGCTAATAAGAATAATTATTTAGTGGTTGGGACCGGCAATAAATCTGAAGCGGTGATGGGATATTGTACTAAGTATGGGGATGGGGGAGTGGATATCTTACCGTTAGCAGCACTCTTGAAATCCCAGGTTAGAGAATTAGCCCAAGAACTTGGTGTTCCAGAAGTTATTATCGAAAAACCACCCTCAGCAGGACTGTGGTTGGGTCAGACAGATGAGGAAGAGATGGGGATCCGCTATGCAGAACTAGATAAGATCATTGTTGGTTTAGAAAAGGGAGATTTAACAGGTTTAGATGAATGTCAGGTAAAAAAAGTTCAGCAAAAGATGACAAGTTGTGCTCATAAATTTAATCTGCTGCCAATCTTTCAGCCATAATGGTGCAAAAAACCAGAAATTTATTTGATCCCGCTTCAAAACAGCCTTCGTTGATACTTTATACTGGCAATGATCAATGGGTTGAGCCTAACATTATAAAGGCACGTGAGTGCTTAGTGAGTGATAAGTTGCCTGAGGCTGATCCTGGCTGTGAATATTGTGGTTATAGAAAGGATGCGAGGGAATATGAGTAAAAAGTTGAAAGCAATAAATTCAGCCACAAATATGATTTATTAATTATGATAACTTTCCCTTCAAATCAATACGAAAAAGCCCTCATGGAAAAAGGGTTTAGATTAATTGCCGGAATTGATGAAGCGGGCAGGGGGCCGTTGGCTGGGCCGGTTGTTGCGGCGGCTGTTATTCTAGATAAACTAATTGACGGTTTGAATGATTCCAAGCTGCTTTCTGCGCTTAAGCGAAAACGGCTTTTTAAGATTATAAAATGCGAGGCTGTTGCAATTGGAGTTGGCATTGTTTCTCATCAGCTAGTTGATCGGATCAATATTTATCAAGCCGCTCGTTTAGCGATGAAAAAAGCAGTCTTGAATTTGTCTTTAGCTCCACATCATTTATTAATTGACGGAAATTTAAGCCTCGATCTTGAGATCCCCCAAACTGCTATCGTTAAGGGGGACCGGAAATCGTGCTCAATTGCAGCCGCTTCAATCATTGCTAAGGTTACCAGGGATAAAATCATGCTACGCTACCATAAAAAGTTTCCAGTTTATGGCTTTGATCGGCACAAGGGTTATGGTACAAAGTTGCACTTTGAAAATCTCCAGAAACATGGAGCTTGTCCAATCCACCGTCGGAGTTTTTCTCTTCATTAACTTGCCTCTTGAAATAGATTCATTTTTTCGGTATCATTGAATTTGTGTAATTTTGTGACCCGGTAGCTCAGCTGGTAGAGCATCTGCCTTTTAAGCAGGTGGCCATGAGTTCAAATCTCATCCGGGTCATAGGTGGCGCGGTAGCTCAGTTGGTAGAGCAGCGGACTGAAAATCCGCGTGTCGCCGGTTCAATCCCGGCCTGCGCCACACCTACTTTTTTTTAAAAAAAAGGAGATTAATAATGACCAATAAGGATAGAGTCGTGGCTACTTTTAATAAAATTAAGGATATGTTTAAGAATAAGTTTTTTCGGTTGTGGGGGGGGCTTTTTGCTTTAGCAATCTTATTGTTGGCTTTAAATTTTATTTTTTCCACCGCACATACCCCGAGTTTGCAAGATGTTCTTTCTCAACATGGCAATCCACAAAGTGGTTCTTTATTAGTAGCTGGTTTACTGGCCTTATCGTTGCTGGGTGTTTCTCTGGCTAAGGGCTATGAACTGGTTACAAGGAGACAGGCAATTGCGGAGATGCTTATGCCTGATGACTGTGTTTGCACAGAAGAAATAACAGAAAACAAAGAAATCGAAGTTTTAAGAAAAGGGATTAAGGAATTGCGCGAAACAATTGAACAGCTCGATTCCGGTAAGGAGGCTTTGCAGCTGGAGAATAGTTGTTTGCAGGATGAATTTGGTTATCAGCAGACCCAGCTAAATGATCTGGCGAAAATCGAACAAATGCTGCGCCAAAGTAATATTGCTTTAGGTAAAGAATGTGAGCGGATGAAAGCGCACAATGAGGAGCTGGTTCTTAAGATTAATTCTTTTCAGTTTAAAGGCAGGAAGAAACAGGTCAATAATAAGACAACAACAGCCAAGCGTTTGCTCTCTACAAAGAAAAACAAGGC
Source organism: candidate division WOR-1 bacterium RIFOXYB2_FULL_42_35 (assembly GCA_001771545.1). Taxonomy (GTDB): domain Bacteria; phylum Margulisbacteria; class WOR-1; order O2-12-FULL-45-9; family O2-12-FULL-45-9; genus XYD2-FULL-41-8. The sequence continues at coordinate 38,280 of MEUC01000016.1, read as the reverse complement.
TAAAAAATCAAAACAATGAAAAGATTCCTCTTTCTTGTTGTCTTGACATTTATCATCACTAATCTGGCTTATGCCCAGTTTTCGTTTCATTTGATAGACAATTTTGAGGATGCCAATTTTACTCGGGATCCGAAATGGTGGCGATTTGGTGATGTGAAGACCGAGATTGTTAAGAATCCTGAAACAACGGCCAGGGATTTAATAACCGAATCTTGCGGTGATTATTCTTTAAGACTGTCCGGGAAAACAAATGATTGGTATATTGGCGGCATGGGAACAGATCTTGGTGTTGATGCTGCTCGATTTTCCCGTTTTCAAATTGATATTTCTGGCAACAAGAAGTTTCAAGGGAAATTGATTGTTGAGTTTTTCGATGATGATAATCAGAATTATCAAATTGAGCAGGATCCCCAGAAAAACTACGAAGCTATTTATGATGATAAATGGGTGGCAGAGATTTTGGTTCAAGGAGACGGTTTTACCAGAACCTCAATTCCCTTTACGGCTTTTAAGGATGCTAATCCTGGGGTAGGGGACGACATTTGGAATCCTGATCAGGATGATGCTTCCGGTGGTTTATTAAAAATGCAATTGATAGTAATTAGCGGGGATCAAGCTGGACAGGCAGATTTTAAAATCGATAATTTGTTATTAACATATTAAAAAAAAAGGAGAATAAGAGATGAAAAAAATAGCTATTGTTGCCATGACTTTAATTTTGGGGGCTTCTCTGGTCGTTGGGGTAGAGACTTTAGATCTGGAAGGAGAAACTGTTAGTATTAAGGCTGGGCCAACCCAGCCGGGGGAAAATCTTTCCTTGCTTTGGTTGGAGGCTTTTGTTTCTCCTAAGACAGTTAAGCAAGAAAGGATCCTCAATCTTGGGGTTAGGGTTACTTCTAAAGTTGAGGGAGTGTCTGCTACCTTTGATTTTGCACCTAAAGGGCTTACGCTTGATTCTACTGACGGGTTGAATTGGTCAGCCAATTATATTATTCCTGATGGAGTGGCCAATGGTTTGCATATTGTCAAATATGACATTGCCGGCAAGCGTGGCACAATCCAGCGTACCGTTGATTTCTTTTCAGAAACGATTCCTGCGCAAGATGTTAAATTAGTTAAGCAAGTAGATTCTGAAGAAGGGCAAGCCTGGCCGTTAACAGTCTCCTCTACTGCGTCTGCTTTGGTTGTTGATGGTTCTAGCCTGAAGATTTTGCCGGGGGCAATGGTGGTTGGTCTGGCTAAAGTTTCTTGGTATAAAGTCTTATTTGAAGATGGCAGGCAAGGCTGGATCGCTGCGGCTAATGTTTCCGAACCGATGGATGAATATTGTGCCTTGGGTTATGAAGCTTATACTAACAAGGATTATGCTTTGGCCGTAGAATATTATAAGAATACCGTAGCCATGGAGCCCAAATTTGTCAAAGGCCACTATTGGTTAGCCAAGTGTTATGCCAAAGCGGGCAACTTAGATGCTGCTCATGATTCAATCATAGAGGCAATTCGGCTTGATGATCGTGATGTTGATTCCAAGGTTTTTGCCGGCTTATTGGCTAAGAAGTTCTTTGACCTTGGGTATGCTAAATTTAGGGCCAAGCGGTTTAATGAAGCTGTTACTGCCTATCAGAAAGTTATTGATTTAAAGCCAACTTCACTTGTTTCCTGGATAGAAATGGGACAAAGTTATAAAAACTTAGGATTTACCGATAAGGCCAGATCTGCCTGGAAAGCAGCCCTTGGTGTTGATCCCGATAACCGGGAAGTTTATGCTTTGTTGGGAGTTGATTCAAGGTCAGTTGCTTTGCTTGAATTAGACAATAAGCAGATAACTTTTCCTAAGACCGTGGCCAAGTTGCCGCCTTCTTTAGCCGATGATTCGTTGCAAATTGTAAAGTCGGGCAAAACCAATAAGGGGACGAAAATTGAGAGTGCACTTAAATCTGTGATAACTTTAACCAAGTCATTAGGCAGTCCGGTTGTTGAAAAGGGCTGGAAGATTGCTAAACAGGGGAAAAACGTTGTTGTTCGCTATGTTTGTGAGCAGGAGCGGGGTGTGTTAGAATCTTTTGATTGGCTGGTTGATATTGATACAAAAAATGTTTCTGCTAGTAATGACAATGCCCGTTTGATCATGAATAGATGGTAGAATGGCAATAACTAAGCAAAAAGGCTGTATTGCCGAAGCTAAAGTTCTGTCTTATCTAGTTAGCAAAGGTTATAAGGTTTTTCTTCCTTGGGGTGAAGATCATCGCTTTGATTTGCTTTGCGAAGTAGCAGGGGCATACAAGAGGATACAAGTTAAATTTGTTACTCCTAAAAATGGCTGTTTAGAAGTGCCTTTGAGGAGTATGAATAATTGGAGTAGAATTAGATATTCAAGCCAAAATGTTGATATTATGGCAGCTTTTAATCCTGATAATGATAAAATATATTTCATCAGGTTGTCAGAGTTTCCCAATATGTCTACAATTAAATTGAGATTTGATGAAGCGAAAAATTTACAACAGAAACATATAAAATGGGCCGCTGATTTTGAAGAGTTCAAATTTTAATTTGTATGCCGACGTAGCTCAATTGGCAGAGCAACGCACTTGTAATGCGTAGGTTACCAGTTCAACTCTGGTCGTCGGCTAGACAAAAATCTTTATGAAATATAGGTTTTTGTTTCCTTGTCCTCGTCCTTCTTTTAGTTTTTTTCTTCAAGTAAAGGATTTTTGTTTCCTGATCCATGCTAAATTTTAACCCCCGCTGTTTATCCACAGGAAACCCTAAATAGGATTTGCTAACACTTTGCATGCTCCCGAGCGAGTGAAATTGGGCGAAGGGCTAACAAAAAAAAATATTGAAATAAGATAGTTATTGTTATTACTCGAATCTATTGGTTGGCTTATCGCTATTATCCATAATGATTTTCCCTTTAATAGTCTTAGCATATCTAATTGGTTCGGCTAGAGGGAATATTTCGAGTGGATCTGAAAATGAAGCCGTACCAAAACTTTTTTCTGATGTAGTAAGATTGTCTAATGCAGTAGCAAATTGATAGCCCCAAGGATTTTTTCCAGTTTCTAATAATTCCAATAATAGATGTGAGGGGATAGTGCCAATCTCAAAATGCAAATGTTGCATCCAAGGAAGTAACTCTTTGCCCGGAGAGTAATTACCACCTTGGCTAGTACGCATAGTTGGCATAGGGGTGCCAATTTTTGCTTCTTGATCAATTTCCTCAATGTGTACATAAGCAGATATTAATGCATCTTCTCCATCTTGTGGTAGAGAGTGAAGAACGGTGAAGACGTTGCCGTAAGGACCTAGATGATTTGGCCTTCTGTGTAATAATATTCCTGGAGCGATTTGACGAACAAGTAGTGAATTCCTGACAAAGTGTGGTTGCTCATTAACATCACTATATACATGGAAATCCATTCCTTCATGCATTCTTTGTCCAATACCCCAGGGTCTAAAGCCATTTACAACTATCCACCTCTGAAAATTTCTTATTTGGGATGTTTCTGTTGGGTGACGTAAAAGATCTGAGTGTTGAGTTGCTGCTTGTTTGACTTGTTGCCAAGATGATAGATTTTGTAATCGAGGATCTAACTGCTTTACAGCACTATTAAGGGTGTTCCTAAGAGCTTCAGGCATATTGAGCTTCTCCCATATACCTATATCGTTGAAAACGGCTCAAAATTTCAATATATTAGATATTTAGTCCTTAGGCGAGAATGTGTTTTTTTGAGAGCCCATAATCAATCTGTTTAACTGCTGAGAACAATCTTCCCCACAACTTTAATCCCATCAATAGCAGAGCTAGTAATTCCACCGGCATAGCCAGAACCTTCGCCAATGGGGTAGAGGTTCTTAATGTTTAAGCTCTCTCCATTCTCTTGACGGCAGATTCTAACTGGGGAAGAAGTTCTGGTTTCCACTCCAATCAATATAGCTTGGTCAGAAACAAAGGCAGGCAGTCTATGTTGCCAAAAGCTAAAAGCATTAGTTAGTTCTGTGACGATAAACTCCGGAAGAAAATCCTTTAGTTCGCAGGAGAATGTTCCAATCCTATTTGAATTGGTGATGAGCTGGTTTGATTTGTTTTCTGCTAAGAAATCTTTCAGGTTCTGTGCCGGGGCTAACCAAGTTTTATTGCCAGCCTCAAAAGATTTCTTCTCAACCTGACGTTGAAATTCTATGCCAGCTAAGGGATGGTCTGAAGCAAAGTCTTCTGGCCGAACATTTACTACAATAGCAGAGTTGGAAAATTGAGAAGAGCGAGTACTGTTGCTCATGCCGTTCACAGTTAGTAATCCTTCCTCGGATGAAGCATTGATGACTTCACCGCCAGGGCACATACAAAAAGAAAAGACCCCACGTTTGGTTTGAGGATTATTGTAGGTTGTTGCGTAAGTGGCTGCTCCTAAACCAGGAAAGTTTTTGTATTTCTGTCCATACTGCATCTCGTTGATTAATTCGGCTGGATGCTCAATCCTAGTCCCCACAGCAAAGGCTTTCTGTTCTAAAGTGATCCCTTTGTTGTGTAGTAGCTCGTATGTATCACGTGCTGAGTGACCAGTGGCTAATATAATTGTTGCAGAAGAGTGCTTGTCTTGATTGTTGATAACTACGCCTGTTGCTGTGTTATTCTCGATGATTAAATCAGTTAGCTTTGATTGATAGTAAATCTTGCCGCCATTTTCAATAATATAAGCGCGAATATTCTTGATGATGGTTTTTAGCACGTCTGTGCCAAGATGTGGTTTGTTGATATAGCTAATTTCTTCCGGGGCGCCAAAGCGAATAAAAGTTTGCAAAACCTTATTAACATAACCAGTCTCTTTTGTCCTAGTAGTAAGTTTGCCGTCAGAATAAGCGCCAGCTCCGCCTTCCCCAAATTGAATGTTTGATTCGGGATTCAGCTCTTTGTTTTTAATGAAACTCTCAATATCTTGATGTCGTTCTTCTATCTTCTTGCCCCGTTCAAAGACGATTGGCTTAATTCCCTGTTCAATAAAAGTTAAAGCCGCAAAGATGCCTGCCGGACCAAAGCCAATAATAATTGGCTGGTCTTTAAGTTGTTTGCCGGCCTGTTCTGGGACAGGCTCATTTTTGACAACAGGGTAATTGCCTCTGTTGGGATAACTATCCTGAACAGAAACCAACACATTAAGATTGTAATAAAACTGACTTTTATCTCGAGCATCAAGGGATTTTTTAAGAATTTTTATAACCTTGAAGTTAAAAGGGGAAAGGCCAAGCTTGCCGGTGATTAATTTTTGATAAGCTGATAAGCGATCATCTTCGATTGGTACTTTTAGGTTGTTGAGAATAAGTTCCATAGTTTTATCTATTATAGTGTTAAAGTGTGTAAGCTGACAACCCCTGCGGGTTATTATATAATTGAATTAGTTGCCGGGATAGCTCAGTTGGCAGAGCAACGCATTCGTAATGCGTAGGTCGTGGGTTCGATTCCCATTCCCGGCTAATTAGGAATTAGACAATGCAAATTAAAACTATTAAGGTTGGATACTTACGGACAAACTGTTACATTCTCAGCGATGAACAGACGCATGATGCGGTAGTAATTGATCCCGGTGATGAAGCAGATTTAATCTTGCCAGAGTTAGCTGGTTTAAAGGTCCACTATATAATCATTACCCATGGTCACTATGACCATGTTGGTGCAATTGCTGACGTTAAAAGGCTGACAAAAGCAAAAACGGTTTGGCATGAGGATAATTTCCTTGGGCAAGCTGATTGGGTACTCCATGATGGAGATGAAATTAAATTTGGTCGCGTTACCTTGAAGGTTCTACATACTCCTGGTCATTCTCCTGGAGGGATATGTTTGTACACAAAGGGCCATCTCTTTAGCGGTGACACTTTATTTTACACTACCTATGGTCGAGTTGATCTGCAGGGCAGTTCTCCACGTCAGATGAGTGAATCGTTGCAAAGATTAGCCGCTTTGCCTGACGAGACCATCGTTTATCCCGGTCATGAAGAATTTACTTCCATTGGACAGGAAAAGGAGTTTGGCACCATTGGCTAAACAGCTTTTATTATTTTATGGCGATGAGGAATTTTTAATTCAAGAAAAAGTTAATGAATTAAAAAGAAAGGTTGACAATCCCGATCTAAATGTCGAACTAATTGATTCGGAGTCAATTAGTCTTGAAGATATTATTAATGCTTTGCAAACAGCCCCGTTGCTCTTTGGAGAGCGCTTACTGATTATTAAGAATCTTGATTTAAAACAAAAAACCTGGGAAGCCTTAATTCCCAGTCTGGAATCGTTAGCTCTGGGTACAACCGTGATTTTTTGGGCTGCTTCTATGGATAAACGATCAAAATTCTTTAAGGCAGTTGATAAGATCGGGGATGTTTATGAGTTTAGAGCCTTTGCTGATTGGGAGCAGGACCAGGTTATTAGTTGGATTATAAAGATTGGCAAGACCCTAGATAAAAACATCGAGCGGAGTGCGGCGGCTCAACTGCAAGAAATTTGTGGTAACAATTTACGCAAGCTTGACTCCGAAATAAATAAAATTGTTACTTATGTAGGAGAACGCAAATCTATCAAAAGTGAGGATGTCTTGATTCTAGCTTCCCCAGGAGAAAAAAGTGTTTTTGTTTTGTCGGATGCTTTAACTAGAAAAGATCTCAAGGCAGCCCTGTCAGCTTTTCGTATTCTCTATAATAATAAAGTTGATTTTTTCCAGTTAATAGGCTTGCTGGCAACTAATTATCGCACCATGTTGCAGATTAAAACTTTCCCCAAAACCAATGTGACTGCCGGAACCATTGCCCAGGCAATAGGTTCTAGTCCTTATTTTGTGAAAAAATGTCAGGCTAAAGCAGCTGGGTTTACAGCGTCAGAGTTAAAAGACAACCTTGAGCTTCTTTTGCAGGCCGACCTGGCTTTAAAAAGTGGCCACTCTCAGTTAGCGACGTTTGAACTCTTGTTAACCAATCTTTGTCTGCCAGAAAAAAAACACTTGGTAAATAAACATGCAAGATAGGCAGAGAGTTTATGTCTTGCTGCTAATTTTTATTCTGCTGCTGCTGTCTGTTTTGGTCCGTTTGATTAATTTGCAGATTTTCAATCACTCGTTTTATGTAGGAAAATCACAAGATCAACACACGAGGATTATTGAGCTGGCAGCTCAGCGGGGAGATATTGTTGACCGTAACGGTAATATCCTTTCTACTTCAATTGATACTTACTCGCTTTATAAATATAAACATGGCTGGCTGGCCAGGAAATTGCCTTTAGCTGAAGCTGAAAAGATTCGAGAGCAAGAGCCACTAAAGATTGCTTTGTTGAAGGAAAAAAAGCGGCTTTACCCTAAAGAACGTGTTGCCGCCCAGCTTCTGGGTTTTGTTGGCTTGGACAATCAGGGTTTGTCCGGAGTTGAACTTTCTTTTGATGAATATCTTTGTGGCAAGAAAGGCCGACTGGTAACAGAGGGAGATCCTTCTGGTGTTGAATTGTATGGGGCTCTGCGTGTTTTGGAAGCTGGGGAAGAGGGGATGAATATTACTTTAACTATTGACGAAAATATTCAGTATGTTGCCGAACGGGAGATTGAGAAACAGATCAAAAAATACCAGGCAATTTCAGGCACGGTAATTGTTATGGATGCAGAAACTGGGGAAATCCTGGCCTTAGCCAGCAAGCCTGATTTTGATCCTAATGCCTATAAAAGTGCGGATAAAAGATTATGGCATCCGAGGGTTGTTGATCCTTTTGAGCCCGGTTCAACTTTTAAAACTATTACCACGGCAATTGCTTTAGAAGAAGGAGTTATATCTGAAGAAACTATGCTGGAGGCCAAAGATTCTATAACTGTTGGGGGACGAGTAATTAAAAACTCCCACGCAATTAATTGGCCCGATAGCCGCATCACAATTTCCAAAATGCTGGAGGAATCAATTAATACCGGGGCAGTTCAAATAGGCTTAAAATTGGGGCCGGAAAAATTCTACAATGGCATTAAAAAATTCAACTTTGGCAGTTCAACTGCTTTTGGTTTATATGGTGAGTCAAAGGGAATTGTCAATCATTGGCAGCGCTGGCATAAGCCCGATATTGCTATGATAACCTTTGGTCAAAGCATTGCTGTAACTCCAATGCAACTTTTAGCAGCTTTTTCTGCCTTTACCAATCAGGGTGAGATAGTTAAGCCTTTTCTGATCAAAAAGATTGAAAGCTGTGATGGAAAATTTGTTAAAGGAAACGCACGTCAGTTGTGGGGGAGGGCTGTTTCTGCCAAAGTGGCCGATCAAGTTAAAAAACTTTTGCAGAATGTGGTTGAGATAGGCACTGGCAAACTAGGTCGGATCACGGGTTTTTCTGTTGCCGGGAAGACTGGCACAGCGCAGAAGGCCAGTCCGGGAGGTCGAGGCTATCTACAAGGGCATTATATTGCTTCCTTCATTGGCTTTGCTCCGGTCAAAGACCCCAAAGTTATTTGTCTCGTAATCGTTGATGATCCCAGGGGTAAATATTGGGGCGCAACAGTTTGCGGGCCGGTGTTTAAGGATGTGGTGGAGTATAGCTTGCGTTATTTGAACGTGAAGCCGGACGTGTTATAATAAAATCAATGGCTAAAAAACGTGTCCTATCAGGCATACAGCCAACTGGATTGTTGCATTTAGGCAATCTAATTGGCGCAATTGAGAATTGGGTTAAGCTGCAAGATCAATACGAATGCTTCTTTTTTATTGCTGACTGGCATGCGCTAACTTCAACTTACGACGACACCTCAAAATCCAAAGAAGATGTTAAACAAGTCTGCATTGATTTACTTTCTTGTGGTATTGATCCAAAAAAGTGTGTGCTCTTTAAACAGTCAGACATCAAAGAACATGCCGAACTCCATTTATTGTTCTCAATGATTACTCCGTTACCTTGGTTAGAAAGAGTGCCGACTTACAAAAGTAAAATTGATGAGATTAAGGGGCATGATTTAGGGACTTATGGCTTCTTAGGGTATCCGATCCTACAGGCTGCTGATATTTTAATGTATAAAGCTGATTTTGTGCCAGTAGGGCAGGATCAATTACCTCATATTGAATTGACTCGCGAAATTGCTCGTCGTTTCAATAGTTTGTATGTGGATGTCTTTCCAGAACCTAAAGAATTGTTGACCAAGTTTCCTGTTCTGCCAGGCTTGGATGGTCGCAAGATGAGTAAATCATCTAACAATACTATTGCGATTTCTGATTCTCCAGAAGTGATTGCCAAGAAAGTTTTAACTATGATCACAGACCCAGCTAGGGTTAAGAAAACTGACAAAGGCCATCCAGGGGTTTGCTCAGTCTATAAGTTCTATCAAGTTTTTGGTAAAGATAAGGCTGTTGTTGTTGCCTCCGAGTGTCGCGCAGCTGAATGTGGTTGTGTGGCTTGTAAAAAAGAGTTGGCAGAAGTTTTAATTAATTATCTAAAACCGATTCATGCTAAACGCAAAGAGTTGGAGAAAGATCCAGGAAAGATTGAACAAATCTTAAACGAGGGAGCCGATAAAGCGGAAAAAATTGCAAAAATTACAATGAGAGAAGTTCGCGGTGCGATGATTCAGGAGGGTGGAAGCTATGACTCACGATCTTGCGTATAAAGTAGATATTGATGTTTATCAGGGGCCATTCGATGTCCTTTTGAAGGCCGTTGATAATAATGAGATTGATATCTTTCATGTTTCCCTAGCGCAGATTACTGCGGCCTATTTCAAGTACTGGCGAGAACAAACTCCGCCGCTAGTTTTAGCTTCAGACTTTCTCTTTATGGCGGCCTATCTTTTGGAAATGAAATCAAAGAGTTTACTGCCTGCTAAAGAAGAATTTTTCATTGAAGAAGATATGACGGAAATTGAGCAATCTCTGGTAGCTCATTTGCAGGAATACGAGGTTTTTAAAGGTCTAGCCCAAACCCTGAAGCAACGCAAAGAATTGTTTGAGAGGGTTTATACCAGACATGAGGGGGAGAAGCAGGAAAAAGAGATTGAGTTGGTTGATTTGTCCCTCAAGGATTTGCTGATTGCATTTAAGCGAGTTTATCAGGAGGCGGAAAAACGCGAAAGAATCGTGACTATTACCGATGAAGAAATTACCCTGGAAAAACGCCTGGTTGAAGTCAGGTATATTTTGCGCGGTTGTGTCGATGGAGTCCCGTTTGAAAAGATCTTCACTCGGGGATCGCGCCTTGAAGTGGTGGTGACATTTTTAGCGGTTTTAGAATTGATTAAGTTGCGGGAAATTCGTTTTGTACAACAAGGTCGTTTTAGTCAAATTATGGTTTTTTCTTTAGAAGGGAGCAATTATGGAACAGGAAGTCCAACGAAATCAGGAGAATCAGCCGATGCAGGAGATTCAAGAGACCCAACAGAGTCAGGAGATTCAGCCGGATCAGGAGATTTTGCAGATTCAACAGACTCAGGAGCAGCCACAGGTTCAGGAACCACAACAGTCATCGCTTAATATTAAGAGTGTTTTAGAGTCTTTGTTGTTTGTGGCCAGAAAACCTTTGGCCCCTAAAGATCTGGAAGAAATTGTTAGTCAGCCCAAAAATATAATTACCGAAGCCTTGGAAGAGCTAGTGTCCGAATATGATGGCCAGGGTATTAATATTATCAAAGTGGCTGGTGGCTATTTAATGGGGACCAATGCTGACAATGCGGATTTTGTTTACAACCTCTTACATGCCAGGGTAAAAACCACCTTGAGTCGTCAGGCCTTGGAAACCCTCTCAATTATTGCTTATAAACAACCTATTACCAGAGCAGAAGTGGAAAGGATTCGCGGTGTTAACTCGGACGGACCAATTGATACTTTGCTAGAGAAGAAGTTAATTCAGGATTTGGGTCGCAGTGAAGCTGTGGGTCGGCCATTTCTTTATGGAACAACAGAAGAATTCTTGCGCCATTTCGGGCTTAAAGATTTAGACTGTTTGCCACCACAACCAAACTCGGGCACAGAGCAGGATGCGTTGTTTAAGTCAGCCCTGAGCGAATGAGCACGAATCAAGCCCAACTCTGTGAAGTTTTCAATTCCATCCAAGGCGAAGGCCTTTATGTTGGGGAGAGACAAACTTTTGTTCGTTTTGCCGGCTGTAATCTTTCCTGCCAATATTGTGATAGTCCACAAGCCTTAACTATCCCCAAAGAGTTTAAAGTTGAGTTGGTTCCTGGTAAGAAGAGTTTTCAACCGTATGCTAATCCTGTTTCAGTTTCGCAATTGATCGAAATAATTAAATCTCTGGATAAACCCAAAGGGATGACTCATTCTCTTAGTCTGACCGGGGGAGAGCCACTACTCCAGATCGATTTTTTGAAAGAATTTCTACCCGAATTCAAAAAAGAACTCAAGCTGCCAATTTATCTGGAAACCAATGGGGTTTTGCCGGATCATTTAAGCGAGGTTGTTGAAAATATAGACATAGTTGCTTTTGATCTGAAACTGCCCAGTGCTACAGGCTTGTCTCCCTATTGGAAAGAGCACCAGAAAGCTTTAGAGATAGCGACGTTGGTGGAGGTGTTTGTGAAAATAGTTTTTAATAAGGATTCGAAACCAAAAGAGTTAGACGACGCTGTTAATTTGATTGCAGGAATTGATGAAAAAATTCCTTTGGTTCTACAGCCAGTAACACCTTTTGGTCCAATAAAACACCGACCAAATGCTGAGCAGATCTTGGCTTTTCAAGCAATTGCCAAAAGAAAGCTAAAGAATGTTCGAGTTATTCCTCAGACCCATAAGATCATGGGAATTTCATAATGGTTGAACCGGTTTTTCTGCTACTATTTGTTTTAATAATCCTTGCTGCCGTAATTGCTTATTTTTTTAAACGTAATCGCAAACTTAAACGAATGGGTTTGCAGGATCAAATCGAGGAGATGTTTCGTTAAGAATGTTGGGCAACAATCTTAGTCAGCCAGGAAATGATTCCTTCTCGTTCTTGATTGAAATCTATTGACTGCAGCGATTTTAAAATTCCCGATTTATAATTAGCGGCCTCAAGTGTTAGTTGATCAAGTTGACCGCTGAGCCAGTCTTTTGATTCAGGCTTTGCGGAAGCGAGGGTTTGTTTTTTTATTTTTGCGGTCAGTTGTTCAAATTCGGCTTGCTGTTCTGTGAGCAACCTTTTTAAGTGGAGCTCTCTAATTTTGCTGATCAAGCTAAACAACTCTTTCTGTTCTAAGGAAAAAATGTTTAATAGTTCTGTCGGTTCGAGTTTTAATTCTTTAGCCATGGCAGCTGTTTCGTGATGGACTTCAGCAGGTTGTTGACCTTGTCCTTTTGCTTGTCTTGGTTGCTGTTGCTGGGCTTGCTCATGAAATTCATCTGGTTTCATTGGGGCAGCCTTTTCCGCTTTAGCTTGAGGGACATTAATTTGATTATCTGGCCTGGTTTGCTGATATTCCTGATATTGATTTTTGGCAACCATGATATCTTTAACTGGTTTTGTAGTCAGTTTTTCACTGTCTATTTTTTGAGTAAGGGGTTTTGTCATCAGGATATCTTTAAAAGACTTCCTGGGATTTGTTTCTCCGGCAATTTCTTTAATGATCTTACGGTCAGCCGCTGTAAAGATAGCGCCAGAATTAGCTGCTATAGCTTCAGCTTGGGGATTAATATTTATTGGATTAATATTTGGACTTTCCATAATAATCTCTTCTGCCAGTCTTATTTAGCTATTCTCCAATATCCTACACTATATATATCGTGTTTTAAAGCTAAAAACTTGCTAAAAACTTGTGTTGTTCTCTTTTTCTCTTTTTCTTTTTCTCTTTTTCTGCTTGACAAATAGCACTCAGCTGACTAAAATCACCATAAGGTTAATTTTTTAGAAAAAAAATGAGGAGGTGGAGTTATGGCAACAGCATATTGTGTTAAATGTAAGAAGAAACAGGAGATGAAGGACGAAAAGAAAATTACTATGAAAAATGGTAGAAAGGCTGCTAAGGGTGAATGCCCTGAATGCGGCACCAAAATGTTTCGGATTGGTGGGTAATAAAAAAAGTAGTACTGTAGCTCAGTAGTACAGTAGTTAGGTGGGCCATAAGTCGTAAGAATCGTTATTCTTGCGGGTTATGGCCTTTTTTGTTAGAATGAATTCTATGCCTCACCAGGGAAAATTTGTACATCTCCATTGCCATTCTGAGTTTAGCTTGCTTGATGGCGCAGCTCGTATCTCTGATTTAATTCAGACGACAAAGGATCTTGGCATGCAGGCCGTTGCCTTGACTGATCATGGCAATATGCATGCGACAATTAATTTTTATAGTACTGCCAAGGCTGAAAAGATTAAGCCTATCCTGGGTTGTGAAATGTATCTAGCTCCCAGAACCAGGTTTGATAAAGAGACCAAGGAGGATCGCTCTCCTAATCATCTAACTGTTTTGGCTGCTAATGCCGATGGCTATAAGAATTTAACCCAGCTGGTTTCCCTGGCTTCCTTAGAAGGTTTTTATTCTAAACCGAGGATTGATCGTGAGCTGCTAGAAAAACATCGTCGGGGTTTGGTTGTTCTTTCTGGCTGTGTAAAAGGTGAAATCCCTAGTCTGCTGATGCAGGATAAAGTTAAAGAGGCCAGAGAAGTCGCTGCTTGGTATAAGGAACTCTTGGGTGATAATTTTTATCTGGAAATGCAGGAGCTGGATATTCCTGAATTTCGTGGCTTAAACCCACAGCTGGTGAAGTTGAGCCAAGAACTAGGGATCAAACTAGTGGCGACCAATGATATTCATTATGTCCGTAAATCGGATGCTTATGCGCAGGATGTTTTGCTCTGCATACAAACTGCCGCTTTTGTTGATGACACCAAGCGCTTAAAGCTTAGTTCCGAAGAGTTTTATTTGAAGTCCCCAGAAGAAATGATAGCTCTGTTTAGCAAAACTCCAGAGGCCATTAAAAACACTTTAGAAGTAGCGGAGAAGTGTAATGTTGATTTAGAGCTGGGCAAACTACATCTGCCTGATTTCCCGGTGCCAGAAAAAGAAACCCCTGATACATTTTTGGAGCAATTGGTTTGGCAGGGGGTGAAAGAAAAGTATGGGGTTTTAGATCTGAATGATAGTGATTCAAAATCTGGAAGCCAGGAAGTTGGAAAGTCAGAAAAGATTCTCTTGCCTCCCGAGATAATTGATCGCGTTAAATATGAGCTCTACACGATTGAAAAAATGGACTACGCAGCTTACTTTCTGATCGTGGCTGATTTTATCAATTTTGCTAAAAAGAATGATATTCAGGTTGGTCCAGGCCGTGGTTCCGCTGCTGGTAGTATTGTGGCTTATGCTTTGGGGATTACCAACGTTGATCCCCTTAAGTATGGCTTGATTTTTGAACGTTTCTTAAATATTGAACGAATCTCCATGCCTGATATTGATATTGATTTTTGTATTGAGCGACGTAACGAGGTAATCGAGTATGTGGCTAAAAAATATGGCCAAGACCATGTTGCCCAGATTGTTACCTTTGGAACCATGGCTGCTCGGGGTGTTATCCGTGATGTGGGCAGGGTCCTGCGAGTGCCGCTGCCACTTGTTGATAAAATTGCCAAACTGGTTCCTTTTGCTCCTGATATTACCTTAAGTTTGGCTTTGGAAATGGTTAAAGAGCTGAAAGAACTATATGACACCGATGAGCAAATTAAAAAATTGCTCGATACGGCGAAGCAACTGGAAGGCCTTGCTCGTCATGCTTCTGTGCATGCGGCTGGTGTGGTTATTTCCAAAAATCCTTTAACCGATCATGTTCCTTTGCAGAGAGTGGATAAAACTGTGATTGTTACTCAATTCCCTATGGGTGATTTGGAAAAAATCGGTCTTTTAAAAATGGACTTTTTGGGGTTGCGTAACTTAACCATGATGGGCCAGGCCGTAAAGATAATTAAACGTACCAGGGAAATTGATTTGGATCTAAATAAAATCCCCTTGGATGATCAAGCAACTTACAATTTGCTTTGCAGCGGTGAAACTATGGGAGTTTTTCAGCTAGAAAGTAGTGGCATGAGGGGGTTAATCAAAAATCTGCAGCCAAATTGTTTTGAAGAAATTATTGCGCTCTTAGCCCTTTATCGTCCCGGCCCATTGGAGAGCGGCATGGTTGATGATTATGTCAAAAGAAAACACCGCCAGATTCCGGTTAAATATATGTTGCCGGAGCTGGAACCGATTTTACGAGAGACCCATGGCACGATTCTTTATCAGGAACAGGTGATGGAAATTGCCAGTAAAATTGCTGGTTTTAGCATGGGGCAAGCTGATCTGCTGCGGCGAGCCATGGGTAAAAAGAAAACTAAAGAGATGCAGCAACAAAAGGAATTTTTTGTTGAGGGGGCGGTCAAAAAAGGGGTTTCTCATCACAAGGCAACCGAGCTTTTTAATCTTTGCGCCAAATTTGCCGGTTATGGTTTTAATAAATCCCATTCCACTGCCTATGGGGTTATCTCTTATCAAACAGCTTATTTGAAAACTAATTATACTCTGGAGTTTATGGCAGCAATTTTAACTTCGGTGATGGGGAATGCAGATAAGGTGACAGCGTATATTAGTGAAGCTCGTCGTTTGGGTATCAAGATTTTACCGCCAGACATTAATGAGAGCTATCGTAATTTTACTGTGACGAAAGAGGGTATTCGCTTTGGTCTTTCTGCAGTCAAAAATATTGGGGCAGCTGCAATTGATTCCATTATCGAGTCAAAAACTAAAGAGGGGCCTTTTGCTTCTTTAGCAGATCTTTGTAAGAGGGTTGATACCAGGACGTGTAATAAAAAAGTTATCGAAAGCTTAATAAAAGCTGGCGGTTTTGATTCTTTTGGCCATGGCAGAGCCTATCAATTGGCAGTTCTTGGTAAGGTTCTTTCCAGGGCTGCTTCGGAACAAAAAGAGCGAGCTAATGGACAATCAACCCTGTTTGATTTTCAGTCAACAGCCCAGAGTCAAACTGCTAATGTGGACAATGATGTTGTCATAGATGAGTTTCCTCCCGATCAGTTGTTGCGCATGGAAAAGGAAATGCTGGGAATTTATATCTCTTCTCATCCTTTGGAGCATGTGCGTGATTCTTTAGAAGCTCAAGCTAACGTAAAAATTGTTGAGATTGCTGAAAAGAGAGAAGGGGAAGTGGTCAAGATTGGCGGGATTTTAACCGAGTGTCGTAACATCACGACTAAAAAGGGGCGCATGATGATGATCGCCACGATTGAAGACTTAACCGGCAGCGTCGGTTTGGTTATCTTTCCTAGCACTTTTGATAAAGTTAAAGATCATTTAAAGAAAGATGTTATCATAATTGTCCAAGGTAAAATTAATCGTGATATGCGTTCTGATGATTTCAACGTGGTGGCCGAATCAATTGGGCCGATGGAAGAGCTGGAAAAAGTTAGGTCCTTACATATTGAATTAGTTGATGTTAATGATACTGGCTTGCTTGCTCGGATGAAAGAACTTTTAATGGCATCTAAGGGCAGGGATCCGGTTTTTGTTCGCTTAGATGGTAAAATGGTACAATTAGGTAATGATTTTCAGGTTGATATTTCTCCTGAACTAGTGGAGCAGCTTGAAGGGGTTTTAGGAACTGGGGCAGTTAACGTTGAGTTTCGAGCCATTAAGAAAGAGAAACAAAAGCAGGAGGTTAACTTTTAATTAACAATGACACAATTAATAATTAACAACATGGTGTGCCTTACTTCGTTCGGCACGGGTAATAATATTGTCGCGGAGCGACTCATTGTTGTTAATTGTTTAATTATTAATTTTTAATTTAAGGGAGGACAACATGGACATCAGCAAGATCAAATTTAACGAACAAGGGTTGATTCCGGTTATTGCCCAGGAGGCTAAGGACGGCACTGTTCTCATGCTTGCTTATATGAATAAGGAGTCGCTGCAGAAAACAGTAGAAACTAAAGAAATGTGGTACTGGAGCCGTTCTAGAAAAGTTTTATGGCACAAGGGTGCAACCTCGGGCCACATTCAAAAAGTCAAAGAGTTATATTATGACTGCGATGCCGATGCCATTTTGGCTAAAATTGAGCAGGTTGGTGACATCGCTTGCCACACTGGTGAGCGGAGCTGTTTTTTTAATAAACTTTTGTAAAAAACAACAACAAAAATCACTCGTTAGATTTACTATTAGATTTACTATTAGATTTACTATCCTTGACCCTCTGGTATTGTTCTGTTAAACTCCGAAAGTAATGAATCACCTTCGTGAACGTATTGCTGCTGCCAGAGGAGAGAAAAAAGCTGACCTGGTTCTTAAGAATGGTCAGTTGATCAATGTTTTCTCTGGAGAGGTTTATCCAGCTGATCTAGCCATCTATAAGGATCGCATTGTTGGTATTGGTGAGTATTCTGGTGAAGAAGAAATTGATCTTAATGGCCGTTATCTTACCCCTGGGTTTATTGACAGTCACCTGCATATTGAAAGTACGTTTCTCTTGCCACCAGAGCTGGCTCGAGTGGTTGTTCCCCATGGCACCACGGCCATTATTGCTGATGCCCATGGAATTGCCAATGTTTTAGGTCTTAAAGGGATCAAGTATTTATTGCAGCAGAGTGAAGACCTGCCCTTGGATATCTTCTTTGCTGTTCCAGGCTGTATGCCATTAGCTGATCTGGAGACTTCTGGGATTAAGCTGAAAGTCCAAGAGGTGTTGACTCTACTTAAAAATGAGCGAGTCTTGAGATTGGGAGAGATAATGAATTTTCCTGAAGTAATCGCGGGCAAAAAGCCGGTGCTGGAAAATATTGAGTCAGCCGGCGATTGTGGGATTGAAGGTCATGCCCCAGGCTTATTAGGGAAAGATCTCAATGCCTATATTTCTGCTGGAATCTACTCTGATCACGAAAGCGTTTCCCTGAAAGAAGCCCAGGAAAAGTTGAAAGCCGGGATGCAAATTTTAGTGAGAGAGGGGTCTTCCTCCAAGAATTTAGAAGCTATTTTACCCTTAATAACCCCAGCTAATTCCCGTTTTTTTTGCTTTTGTACTGATGACCTTTCTCCCGAAGACTTAGCTGCCGGGCATTTAAATCAAATCCTTAGGAAAGCTGTGGCCCTAAAGCTTCCGGCCATCACGGCCTTGCAAATGGTTACCATTAATCCGGCTCGTCATTATGGCTTAACTGGTTTCGGAGCGTTAGCCCCTGGCTATTACGCTAATATAAATGTGCTTTCTAATTTGGAAGATTTTAATGTTGAAATGGGTTTTAAAAATGGTCAAAAGGTTTCGACTAAGAGTCGCTTGGAATTTGAACCCAAGGTAAAAAAGAATAAAATTGTCAGAGAAACAATTCACGTTAAACCTTTTGAAATTGAAGCTTTAGAGCTTAAGGCTAAGTCTGATTATGCCAGGACAATTGAGCTTGTTCCGGAACAAACTTTGACCAAGTCAATTCTTGCTGCCGTCAAACAAAAAAAGGGCTTGGTCGTTGCTGATCCAGATAATGATATCTTAAAGTTAGTTGTCGTTGAAAGGCATAAAGGAACAGGCAACATTGGCCTTGGTTTAGTTAAGGGTTTTGGTTTAAAGCATGGCGCTCTGGCTAGCTCTGTTTCCCACGATGCCCATAATATTATTTGTGTTGGTGTTGATGATGAAGATATCATTTCTGCGGTCAGGCGGGTAGTGGATTTAAGTGGTGGAATGGTGGCTGTGCAAGGTGGATTAGTAATGGCAGACTTAGCCTTACCAGTTGCAGGTTTAATGTCTGATAGTTCCCTAAGTGAGGTTCTAACCAAACAACAAAAATTAGAGCAAGCTGTAGAGACTTTGGGGGGCAAAGCCAAAGAGGCCTTTGCTGCTTTGGCCTTTTTAGCCTCACCGGTTATTCCAGAGTTGCGTTTGACTGATAAGGGCTTAGTTGATGTTTCCAAGTTTAAGATTGTTGAGCTTTTTGAGTAGAAATTCGGCTTGTTTGATTGCTAAAAATACTCCTGCAACATTTTTTTAAGCCCTTGCTCATCAATCTCCCAAACTGATCCCGCTCCACGTAACAATTTAGCTTCACCGGAAACAGTGGCTGTTTTTATGGTAGCTGTGCGGCTGATGTTTAATATCCCAATAGTTTGAGGAATAGTTAAATCAGTTTCAATTTCTCCTAATGCTGTTTTTATGGCAAAGGGGGCTTTGAGTAGGTTAGAGGGTTTTAGCAGGGCTTTGGTTAAAGCTTTTAAGAAAACTTGTTGTCGATTAACTCGGCCAATATCCCCCAGAAGGTCATGGCGATATCTTATGAAGCCATGGGCTTGTTGGCCGGATAGTTTTTGCCGGCCCATTTTTAAATCTATTTTTAAGCCCTGGGCTTTATCAACGTAATACATATCTTTTTCAACAAACAAAGAAACTCCGCCCAGCAGGTCAACAAGTTTAATTAAGGCCTCGGGCTTAATCTTAATGAAGTGGTCAATTTTTTGCTTGGTTAACCCAGTGACGGTTTTTTTGACTAAAGGGATCCCCCCAAAGACATTGGCGGCGTTAATCTTGTTCCTGCCATAACCGGGAATTGTTAAATAGGTGTCCCTAGGAATTGAGAGGACATGAATTTGAAAATTAATTGGGTTGAGGTGAGCCAAGAGAATCGAATCAGTCCTGCCATTTGATTCTGGTATAGGTTGCCCTGTTTCGTGATTATAAGTTGTATCGGTTCCCAGGATTAGGATATTGAAGGGAGTTCTCGGTGTGCCTGTTCGCATAAAGAGGGGAATTGCTTTGGGTAAGAAGATGTTTAGATAAAAAAATGCAACAGCAAATACAACAATGACAATTGCTAGGAGCCGATGCTTGTCTAGGCCTTTTTTCATTTTGTGTATCCGACCGGAATAATATAAAGGGGATCTTCATCGTCAGGCAGTTCTAAAACTTTCTTGATCACATCGTCCCAAAATGCCCCGACAGGGATCGAAGCTAAGCCAAGGGCAACGGCTTGGAGATGGATATTTTCGGCTACGTGACCGGTTTCCATACAAACATAACGGAAAGCACGGGCGCCATACGTAGCTTGGGTAATAGAAAAATTAGCAGAAAGAACAATGCTAACCGGAGCTTCACGGATAAAGCCTTGGCCTAGAGAGGCCCGCAGGAGCGAAGGTCGTTTGTCTTCTTCGGAAAGCTGCAACAGCCTATGTCCATCCGGTAAATAGCGAAAAACACCATCCTTTTTAATTACATAAATTTTTAGAGGATAAAGTGCTCCCGCTGACGGGGCGGTGCGAAAACCAAAGCTACTATCCGTTATTCCCTGGGCGGCCCAAAGGACTTGAGAGAGTTGGTCTTGGCTCAAATCATTAGTGCGATACTCGCGTTCAGAACGGCGTTTATCAATCGATTCTTCCAGCGAAACCATGCCGGATTTAGTTGGTTTCGGTAGGGTAATGATTTTGGCGGCCAAGGTTGTTGCTGTGCATAAAACAAGGAGAAGAAATAGAATCAGAAGTTTTCGTAGCATGATTTGATTATAACATTGTGATTTTTAAGGGGCAAGCCCTGGGGGTGGGGATACCGTCCAGGGCTATGAGTGTTAAAGTGAAATAACGTCGGCGGTGTCTTCTTCTTGTTTGGCTTTTGAGGCAGCGTTAAAAAATTTAGAATCAAGCATCTGCATGTTTTCTACGACAACTTCTGTAGAGGTTTTGCTGGCTCCTTTTTTGTCTTTATAGTTTTGGACGCTCAAACGACCTTCAACTGCTACTAAGCGGCCTTTTTTTAGGTATTCAGCGCAGATTTCTGCTAATGGTCCCCAGGCAACGCAGTTGATGAAGTCAGTGCTTTTTCCAAATCTACCTCGACAATTGATAGCCAACCGAAATCTTGTTACTGCTGTCTCGTTTTTTGTCATGCGCAGTTCCGGGTCAGCTACCAGTCTACCAGCGAGGATTGAACGATTTAGTCCTCCCATAATATCACCTCCTTTTGTTTAACTGTTACTAGCAAGGTTCTTGCCAGGTAGGGGGCTTTGTTATAGAATGAGAACTAAGATGACAATTTTTCTGGTGCTATTATCGCTTTTTGTTTTATGTTTAGCGGTTAATTGGTATACTCTGCTAAAGAGTAAATCTGATTTGTGGAGAAAAGTCGCGATTTTTATTGCTTTAACAATTCCAATCTTAACCCCATTCTTCCCTCAACCAAGATTTTCGCTTGATTTTTTCTGGTGGAGAGTTGCCGGGCTTATTGCGATTGTTATGGGGCAGGTCATTTTTTTCTGGGCCAAGAATATGTTTAGTGGCAGCGAAGAATTATTTGGGGATGTTCCTCAAGAACCTATTACTGCCGGACCTTTCCAATTTGTCCGTCATCCGATGTATCTCGGTTTTATTTTTATAATTGTGGGTTGGTGGTGGTTGTGGCAGGCGATCTATGCCTTCTATTTTGGTCTCTTTATTGTTGCCCTCCTCTGGATCCAAGCCTACCTGGAAGAAAGATTGCTACTAGTACCTAAGTTTGGTGATAAGTATTTAGGGTATCGCCAGCAAACGGGAATGTTCTGGATTAAGTAGTCAGTTAGTCCTGTGCCTTGAGTCCTGGATCCCGGGTCATTTTTATTCTATGCAATCCAATTTAGTTAAATGGTTAATCCTCAATAAAATTCCACACCTTGGTGCGGCTAGTATCAAGAAAATGTGGGATAAGTTTGGTTCTATAGACGCTATATGGGCGGCGACTGAAGAAGATCTAACTAAAGTTGAGCGCCTCTCAAGTAAGGCTATCAAGTCATTGCTGGAAAACAAAAATACCCTCGATGTTTCTGCTGGTTTTTCTGCCGATATTAATGCTTTAACTTTGGATGATTCCGAGTATCCTAAAAACTTAAAAAATATTTATGACCCTCCTTCTATTCTATACAGCAAAGGAAAACTGCAACAGAGTGACGAAAAATCGGTCGCCATAGTTGGTACTCGTAAAGCTTCTCGCTATGGTTTGGCTACGGCAAAAAAGCTAGCGAGAGACCTTGCTAGTCTGGGAATTACAATCGTTTCTGGGCTGGCAGCTGGGGTAGATACGTCGGCACATGAAGGGGCGTTGGCAGTTAATGGTCGAACCATAGCTGTTTTAGGTTGCGGGGTTGATATTGTTTATCCGCCACAAAATAAAAGCTTGATGGAGCAGGTGACGAAAAATGGGTCAGTGGTGTCTGAATTTTCGCTAGGTACGGAGGTTGAACCTTGGCACTTTCCTTTGCGCAACCGAATTATTTCCGGCTTGTCTTTAGGTGTCATTGTGGTTGAGGGTCATTATGATAGTGGGGCAATGATTACAGCCAAGGAAGCTTTGGAACAGGGTAGGGAGGTTTTTGCTGTGCCTGGTAATGCTGGCTTGGATCAGTCAAAAGGACCGCATTGGCTAATCAAACAAGGGGCTAAGTTAGTTGAGTCTGTTGATGATGTCCTGGACGAAATTAAGCACCAAATGACAATTTCCAAATTACAAACAATATCAAAATCACAAATTCAAAATTCTAAACGGGACTATTATAATTTGTCGGAAGAGGAACAGAAAATAGTTGGGGTTTTGTCGTTTGAGGTGAAACATATTGATAATATTACTCTTGAAGCCGGCTTCTCCATCTCACAGATTTCAAGTTTGCTGACGATGCTAGAGATGAAGAAGATTATCAAACAATTACCAGGGAAGATGTTTGTTTTGAATTAGTATAAGTGCTAGAATTTTTATGGTGGAGGAGGTGGCGGTGGTGAATAAAAGCAAAGAGAGGTTTGAAGTGTTGTTAGAAGAAATTAAAGATAAGGTTCAGCTGGTTTTAGAGGGGCACGATGTTCTTCGTTCTGAGATGAAGCAAATGGGAACAGATCTTCGTTCTGAAATGAGGCAAATGGGGACTGACCTTCGTTCTGAGATGAAGCAAATGGAAAACAATCTACGTTTTGATATGAGTAAGCTTGATCAGAAAATAGGCTTTGTTCATGATAGTTTAAAAAAAGAAATCAATTTGTCTAACGATATTTTAAGCGAACAAATTAAAGAAGTCGATAGTAAACTAGATAGACATATTGCCCAACCTGCACACGGTTAGTCTTTCTGGTTTTCTTCTCTAAAACTTCATGCTAGAATGATTTTATTATGGTGCTTTTTTCGGAAATGTTTGTTTCTGAACTCCGAGGGGTGACGGTTGTAGATCGTCTCCAGGATAATATTGGTGAAATCAGGGATTTCATCCTCACAGTCGGTGAAGTTTTTCCCAGAGTGACAGGTTTGCTTGTCCGCTTGAGTAAGAACAATGACGACACCATTATTTTAATGTCCGAAATTGACCTGATCGGGAAAAAGTTTGTAACGACTAAATCTGTCAAGGAGCGAATTGTTTTCACTCAACCAAGGCAGGGAGAGCTTTTGCTCTGGCAGGATTTAATGGATAAGCAGATTGTTGATACAGAAGGGGCGAGAGTTATTCGGGTTAATGACCTGAAATTAGGCAAGATTGAGCAGGATGTTCGTTTGATTGCTGCTGACGTAGGTTTTCGTGGTTTATTGCGCCGGTTGGGTTGCCTGGGATTTTTTAGTTTTATTTTTCGTTTATTTGGTCGACAAGTTTCTGATACTTTGATTGGTTGGGATCATGTGGAGCATTTAATGACCGGACGAGCCAAAGGGATGATTACTGTTCCTGCTAAACATGTTTCCGAAATGCATCCGTCTGATATTGCTTCAATTATTAGTCAGGTTCACTCTGCAGAAAGGACTGCGATTTTTTCTTCGCTGGCTGATAAAACCGCCGCAGAAGCTTTGCATGAGTTGGAGCCGAAGCTGCAGGCTTTATTGCTCACTACTCTTGACACCAAGAAAGCTTTAGGTGTTTTAGATAAAATGCCAGCGGATGAAGTTGCGGATGTTTTGGGCGATCTTGATCCGGAAAAGGCCGAAGAATTGTTACGATTAATAAAGCCAAGAAAGTCAGCTTCTGTTCGCGAACTCCTTTCTCACCCAGATGAAACTGCCGGTGGTTTAATGACTACGGAATTTATCTCTATTCCCAGCAACTTTAACTGTCACCAAACAATTGAAAAGATGCGTGAATTAGTGCCTACTGCTGAAACGGTTTTTTATATTTACGTTGTTGATCAGGCAGAGAAGCTGGTTGGGGTAGTTTCTTTGCGCGATTTAATTCTTTCTCTTCCTGAGACACCGATTGCAAGTATTATGGTCAAAGAGCTCAAAACTGTTGAGCCGGAAACTGATCAACGTCGGGTGGCCCAAGCCATTTCTAAATATAATTTATTAGCAGTTCCGGTTGTTGATCAGAATAATAAAATTCTGGGCATTGTTACGGTTGATGATGTGGTTGATTTTATTTTGCCTCCTATTTCAAGACGTATCAGACATGTGTTGGGATAATTAATTATGCGTTTACCAAAGTTTAAAAAATTTTGGCTTTTTCTGATTGTTTTGGGTCCGGGCTTGATTGCTGCCTTGGCGGGCAATGATGCTGGTGGTACGGCGACTTACTCAATTGTTGGGGCTCATTATGGTTATCATATGTTGTGGATGCTTATCTTGGTTGGGGTTGCCTTGGTGGTTATTCAGGAAATGTGTGCTCGTATGGGGGTTGTCACCGGCAAAGGCCTGTCAGATTTAATCCGGGAAGAGTTTGGAGTGCGTTGGACCTTCTTTGCCATGTTAATTCTTTTAATTGCAAACATTGCGGTGACTATTTCTGAGTTTGCTGGAATTGCTGCCAGTTTGGAAATTTTTGGTATTACCCGTTATTTTTCTGTGCCAGTTATGCTAATGCTAATTTGGGTTTTAATGACCAGAGGAACGTATAAAGGGGTTGAGCGAATTTTTATTGCTGTCTGTTTTATTTATTTTGCTTATATTTTCTCTGGCTTTATGGCTCGGCCAGACTGGGGAATGGTTTTAAAGAGTACAGTTGTGCCAAGCTTTAGATTTGATCAGGATTATATTTTGCTTTCCATAGCCATGATTGGGACTACAATTGCTCCTTGGATGCAGTTTTATCTGCAGTCTTCGGTTGTAGAAAAGGGCATCAAGATTAAGCAGTATAATTATCAGCGGTGGGACGTAATTCTGGGTTCCATTATTGCTGTGATTATAGCCTTCTTTATTGTTATTGCTTGTGCAGCGGTTTTATATCCTCGTGGCATCATTATTCATGAAGCAGAAGAAGCGGCCGTTGCCTTAAAACCGTTTGCCGGCAATTTTGCTGCAACCCTGTTTGCCTTGGGATTGTTTGCTTCCTCAACTCTAGGTGCTTCGATCTTGCCTTTATCATCTTCCTATGCAATTTGTGAAGCCTTTGGCTGGGAAAATGGTATTAGTAAAAAGTTTAACGAAGCCCCAATATTTTTTGGCTTGTACACT
This sequence comes from candidate division WOR-1 bacterium RIFOXYB2_FULL_42_35, assembly GCA_001771545.1. GTDB lineage: Bacteria > Margulisbacteria > WOR-1 > O2-12-FULL-45-9 > O2-12-FULL-45-9 > XYD2-FULL-41-8. Next base: position 12,956 of record MEUC01000016.1, on the reverse strand, counting down.
TTACTGATTTTAATTGGGGCGGGGGTTGTCTTGATCCCTAATTTAAATTTGGTCAATGTCATGGTTTTCTCTCAGACCACCAATGGTATTTTATTCCCTTTTCTTTTGATTTTTATGCTGCTCTTGGTTAACAATAAACGCTTAATGGGTTCGTATGTGAATTCAAGATTTAATAATGCCGTGGCTTGGACTACGGCTGGGGTGTTGATTTTTCTGACTATTTTATTGCTTTTTGCTACCGTTACTGGCCGATTAGGCTGAAATATGTTAAAATATCATTTCCTTTTTTAAATTTATGTTTAAGAAAATCTTAATTGCCAATCGCGGTGAAATTGCTGTTAGAATAATCCGGGCAGCCAAAGAAATGGGGATCGGGACTGTGGTGGTTTATTCTGAGGCCGACAAAGATTCTCTCCACGTTAAATTAGCTAATCAAGCCTTTTGTGTCGGCCCTGCCGCTCCCAACAAAAGTTATCTTAACATTCCCAGCATTATGAGTGTGGCCGAAGTTGCAGGCGTTGATGCCATCCATCCTGGCTATGGTTTTCTAGCGGAAAACTCTAAATTTGTAGAAATTTGTGAAGCTAGCGGCATTAAGTTTATTGGTCCTAGAATAGATGCTATGCAGAGGATGGGGGACAAAGCTACCGCTAGAAAAACAGTTGCTAAGGTTGGTGTTCCTGTGGTGCCTGGATCAGACGGGATTATCTCTGACGAAAATAAGGCTTTAAGAATTGCAGAGAAGATAGGTTTCCCTGTGGCAATTAAAGCTACAGCTGGTGGAGGTGGTAAGGGTTTGCGAGTTGCCTGGGACAAAGATGAGTTTGTCCACTTAATGAGAACTGCCCGAGCTGAAGCTGGGGCAGCTTTTGGGAATCCCGAAGTTTATATTGAGAAGTTTATTGAAGAGCCTCGCCATATTGAAGTTCAAATCCTAGCTGATAGTCATGGCAATATTATTCACTTAGGGGAAAGAGACTGCTCTATTCAACGTCGTCATCAAAAATTAGTTGAAGAAGCCCTTTCTCCGGCAGTTGATGACAAGCTGAGGAGAAAACTTGGTGACGCTGCAATACGAGCAGCTAAATCTGTCAACTATATGAGTGCGGGTACGATTGAGTTTATTTTTGATAGGCACGGCAAATTTTATTTTATGGAGATGAATACCAGGGTGCAAGTAGAACATCCTGTTACAGAGATGGTGACGAATGTGGATATCATCAGGGAACAGATCTTGATTGCAGCAGGGGAAAAATTAACTTTAAAACAAGGGGATATTAAGTTTCAAGGACATGCAATTGAATGCCGGATTAATGCGGAAAATCATGAAAGAGGTTTTATGCCCTGTCCCGGAGAAATCAAAGCTTATCTGGCTCCTGGAGGCTTAGGGGTTCGTGTTGACAGTCATGTTTATCCCGGATATGTAATTCAGCCCCATTATGATTCATTGATTGCCAAACTTATTGTTTGGGGGAAAGATCGTCCGGAAGCAATCCGTAGAATGGCCAGGGCTTTAGATGAATATGTGATTGATGGAATTTCTACCACGATTCCTTTTCACCTCGATGTTATGCGCAACGAAGCTTTTGCCAGTGGAAATGTTACTACCAAATTTGTAGAAGAACATTTTAGTAACAAGGCATAAATGGGTAAAAGAAACACCTCTCGACGCTTAGCCATGCAAGCCCTTTATCAAGCTGATTTAGCCAAGATAGACACTAAAACCGCGCTGGAAAACATTACTGAGGCAGATAAATATATTCCGGAAACCCTTGAATTCGCGGCCTCTTTGGCTAATGCTGCTTGGGCAGGGAAAGAAGGACTTGATCAGGTAATTTCTCAATTCTCGATAGATTGGTCGCTAGATCGCATTGGCAAGGTTGATCGCAGTATTCTCCGCTTAGCTATTCAAGAAATAAAGATGGGTGATACACCGGCTTCTGTTATTATTAATGAGGCTGTTGAATTAGCCAAGAAATACTCTGGTCAAGAAGCTGCTAAATTCATCAACGGGATATTAGGGTCTTATGTTCGGAATGAGGCTAAGGGCAAAGGCTGAGGCTGTCTGCCCCTTTGCCCTTAGCCTTCATTTATGGTATATTTATAAGGTATGTTTACGGGTCTTATCGAAGAAGTAGGGGTTGTCACCTCCTTTGTTAGGTCTTCCCTCTCCGCTAAGCTGACTATCTCTGTTAGTCGGGAGTTTGCCGACGTGCAAATTGGCGAAAGCATCGCTGTTAATGGGACTTGTTTAACTGTTACCAAAATCCGTCGCAACCTGGTTGAGTTTGATGTTGCTCCAGAAACACTGCGCATAAGCACCATCACTGATTTAAAAGTTAGAGATCGAGTTAACCTGGAAAGAGCCTTATTGCTTTCTGCCAGGCTAGGTGGGCATCTAGTTACTGGGCATGTTGATGGTATTGGCGAGATAAGAAAAAAAGTTAAGTTGGACAAGACCCTGGAATTATCTCTTTCTATACCCAGTAAATTATTAGCCTTTATCGTTCCTAAGGGTTCTATTACCATAGATGGCATTAGTTTGACTCTAGCTGATATGAGGGACGGTTTATTGATAATCTCGGTTATTCCTCACACTGCTAATTCAACCACTTTGGCCGATAAGGATGTTGGTGATCGTGTTAATGTTGAGGTTGATATTCTTTCTAAATACATTGAAAAACACCTTAAAGGTGAAATGAATCGTGGAGTTAGTGATGACATGCTGACTAAGGCTGGTTTTTTTCCGTTGGGGTGGATAGATAACTAAACAATGACCAAATTAACAACAAGGATTTTTTTACTTAATGATGTGCCGAAGGCACACAATGTTATTAATTGTTAATTATTAATTGAAACAACATGAAACAGATAAAATTTAATACAATTGAAGAAGCTCTTAAAGATATCCAAAACGGTAAGCTAGTTATTGTTGTCGATGACCGGGATCGTGAAAATGAGGGCGATTTGGTTATGGCAGCAGAGAAAGTGACCCCCAAAGCTGTTAATTTCATGATTTCTTTGGCTAAAGGATTGGTTTGTGTTCCTATGACGGGAGAACGTCTTGATCAGCTAGACTTGAAGCAAATGGTTGATAAAAATACTGAGACTATGCGTACAGCCTTTACTATTTCTGTTGATGCCCAACCTAAGTTTGGTGTTACAACTGGTATTTCACCTGCTGATCGGGCCAAAACAGTTGAGGTCTTGATTAATTCTGGGACAAAGAAAGAGGACCTGGCTACTCCCGGACATGTTTTTCCTTTGCGAGTTAAAGAGGGGGGCGTTTTAAAAAGGGCGGGTCATACTGAAGCAGCTGTTGATTTGGCTAAGTTAGCTGGCTTGTTTCCAGCTGCAGTAATCTGTGAAATTATTAGTGCTAATGGTGAAATGGCCAGAACTACAGACCTAACTAAATTTGCAAAAAAGCATAAATTAAAAATGATAACTATTGCTGACCTGATTTCTTACCGTCTGGCCAAGGATAAATTAATCCGTCGTGTTTCTGTCTCTAAACTCCCTACCAAGTATGGTGATTTTACCGCTTATGGTTATGAAGACTTGCTTGAGAACAAACATCATGTCGCCCTAGTTAAGGGGAATATCAAAGGGAAAGATAATGTTTTAGTTCGTGTTCATTCAGAGTGTTTAACTGGGGATGTTTTTGGCTCTCACCGTTGTGATTGCGGAGAACAACTGGCCAAAGCCATGGAAAAGATTGATTTTTGTGGACAAGGAGTGTTGCTCTATATGAGACAAGAGGGTCGGGGCATTGGGTTAAAAGACAAGCTAAGGGCTTATCAATTGCAGGAACAAGGGCATGATACTGTGGAAGCGAATGAATTATTGGGTTATGCTGCGGATTTGCGTGATTATGGTATTGGGGCGCAAATATTGGTGGATTTAGGCCTGACTTCAATAAAATTAATGACCAATAATCCTAAAAAGGTTGTCGGTTTAGAAGGTTATGGTTTGAAAATTAATGAACGTGTCCCCTTGGAAATAGCGCCAAATCAACATAATGAAAAATATTTAAAAACAAAATCGGCAAAATTGGGTCATGTTTTTAAAGGAGGAGAAAAAAATGGTAAAAGTAATTGAGGGGAATCTGGACGCCAGTAAGTTAAAGGTTGCAATAGTTGTTTCTCGTTTTAATGAATTAGTTTCCAAGGGATTATTAGGTGGGGCGATAGATTGTCTAAAAAGACATGGAGCTAAGGAGGCAAACATTCATGTAGTTTGGACTCCTGGGGCGTTTGAAATCCCTTTTGTGGCGAAGAAGTTGGCTAAGTCGTACAGTGCCGTTGTTTGTCTTGGTGCGGTAATCAGAGGAGCAACTTCACATTTTGAATACGTAGCAGCAGAAGTTGCTAAGGGCGTGGCTAAGGTTTCTTTAGATTCCGGAGTTCCAGTTATCTTTGGGGTTTTAACGACTGATAATTTAGAGCAAGCTTTGGAGAGAGCTGGCACAAAAGCTGGTAATAAAGGTTTTACGGCAGCCATGTCTGCTATTGAGCTGGCAAATTTAGGAAAGGAGCTTTAGAAATTGGCAAGAGTATTATTACAAAATGTAAGTAAGATGTTTGGTAAAGATGTCATGGCGGTTAAGAATATTAATTTGGAAATTAATGATGAGGAGTTTGTCGTTTTAGTCGGACCTTCCGGGTGTGGCAAAACAACAACCTTGCGAATGATTGCCGGTCTAGAGGAAATTACTGAGGGGAAAATATATATTGGGGATCGTTTAATCAATGATGTTCCTCCCAAGGATCGAAATATTGCCATGGTTTTTCAAAACTATGCGCTTTATCCTCACATGAAGGTTTATGACAATATGGCTTTTGGCCTAAAACTGCACAAAATGCAAAAAAAAGAAATTAGTGAGAGGGTTAGAGAATCCGCGAGCATTTTGGGTCTAGAAGATTTACTTGATCGTTATCCGAAACAGCTTTCTGGTGGGCAGAGACAACGAGTTGCAGTCGGCAGAGCGATTGTCAGACGACCGCAGGTTTTCTTGATGGATGAGCCACTTTCAAATCTAGACGCTAAACTGCGTGTTCAGATGCGGGCAGAGTTGCAGCGACTACATAAAGCCCTTAAGGCTACAGTTGTTTATGTAACCCACGATCAGGTTGAGGCGATGACCTTAGGGCAGCGTGTGGCCGTTATTTTGAATGGTGGACTGCAACAATTGGAAAGTCCTTTGAGTGTTTATGAAAAGCCAACCAATAGTTTTGTGGCGGGTTTTATCGGCAGTCCGCCGATGAATTTCGTCAAAGGAACAATTGATAAAAAGGATAATAGGTATACTTTTAAAGCAGAGAGTTTTGAAGTTGTTATCCCAGAAGGAGTTGCTCTTCTCTTGGAGCCTTATATTGGGAAAGAAGTAACTTTTGGGATTCGGCCAGAAGATATTTGGGATGTGCCTTCTTCAGATTGGATTAAGGAGAAGCTTTATTTGGATGCCAAGATTGATTTTCGTGAGATTATTGGGGCAGAAACTTATTTGTACCTCCATGTAGGGGCAAACGCTTTGACAACTAGAGTAAATGGACTTTGTGATGCCTCTACTGGCAGCAGCTTTAAAGTTGTGGTTAATTTAAGTAAGCTTCATTTCTTTGATCCAAGGACGCAGAAAGCGATAATTTAATTTTTTAATTGTTAAACTGTTAAACTGTTAAATTGTTGAATTGTTGAATTGTTGAATTGTTGAATTGTCCCGATTACTATATTGCAAATAATGTTTCAGGATCCCGCCAAGGGCGGTATTGAATTGTTAAATGGAGAATAAAACAGAGCAGCTCATTTTTGAGAAATCTATTCCAGGGCGAAAAGCGTATTCTTTGCCTAATTTAGATGTTCCGGGACAAAACCTTACTAAGTTAATTCCTGCGGAAGCCTTACGTCACAATCTAAACCTGCCTGAATTGGCTGAAGTTGATGTTGTTAGACACTTTACCAATCTTTCTCGACGTAATTTTGGGGTTGATAATGGTTTTTATCCCCTTGGTTCTTGCACCATGAAATACAATCCCAAGGTTAACGAAGAAATTGCCCAACTCCCTGGTTTTACTGATATTCATCCCCTTCAAGATGAAAGTGAAGTGCAGGGGGTATTAGAACTGCTTTATAATTTTGAACAGTATCTGTGTGCTATTTTTGGTTTCAAAGCTTTTACTTTTCAGCCAGCTGCCGGTGCACATGGGGAATTAACTGCTCTTCTTATGATTAAAGCCTACCACCAGCAACAGTCGACTGTCGACTGTCGACTGTCAACTGTCAGAAACAAAATTATAATCCCCGACTCAGCGCATGGGACGAATCCTGCTTCTGTAAGTTTAGTTGGCTATCAAGCAATTGTTGTAAAATCTGACAAGCGGGGAAATATTGATCTCGATGAGTTGAGAAAGGTTGTGGGTGATGATACTGCAGGGCTTATGGTGACGAATCCAAATACGCTTGGTTTGTTTGACGAACACATTTTGGATGTGGCGGAGATTATTCATAAAGCGGGCGGGTTGCTTTATTATGATGGGGCTAATGCTAATGCCACTTTAGGAGTTTGTCGACCGGCAGATATGGGATTTGATGTAGCGCATTTCAATCTACATAAAACCTTTGCAACTCCGCATGGTTGTGGTGGTCCTGGCGCTGGGCCAGTAGGGGTTGGTGAAAAACTTGAACCGTACTTGCCGGTTCCGCGAGTAATAAAATCTGCTAACAGCTTTCAGCTTTCTGCTGACCGCTTCCCCAAATCCATTGGTCGTGTCCATTCCTTCCACGGCAACATCAACGTGATTGTTAAAGCTTATGCGTATGTATTAGCTTTAGGTGCTAAGGGTTTGCGAGAGGTTTCTGAGAATGCTGTTTTAAATGCTAACTATGTGATGAATAAGCTTAAGGATTATTATTATTTACCATATGATCGTACTTGTCAGCATGAATTTGTTATTTCCGCAAAGTGGCAGAAAGAAAAGTATGGAGTTAAGGCTTTAGATATTGCTAAACGTTTGTTGGATTATGGCTATCATCCGCCAACTATTTACTTCCCTCTAATAGTAGAAGAAGCCTTAATGATTGAGCCGACTGAAACTGAGTCTAAAGAAACTCTCGATGCTTTTTGTGATGCTATGATAGCAATCGCTAAAGAGTGCGAAGAAAATCCAGATCTAGTCAAAAATGCTCCACATACTACCCATGTTAAACGGTTAGACGAGGCTAGGGCGGCCAGGGATTTGAAGCTGCGATTTTAGGCTTTTGCCGCAAGTTTTTCCTTTTTTAATCCGATAATATATATGATTGATTCCCATGATATGGAGGAACATTTGTGAGTAAACCACAGCCAGCTGGGCGTGAACCTAGGGTTACGACACATTATAGTGGAGTACCGTTAACTAATGGTGAAAAAGGTTCTCGAGTAGTTTTTCGTAGTGATAGTGTTGCTTATCAAGTTGGGATTCCCGCTGTCTCTCCTCCACCAACTGTTACCCCAATCGCTCCGCCACCAATTAAATTAACCCCACAACAAGAGCTTGATGCAGTTCTTGAAGTCTTAGCAGCAGAGTTTCTTGGACAAGCAAGCGATGGTAGTCGGATTTTTACTCGCCCAGCAATTACAGCTACTGGTTTGTCAGCCGAAGCAATGCATATGGTTGGTCGACCTGGGGGAATAATTCAGATGTCTCATAAGAGAGTTCTTTTGGTTGGAGATTTGCATGGCAATGATGGCAATGCTCAACTAATAGCAGATTCCTATGGTGAGGAATGGGCAAAGATTTATTTGGGAGATGCTGTTCACAGGCAGCGTAAGTCAGGGATGAATTTACTTGATGCATCCGAGTGGGTGAACAACATGGATTCATCCATTGCCACCATGGATATGATTGTTAGAGCAAAATATTTGCTAGCTAATTATGAACATTATCTTAAAGGGAATCATGATAGTTTTGCTCCAGGGCTGGTTGAGTGCTTTGTTGATCGTGGCCTTAGACTTCGTGAGGTTTTAGTTGAGTTACGGGGTGAGGCTTATGTACAAAAGTTGGAAAGATTTTGGCAAACTTGTCCGAGATACATTATTGTTCGAGGCAGCCAAGGTGTTACTGCTGCAGCTCATGTGCCAATTGTTAGAGGAGGGATCTCAACAGAACAACTTATCAATTATCCTGCTGCACCAGTTTTGGCTCATTGTCATAGGGCTCGAGGTGTAGACTCTGTTTTAGAGTGGGGGCAAGCATTTCGTGATTATTTTCCTGAAGATGTACTTTTAATGGATAAGATGCTTGGTTTGCCAGCTACAACAGTTTATGTTGGTGGCCACACACCCAAAAAAGGAGTCTCAGCTTATAAGGTTCATGATCTTAAAGATGAAACTAAAATAATCCCTCGTCATGTGATTCTTGATGCTTCAAGAGATGATATCCTCAGTGTAGTTGAGGTTTGTGATGGTCAGGCTCAGGTTGTTGATCTTAAAGGGAATTCTGGCTTAGCTGGTGTTGATTTAGCTGCCTAAATTAACAAACCCACTCATTTCTTGTATAATCATTCTATGCAAACCTGGCAACTGACTAAAACCCCGCGACTTTCTGGTCAGCAGAATATGGATTATGACCTTAAGTTGTTGGCTGATTTTGAAGAGGGAAGAATCCCTTCCACTCTTAGGATTTACTCTTGGCAACCTAAATGTATTACTTTAGGATATGCTCAGAAAGTTGATCAGGAGATTGATGTTGAAAAAGCTAGAGAATTAGGTTGGGATGTAGTTAAACGACCGACTGGAGGAGGAATTGTTTTTCATAATGAAGCAGAGGTTACCTATAGTTTGGTTACAGCTCTTGATAATCCTCTACTACCAAAAGGGATGATTGCTTCTTATAAAAAGATTTCTGAGGCGATAGCGTGGGCCCTGAAACAGTTCGGGATAGAGGCAGAAGTTCAAAATTCAAAGATCAAAGTTAAAAACAAATTCCAAGCTCCAAGCTCCAAGCTCAAAACTAATTTGTGTTTTTCATATCCTGCAGAATATGAAATTGTCGTCGGGGGGAGAAAGATCGTTGGCAGTGCGCAGAAGAGAGGGAAGAAGGCTTTGCTTCAGCAAGGTTCGATATTCGTCAGAGAAACGCCCAAAGATATTTTTCAAGTCTTGAAAAAGCCATATCAGGAGCAGGATGCGGTGAGTGTGGAGGAGGTTGCTGGTAAAAGTTTTTCTTTTGGCGAGATTGGAAAAGTTCTGGTTTTTGGGTTTGAAAAAGTTCTTGGGGTGAAACTCCAACCTTGATCAGCAGCTAAGAATATTACCTCGATTGAGTATGCAGTTGGGGTCAAAAGTTTTCTTAATTTGAATCATCTCTTCGATACCCTTTTTGCCGTACATCTCCTTAAGATAATCGTGTTTAATTTTGCCAATGCCATGCTCTGCTGAAACTGTTCCGCCTAAGCTGATAGCTTTGCGTACAAACCTCAAAATTAATTCCTTGGCTAGAGTTTTTTCTCTTTCGTTCTTTGGTAGAAGATTAACGTGTAGATGGTTTTCCCCAATGTGTCCGAACTTTATGGAAAATAGTTTCGGGTTGCGGGTGACGAGTTGCGAGTTGTAGAAATTGTACATCTCTTTGAACTTATCAGTTGGCACAGCTATATCTGTAGCCAGTTTAATTGACTTATGTTTTTTGTAAAGCTCATTAATATGTTCCGGGATAGCGTGACGAAATTTGGCTAGTTCTTCTTTCTTGTTGTCATCTAAGCCCAACCAGCAATCATCAATTGAGTAGCCGAACTGTTCTAAGATGATAGCCCAATCTTCTAGGTGTGTTTTTTTGTTTTCTTCGGTTATCTCTTGTTCAATATACACAGCAGCCTTAGCATTTGTTGGAATGTGAGAATAGGTTTGTTTGAGCATTTGCAGAGTATTCTCATCGAAATATTCAAAGAAATTAACGCCGGGATCTATTTTTCTTTTAGCTTCGAAAACAAAGTCAACAGCCTTTTCTTCGCTAGAAAAAAAAGCAACTATGTCAAAAGTCTCTTGGAGGACAGGGCGCAGGGCGATTTCTATTTCTGAAACTATCCCAAGAGTCCCTTCTTGCCCAATAAACAAATCAACTAAATCCATGTTTTGTTTGGCGTAATAGCCGGCGGAATTTTTGGTTTGGGGCATTGTGTAAAGTGGTACTGGTAACGAGTTGCGAGTTACGAGTTGACCTCGTTTAATATTTAAAACTTCTCCAGAAGGCAAAATAACCTTCAATCTGTTGATCCAATCTCTAGTTGCTCCGAATCGATAGCCGCGTCCCCCAGATGCGTTTGTGGCAACGTTTCCTCCAATGGTAGCTTTCTTTTCTGTTGGATCAGGAGGGTAGAGGAGCTGCTCTTTTTTTACTGCAGCTTCAATTTCTTCAAGTGTTACCCCTGGTTGGACAATGGCATAATTTTCCTTGACGTTTAAGGTGATGATTCTATTTAGCTTTTGGGTGCTTAAAATCCAACCGCCAAAGGGTATACAGCCACCGGTTGTGCCTGTTTGCCCGGCAGAAATCGTTAAAGCTGTTTTTCTTGAGTTGCATTCAAGAAGGACTTCTCGGACCTCTTCTTCATTCTCTGGAATATAAAGGCCGTCAGCATATCCACCAGTTAGGTTAGAACTGTCTTCCAGGTATCCCTTGATAATGTCTTGGTCTGTTTTCTTTAACATTTAAACCATTCTAACAGAAGAAGAAACCTCTTGACAACTTCCCTGTGATTACATTATAATATAAACTCGATTTGCAACTTGATGATAAATAAGTTTACTTAATTTAAATAAAAAAGATACATCAGGCTTTATCCAAAACGCACTTGATGTGCGTTTTTTGTTGTTACTAACGGTGGACCTTGAAAACTTAATAGCAGGTATAAATTTTTATTCGTGTGTATTTGAAATCGGATAGAATGAAATGATCAAGTTATTGCAGCACACAGTGGATACCTTGGCACTGCAAGTCGATGAAGGACGTGATTGGCTACGATATGCCCCGGGGAACTGTCAAAATAGTATTGATCCGGGGATTTCCGAATGGGACAACCTATAGCGGTTAATACCGTTATACTGTCTGGTTTACGCCAGATGGAGACAACCCGCTGAACTGAAACATCTTAGTAAGCGGAGGAAGAGAAAACAATAGTGATTTCGGTAGTAGTGGCGAGCGAAACCGAAACAGCCTAAACCCTAACTTCGGTTGGGGGGTAGTGGGACCGTGACATGGGATTCTAAAAAATCTAACTAAACTAATCTGGAAAGTTTGGCCATAGAAGGTGATAGCCCTGTAAGTGAAAGATTTTTTGACCCTAGCGGTATCCCAAGTACAACGGGACACGAGAAATCCCGTTGGAATCGGGGAGGACCATCTCCTAAGGCTAAATACTCTGCAGTGACCGATAGTGAACTAGTACCGTGAGGGAAAGGTGAAAAGAACCCAGGAATGGGAGTGAAATAGAATTTAAAACTGTGTGCTTACAAGCAGTTGGAGCTCCGACTTGTCGGGGTGACAGCATGCCTATTGAAGAATGAGCCGGCGACTTACATTTGCAAGCAAGCTTAGGGTGTTGAGCCCGAGGCGTAGCGAAAGCGAGTCTTAATTGGGCGATTTAGTTTGCAGGTGTAGACCCGAAACCGATAGCGATCTATCCATGGCCAGGATGAATCCCAAGTAACATTGGGAGGAGGTCCGAACCGGTTGAAGTTGAAAATTCTTCGGATGAGTTGTGGATAGCAGTGAAAAGCTAAACGAGCTCGGAGATATCTGGTTCTCCTCGAAATGGTTTTAGGGCCAGCCTCAAGCGTATCTTTGCAGGGGTAGAGTACAGTTTGGACTAGGGTCCCGAAAGGGATTCCAAATTCTTGCTAACTCCGAATACTGCAGATTAATTACTTGGGAGTGAGACTACGAGGGATAAGCCTCGTGGTCGAAAGGGAAACAGCCCAGACTACCAGCTAAGGTTCCTAAATACAAGCTAAGTGGTAAAGGAAGTGAGATCACTAAAACAGCCAGGAGGTTGGCTTAGAAGCAGCCATCCTTTAAAGAGTGCGTAACAGCTCACTGGTCGAGTGTTTTTGCGCCTAAAATCCACGGAGCTAAAGCTTGTTACCGACGCTGTGGATTCTCTTTGCTTCGGCAAAGAGTCTGGTAGAGGAGCGTTCCATGCTAGGTTGAAGTTCAAACGTGAGTTTGGATGGACGAAATGGAAGTGAGAATGTCGGCATAAGTAACGAAAAGGTCGATGGAAATTCGACCCGCCGAAAGTCTAAGGTTTCCTGGGGAAGGTTCGTCCGCCCAGGGTAAGTCGATGTCTAAGTTGAGCCCCGCGTAGCGGGGGTAAGCGATGGTAAACCGGTTAATATTCCGGTACCACCTTTAATGTTAACCAAAGGGACGCAGGAGGATAGCTCATAACACTTATTGGATTGTGGTTACCCCATTTATTTGGGGGTTTTGGGTGAGTCCACACTGACAAGAAAAGCTTTGGGTATTGTTTTGGGTGATCGTACTATAAACCGACACAGGTGGACAGGCTGAATAAGCCAAGGCGCGCGAGATAACTCTCTCTAAGGAACTCGGCATAATGATCCCGTAACTTCGGGAGAAGGGATCCCTGACGCAAGTCAGGGCACAGATACTAGGCCCCCGTGACTGTTTAACAAAAACACAGGTCTCTGCTAACCCGTAAGGGGAAGTATAGGGGCTGATGCCTGCCCAGTGCTGGAACGTTAAGGGGCGCGCTGAGATTATATCAAGGTGCAAACCGAAGCGCCAGTGAACGGCGGCCGTAACTATAACGGTCCTAAGGTAGCGAAATTCCTTGTCGGGTAAGTTCCGACCCGCACGAAAGGCATAACAACAGGGGCGCTGTCTCGGAGAGAGACTCGGTGAAATTGGGATGTCCGTGAAGACACGGATTACCTGCATCAGGACAGAAAGACCCCG